>NYZC01000318.1 GCA_002686995.1 Phycisphaeraceae bacterium | reverse complement strand
CGACCTGGACGCCGCGCTCGCCGAAGCGAACGCCGACGGATGGATCGTCGCCAGCTCGACGCGGACGCACGTCGACATCGCCGCGAAGCTGCTCGCGTCCGGCGCGATCGTGATGGTCGAGAAACCGATCGCCGAATCGGTCGCCGACGCGCGGCGTCTCGGCCCGCACGTGCGACCTGACTCGTCCAACCTGATGATGGGACACATCGCGCTGTTCAACAGCGAGTTCGTCGAGCTGACGGAGCAGGCGGCCGCGCGCGGTCCGATCCGCTTCATCGACGCGGTGCGGCACCGGCCGGTCACGACGATCGAGGACTATCCCGGCGAGTCGCCGCTCTACCTGACGATGATCCACGACCTCTACCTGGTCCGCGCGCTCGTCGGCTCGCGCGAGCCGTCGCGCATCGACGCCACGTCGCATCGTCATGCGAGCGGCGCCATCGATCTCACGGTCGCGACGCTGCAGTTCGACGACGGAACGGTCGCGCGGCTCACCGCGTCGTTCATGACGACCGCCGGCATGTGCCGCGACGGCTACGACCGGCTCGAGGTGTTCGGCGACGACTGGATGGCGCGCATCGAGCCGAACCCGCGACCCGTCCGCGTCTGGGACGACCGCGCGCACTGGCCGATGGCACTCGAGATCCGCACGGGCCCGGGCGGCGCCTCCGGCATGCTCGCGGAGGAGCAACGTCGCTTCTGCCGCATCGTGGCCGGCCTGGACGTCCCCCCGCCCGGCGCGACGTACCAGGACACGATGCAGATGATGCAGTGGGCGGAGAGGATTGCGCGCTGTTGACGTCGCCAGACTTCAGTTGGCCCGGCCGCGGGAGCGACAAGCGCCAACACGCGCACCGGATATCTGAAGTCTGGCGACTTCAGCTACGCCCGAAGGTTCCGCTCCTTGCTCCCCGCTCCTTGCTACCTGCTCCTTGCTACCTGCTCCTTGCAAACTCCTCCATCCCCCCGATGTTCCAGAACGTCAGGCCGATCCATTCCTGCGGGTAGCCGAGGTTGAATCCGACGAGGTTGGTCAACCGCTCGTGGTCGGCGTCGGTCAGATCCCAGTCGCTGACCCCGAGATTGTCCTCCAGCTGCGCTTCGGTCCGGACGCCGGCGATGATCGCGGTGACGCGCGGGTCGTGAAGCAGCCATGCCAGTGCCACCTGCGAAGCGCTGCGCCCGTGCTCGCGGCCGATCGCCACGCACTCGTCGACGATACGGAAGCTGTCATCGCTCCAGTAGCGCGGCATGTCGATCTCGGCCCGGTAGCCGATGCGCGTGCCCTCCGACGGGCCCTTCTCCCGGTCGTACTTGCCGGTCAGCAGGCCGCTGGCCAGCGGCGCCCAGCACAGCATGCCCAGGCCCTGGTCGGCGCAGGCGGGCAGGACCTCGCGCTCGATGTCACGCCGCAGCAGGTTGTACAGGTGCTGGCCGCTGACGAACTTCTCCAGCCCCATCCGCTCGCTGATCCCGTTGGCCTTGGCGATCTGCCAGCCGAAGAAGTTGCTGCAGCCGATGTAGCGCACCTTGCCGGTGCGAACGAGGTCGTCGAGGGCCCGCATCACCTCCTCGAGACGGGTGAAGGGATCCGGGCCGTGCACCTGGTACAGGTCGATGTAATCGGTGCGCAGCCGGCGGAGGCTCGCCTCGGCCGCCTCCATGATGTGCTTGCGTGACAGGCCCTTCGCGTTCGCCGACGGCCGCATGCGGAACCAGCACTTCGTGGCCAGCACGAGGTCGTCGCGATCAAGGCCCGAGATCGTCTCGGCGAGCATCTCTTCCGATCCGCCGGTGCTGTACATGTCGGCGGTGTCGAAGAAGTTGCCGCCCGCGTCGACGAACTTACGCGTCAGCGCCCGCGCGACATCCAGGTCGCAGCCCCAGTCCTTCATGGCATAGGTCATGGTCCCGAGGCAGATGCGCGAAACGAGCAGGCCCGAGTCACCGAGGTAGCGGTATTTCAATGGAACGCTCCTTGACGATACCGAAACGAATATCTGATGTATGTATCGCCTTGATGTAAAAGACTTTAAAACTTCACGGGCGGAGCCGCACGCTCGGTGCGCCGCGGCGCCCGGCCCACCGTCACGAGCATAACCGAATTCGCCCGGCGCATGGCGTGAACGTCGCGGGGTCGAAGCCAATCCTGTTCGGCACTCGAGTTGCGGGGCAGAAATCGGGGCTGACGCTTGCCGAGCCGGGTCGTCCCCCGCCCGGAGTCGCCAACGCCCCTCCGGTCGGCTCGGCTCGGTGGCAATCCCGACGAACGCACCGCGAATGCCGTGCCGCACAGGATTGGGTCAAAGCCCCGAATCGACGCAATTTCACCAATTTCCCACATTTTCCCAAAAAGGCAGGATCTTTCCTGCCCACCCTCCGTTAACCTGTTTGAAAGATGTCTTAATGTGGGTAGACGGCGGTCTGCCGAGTGCCCCATCGCGATCGTAATCGATCGGCATCCGACATCGTTGTCTTTTTCAGGATGCCGGTCGTCGCGTACATCAGGTGCGTCTGCCTGATGGGTCGTGATGGTTTGCAATGGCTTGCATGGTGTTAGCTGTAGCGTGGTTTCCGGGGGCACGCTGGGGCAATGCTCCAGACCAGGCTCAGCGAAAGGCACATGGGGCAAGCCCGCCGAGACCTGGCGCGACGGTTTCTCATCCTCGGCGGACTCCACCGTCCGCCGGGATGAGCGACCGGCACCCGTCAGTTCCGATTCCTCTCTGACGCCTCTCCTCCCTTCCCTGACGGCTGATTTTCAAGTCCGATCCATCGCCTGATCGATGATTGATCGGAGCGGGGCACCACCGCCGCCGGGGACGTTGCATGGTCAGTCTGCCCCAACCCACCGTCCATTCAGACCGCGCTTCGAATCTGAAGGCCCTGGCCGACGCCCTCGCGTCGAACGACCTGGACCGCGTCGACCGGGAGCTGGCGTCGCTCGACCGGCCGCCGGCGGACCTGCTCCGCCCGATCGGCATGCTGCAGATGCAGCGGCGCCGCTGGGCCGACGCGGCGCGGATGTTCGAGCGGGTGTCGCCGCCCGACCTCGAAACCAACCTGAAGCTGTTCCTCTGCCGCAATCTCGACGCCCTGCAGCGCCACCGCGGCGAGACCTACGAGCGGCTCGATCCGCCGATCACGCTGACCCGCTACCGGTTCCGCGCCGATCGCGAGGGCAACCCTCAGATCGTGGACATTTCGGAGCCCGAGGGGCCGGTGATTCTCTCCACGTCGGCGGAGAGCTGCACCGCCGCGCTGCAAGAGAACGTCCAGCGCCTGCAACCGGCGTGCGATGCGGGCAAGGCGATCGGACTGGTCGGCCTCGGGGACGGGTACATGCTCAGGTACCTCTCGCGGCAGCCGCCGCGCCTGCTTCTCGACCAGCAGCTTCCAGTTCACGTCATCGAGCCGGATCCCGAGCTCGTGGTGGCGTGCATGATGATCCACGACTACGCGGGCGCCAGCGGCCCGATCGAGCAGCCCCGGTTCCGGCTCTACTGGGGTGACGACTGGTCGCGCGCCTACCGCGACACGGTGCTCGACGACCCGTCGCTACCTCCGCCCGCGGCGCACTTCCGCGTCTCGCGCCGTCACGACGAGATCATGGGCGAGATCGACGCGATCGAACGCGACCGGCAGGAAGCCGACGCGGCCGTGAAGCGCGGCCTGGACGAGCACTACGACGCGGTGACGACCGAGGCGCTGACCAGATTGCTCGGCCCCGACCCGCCGCGGCCGCCGCGCGTCCTGATCGTCACGTCGCGCTTCACGACCGTGCTCCAGTACTCGGCGCGCCAGGCGATGGAGGGCTTCGCGCATCTCGGATGGGCGCCCCGGCTCGTCATCGAGCCCACGGAGCACCACCGCATTCTGCAGGGCACGATCCTGCGGGAGATCGACCGCTTCCGCCCCGACCTGCTCTTCGTCCTCGACCAGCTGCGCGCCTCGATCTCGACGGCCGTGCCCGACGCGCTGCCGATCGCAAGCTGGATCCAGGACCTGCTGCCGCACCTGACGCTGCCGGAAGCGGGGCGCACGGTGACCGCACGCGACTTCGTGCTCACCTTCTCGACGCCCCTGTTCACCGACGATTACGCGTATCCGCCGCGCCAGTGCGTCGATGTGCCGATGATGATGGCGTCGATGACGCAGCGCCCCGCGTCGTGGGAAAGCGACGGCGACGATCTCGTCTACGTCTCGAACATCGGCGAATGTCCCGAGTCGATCACGCCGCAGGTGTCGACGGACCTGCCGCCGGCGTTCCACTCGTTCTTCGTGCATTGCCACGAGGCGCTCCTCGAGCACTACCGCCGCGGCGCGGCGGTGCCGACGAAATTCGATCTGCGCCACTGGATCGACGCCCGGGCCGACGAGCGCGGCGTCCGCCTCGACACCGACGCGCAGAGATTCGTGCTCGACGGCCTGTGGAACCCGCTGAACATCGCGCTGTACCGGCAGCAGGGCCTGTCGTGGGTCGCCCGCGCCGCGAAGGCGCAGGGCCTGACCCTCGCCGTCTACGGGCGCGGCTGGGAAGGCAACCCGGGCTTCGCCGAATTCGCGCGGGGCACGGTCACCCCCGGCGCACCTCTCGAAACGCTCTGCCGCCGCAGCCGCGTCAACCTGAACCTCGAGCCCTATCCCTGCGTCACGCACTCGCGCCTCCTGAACGGCCTCGTCGCCGGCGGCTTCTTCCTCGTGCGGCGCCACCCGGCGAACGACGCGATGCAGGCGCTCGGCGACTTCCTTTCGGCCCACCTGCCCCGTGGGGTCGACGACCAGGACGCCGCGCGGCGGACGGTCGATCCGAAACACCGGCCGGCGCTCGAGTCGCTGCTCGATCGCGGCGCCTGCCTCTGCTTCGGCGTGCACGTCGACCCCGTCCGTCAGGTCCGCTGCTACCAGCGTGCCGGCGTGCTCGCGGTCGGGGCGCCGATGCTGCCACGCCTCGACGAAATCACGTTCGAAGATCCTGATTCCTGCGCCGCACGCCTCGCCGAGTTCGCGCGCGATGACGCTCGACGGCAGGCGATTCGCGACGAACAGTGCCGCGCGGTCGAGCAGCGCCTTCGCATCGACGCCGGACTGGGCCGCGTCGTGCAACGGATGCGCCGGCAGATCGCCGAAGCGCCGGCGCCGGTCAACGCTCATGGCAGTTGAAAGCCCGCACATCACGGCCGTCGCCGACGACAAGATCGTCTCGCTTTCGGATCTGCGCGCCCGGATCGGCCTCGCCCGCGGCCACCGGCGCGTCGTGCACTGTCACGGCGTGTTCGATCTGCTCCACATCGGTCACATCCGGCACCTGCAGCGGGCGCGGCGGCTCGGCGACCTGCTCGTCGTGACCGTGACCCCCAACCGCTACGTCAACAAGGGCCCGGACCGCCCCGCGTTCGACGAACGCCTGCGGGCCGAGGCGATCGCGGCGCTCGACTGCGTCGACCTCGTCGCCGTCAACCGCTGGCCGACGGCGATCGAGACGATCGGCTACCTCCGGCCGGACTGCTTCGTCAAGGGTGCCGAGTACCGCGATCCCGATCGTGACGTCACCGGCGCGATCGCGCGCGAGCGCGAGGCCGTCGAGTCGATCGGCGGGCGCCTGGAGTTCACCGACGAGCTGACGAGCAGCTCGTCGCGCCTGATCAACCGGTACCTGAGCGGCCTGTCCGAGGCCACGCGGCGCTACCTCACCGGGCTTGCGCAGCGGCACGACAGCGACGAGGTCCTCGCGCATCTCGATCGGGCGCGCGAGCTGTCGGCACTGGTGATCGGCGAAGCGATCGTCGACGAGTACCAGTACTGCCAGGCGATCGGCAAGTCGTCGAAGGAGCCGGTGCTGACCGTGCGCCAGAACCGGCTGGAGAAGCACGCCGGCGGAATTCTCGCCGTCGCCAACCAGGTCGCTGGCTTCGCGGGCCGCACCACCATGCTCACCATGATCGGCGCCGAGTCGGACCAGGCCCGCTTCGTGGAACGGCAGCTTCGGCCGGCCGTCGACGCCGTCTACGTCCGGCGCCGCGACGCGCCGACGATCGTCAAGCGGCGCTACATCGACGGGTACTTCTTCCAGAAGCTCTTCGAGGTGTACGAGGGCGACGACGCGCCGCTCAACGCCGACGAGGCGGCGCAGCTCAACGCCGCGATCGCCGCCCGCGCGCCGGAGCACGATCTCGTCGTCGTCAACGACTACGGCCACGGCATGATCGGCCGCAAGGCCGCCGACGAGATCGTCGATCGCGCGCGGTTCCTCGCCTTGAACGTCCAGTGCAACGCCGGCAACCTCGGCTACCACACCGTGTCGAAGTATCGCCGCGCCGACCTCATCTGCGTGGCGGAGAACGAGATCCGGGTCGAGGGCCGCAACCGCCACGGGGCCCTCGAGCCGCTGATCGAGAAGGTGTCGCGCCGGCTCGACTGCCCGCAGGTCATCATCACGCGCGGCAGTCGCGGCTGCGTGTGCTACGACCGGCAGGAGGGGTTCACGAAGGTGCCCGCCGTGGCGGGTCAGGTCAGGGACCGGATGGGGGCGGGCGATGCCTTCGTCTCGGTGGCGGCGCTGTGTGCCGCAAGGGGGGCGCCGCTGGAGCTGGCGGGCATGATCGGCAACGCCGCCGGCGCCGAGGCGGTCGCCACCGTCGGTCATCGAAGGCCGATCGACCGCGCGCGGCTGTGCCGGCACATCGAGTGCCTGCTGAAATGAATCGGGTGTCACCGGCGCTCCGCGGGCCGGACTCGAGCACGGATAGCCACAAGAAGTCAGCGACCGGTCACACCCAAATGAATCGCAATGAACCGATCGTCCTGGTTACCGGCGGTGCCGGATACGTCGGCGCCGTGCTCGTGCCGAAGCTTCTGCAGGCCGGCTGGCGCGTTCGCGTCCTCGACTGGTACCTCTACGGACGCGACGTCCTCGACGACGTCGCGGATGATCCGCGTCTCGAGCAGCACGAGGGCGACCTTCGCGATCCCGACCTGGTGGCGCGGCGGCTGCGCGACTGCCGGGCCGTCGTGCACCTTGCATGCATCTCGAACGATCCGAGCAGCGACCTCAACCCCGCGCTGACGCGCTCGGTCAACCTCGATGCGTTCGCCCCCCTGGTCCACGCCGCCCGCGACGCCGGCGTCCGCCGTTTCGTCTACGCCTCGTCCTCGAGCGTCTACGGCATCAGCGACCGCCCGATCGTGGACGAGGATCATCCGCTGGCGCCGCTGACCGACTACAGCCGCTACAAGGCCTGGTGCGAGCCGATCCTGCTCGAGCAGCAGTCCCCGTCGTTCGTCCCCGTCATCGTTCGTCCCGCCACGGTGTGCGGGGCGTCGCCGCGCCAACGGTTCGACGTGGTCGTCAACCTGCTCACCGCGCATGCGGCATGCCGCGGCCAGGTCACCGTCTTCGGCGGCCGGCAGATGCGGCCGAACCTGCACATCGAGGACATGACCGACCTCTACGTCCAGTTGCTCTCCGAAACCGACGAGCGCGTCGCGGGCGAGATTTTCAACGTCGGCGCCGAGAATCTTGCCGTCGCCGACATCGCGCAGCGCATCCGTGACGCCGCGCGCGGGCAGCGGCGCTGCCTCCCCATCGTGACCCGACCGACGGAGGACGAGCGCTCCTATCGGATCAGCTCCGACCGCATCAAGCGCCACCTCGGTTTCGTGCCGCGCCGCACCGTCGACGACGCGATCGCGGACGTGCTCGCGGCACTGCGGGAAGGCAGGTTCCCCGGCGCGACGGACGACCCGCGCTACCACAACGTGCGCATGATGGCTCACCACCAGCATCAACTCATGGAGCCCGCAACGGTTTGAACCCGGGCGCTCAACTGGCATCGACGCCGGCCTCGCACGAGGTCGATCTTCGCGCCCGGGCCGCCGCGATCCGGCGCGACGTCGTGCGGATGTCGCACGCGGCCCGCGCGCCGCACCTCGCGTCGGCGCTTTCCTGCGTCGATCTGCTCGCCGCGCTGTACTTCTGCGAATTGCGCGTCGACCCGGCGCGGCCCGACGATCCCGAGCGAGATCGTTTCCTGTTCAGTAAGGGCCACGCGGCCACGGCGCTCTACGCCACGCTGGCGCACCGCGGTTTCATTCCCCTCGCCGAGCTCGAACGATTCGGCGCGGCGGGCAGCCCCCTCGCCGAGCAGCCGATCCCGTGTGCCGTGCCGGGCATCGAGGCGGCTACCGGGTCGCTCGGCCACGGCCTGCCGGTCGGCGCCGGCATGGCGCTCGCCGCCCGGATCACGCGACGTCATTACCGCTGCTTCGTCCTGATGGGCGACGGCGAGTGCAACGAAGGCTCTGTGTGGGAAGCGGTCCTGTTCGCCCCGGCCCAGGGGCTCGACCACCTCGCCGTGCTCGTCGACGCCAACGGCTGGCAGGCGACCGACCGCAGCGACCGGGTCATGGCGCTCGAGCCGCTGCGCGAGAAGTTCGAGGCGTTCGGATGGTCGGCGCACGAGGGCGACGGCCACGACGTTGACGCCGTCGCCTCGGTCTTGCGCCGCGTGCCGGACGGCAGCGGCCGGCCGATCGCGATCGTCGCCCGCACGATCAAGGGCAGGGGCGTGTCGTTCATGGAAGACGACAACAACTGGCACTACCGCGTGCCCGACGCGGCACAGGTGGATGCGGCCGTCGCGGAGCTGAACGAATGAGAAACGCCTTCGCGGCCGCCCTCGCGCGGCACGCGCAGCACGATCCCCGGGTGGTCCTCCTGTCGGCGGACGTCGGTAACCGGCTGTTCGACCCGTTCAAGGAAGCGGCGCCGGATCGTTTCGTGAACTGCGGCATCGCGGAGGCCGCGATGATCGGCACGGCGGCCGGTCTCTCCATGAGCGGCCTGCGCCCGGTGTGCTACACGATCGCCCCCTTCGCGACGGCGCGCTGCCTCGAGCAGGTGCGCGTCGATCTCTGCTACCACCGGCAGCCCGTTCTCGTCGTCGGCGTCGGCGCGGGATTCTGCTACGGCCAGCTCGGCGCGACGCACGAGGCGCTCGAGGACATCGCGCACATGCGATCCCTGCCCGGCATGACCGTCGCGTGCCCCGCCGACGTCCACGAGCTGCGGGCGCTGCTGGCCGCGGCGCTCGAGCACGAGGGGCCGGTCTACCTGCGTCTCGGGAAAAAGGGCGAGCCCGACATTCACGACGGTCCGATCGATCTCGGGCTCGGCGCCGGGATCGTCCTGCGCGAAGGGCCCGACGTCTGCCTGATCGGCACCGGCATCGTCATGCCCGCGGCCATCGAAGCGTCGGCGCTGCTGAAAGCGCGCGGGCACGATCCGCGCGTGGTGAGCCTGCCGACGGTCAAGCCCCTGGACGGGAATCTGCTTCGCGATTGCTTCGATCGGTGGGATCTCGTCGTGACGATCGAGGAGCACAGCCTATGCGGCGGTCTCGGCAGTGCCGTGGCCGAATGGCGCACCGCGCACGACGACGGCCACGCCCGGTTGCGGTGCCTGGGCGCTCCCGACGCCTATCACCATGTCACGGCTTCGCCGGCGGCGCTGCGCCGACAGGCCGGTCTCGACGCGGCCGGCATCGTCACGCAGGTCGAAGCCGCGCTCGCGCCACTGGAGGCGACGCGATGAAGACGACCGCCGCCGTGCTGTTCCGGACCGCGGCGCCGCTCGAGGTCGTGGATCTCGAAGTGCCCGTGCTGCAGCCCGGCCAGGTGCTCGTCGAGGTGACCTACACCGGCGTGTGTCGAACGCAGTGGCTCGAGTGCCGCGGACATCGCGGGACCGATCGGTACCTGCCTCACTGCCTCGGGCACGAAGGCAGCGGCATCGTGGTCGATGTCGGCCCGGAGGTGCGCAAGGCGCGCCCCGGTCAGGCCGTCGTCCTTTCCTGGATCAAGGGTGACGGCGCCGAAGTCCCCGGCTGCACCTACCGCTGCGGCGACACCGTCGTGAACGCGGGCGCGATCACGACCTTCGCGCAGCACGCCGTGATCAGCGAGAACCGGCTGACCCCACTGCCGCCGTCGATTCCCATGCGCGAGGCCGCGATGCTGGGCTGCGCCGTCGCTACCGGGTTCGGCGCCGTGATCAACGCGTGCGGTGCCCGACCGGACCAGTCCGTCGCCGTCTTCGGCGCCGGCGGCGTCGGAAGCTGCGCCGTCCTCGGCGCGGTCGCCGCCGTCCGCTGCGCGACTGTCATCGCCATTGACCGGATCGACGCCAAGCTCGACCTGGCCGGACGGTGGGGCGCGACCCCGATCGACATCCGGCGCGACGACCCCGTGGAGCGCGTCGCGGCCCTGTGTCCCGGCGGCTGCGACTTCGCCATCGAGGCCACCGGCCGGCCCGAGGTGATGGACCAGGCGCTGCGGTGCGTGCGCCCGCGCGGCGGCGCCGCGGTCGTCATCGGCAACGCCCCGAAGGGCGCCACCCTGCAGATCGATCCCGGCCAGCTCAACCTCGGCAAGCGCCTCCTCGGAACGTGGGGCGGTGACTGCGCGCCGGATCGCGACCTGCCGCGTTTCGCGAACCTGATCGCACGGCGCGACATCGACCTCACGACCCTGATGTCCGACGACTATCCGCTGTCGCGCATCAACGAGGCGCTCGACGACCTCGAGTCGGGGCGCGTCGTGCGTGCCATCGTCAGGCCCGGCCCGGCGCCCGAACCGACCCACGCCCGTGCCGCGGGCATGGCGGAGCTGTCCACATGAACGACTACGCGTTCGGCACAATCGGCGTCGACTTCGACAACACGATCGTCTGCTACGACCGGCTGTTCCACGAGGCCGCCGCGCGCCGGGAGCTTCTCGACGACGGGGTGCCGGCGACCAAGCGCGCGATCCGCGCGCACCTTCGCGCCGCGGGCCGGCATGCCGAATGGATCGAGCTGCAGGCCGAAGTCTACGGGCGGCGCATGCTCGAGGCGCCGCCCTTTCCCGGCAGCCTCGACCTCATCCGGCGTTGCCGCGCCGCGCGCGTGCCGTTGCACGTGATCAGCCACAAGACGCGCTTCGCCAACATCGAGGGCCCGACCGTGGACCTGCACGACGCGGCGCGATCCTGGCTCGCGCTTCACGACCTGCCCGTCGACATCGCGTTCTTCGAGCCGACGCGCCGGCACAAGCTCCGCCGGATCGCCGCCCTCGGCTGCGCCGGCTTCGTCGACGATCTGCCCGAGTTTCTCGCGGATCCGCGGTTTCCCCGCGGCGCGTTGCGTATTCTTTTCGATCCGCATGACGAATGCGGTGACCCGTCGACGCACGACGAGCGCGCGACGAGCTGGCCCGCGATCGAATCGCGGCTCGCCGACGTTCATCCGGGCCTGCGTCGAGCGGCACGGTGCGCCGCGCTGGGCGCCGCACCGCGGCAGCGCGGTCGCGCGCGGCGCCTCGCCGCGACCCTGCTGACCCGGATTCGTCCGGCCGGTGTCCCGCCGATCCGCATCGATGCCCGACCGGTGCGCGGCGGCCGCAACAACCGGATCCACCGCATCGACGCCGACGGCCGCCGGATGATCGTGAAGGAGTACTTTCGCCACCGCGGCGACGGACGCGACCGACTCGACCGCGAGTATCGGTTTCTCGAATTCGCCGCCCGCCGGCGCCTCCCTGTCCCGAAGCCGATCGCGCGGGACGACGAGCGCGGCCTGGGCCTCTACTCGTTCATCGAAGGCCGGCCTGCCTGTCCCGCCGACGTGACCGACGAGCGCATCGACGAGATCGTCGACTGGCTCAACCACCTGAATCGCGCGCCCGCGCCCGCGCTCGACGACGCCAGCGACGCCTGCTTCAGACAGGAGGATCAGCTCGCGGGCATCGAGCGCCGCATGAGCCGCCTCGACCGTCTTGTCACGGGTGAGCCGATCGCCCAACGAGCCGCGCGGTTCGTCCGGCAGTCGTTGCGCCCGAGGTGGCAGGAGCTTCGCTCGTGGCTGGACGCCCGGCGGCTGCGGGCCGCGGCGGAGCGCCGATGCGTGTCTCCGTCCGATCTTGGATTTCACAACGTCGTCGTGGCGAACGACGACCGCCTCCACTTCGTCGACTTCGAGTACGCCGGCTGGGACGGACCGATCAAGCTCGTGTGCGACTTCTTTTCACAGGTCGCGATCCCCGTACCCGACCGGCTTCTCGATCGGTTCGTCCGCCGTTTCGAGCCGCTCGGCGACGATCCGCCGGCGCACGCCGCGCTCATCCGGCGCCTGCTGCCTGCCTATCGGGTGAAGTGGTGCTGCATCCTGCTCAACGACTTCGTGGCGGTCGACGCGGAGCGCCGGCGCTTCGCGGGCCCGGACGCGTCGCGGACCACCGCCTTGAGTCGGCAGCTCGACGCGGCGCGGTCGCTGCTTTCGGGCGCCGAATCCCTTACCGCAGGAGCGAGGGCATGAGCCAGCTCACCGTCGATCTCGAAGATCTCGTCGCGACCTACGAGCGCGACGGCTATGCGCTGCTGTCCGGAATGCTCGACCCGACGCTCGTCGACGGGCTGGGCGGGCTGCTGCAAAGGCAGCTCGACGATTGGAGCGATCGATTCCTCCAGGCCACCGGCGCGCGGATCACCGAATCGCGACAGATGGACGCGCTCGTGGCCGGGTTGACGGGACCCGACCGCGCGTACCATGCACTTGATCAGCCGCTGCAGCACCTCGTGCGCGGCGAGTTTCCGCTTGACGTTCGCCTGCGCGAAGAGGTGCGCGCCATCGCCGACCAGCGCCCGCTCCAGGAGGTGCTGGCGCGCCTGCTGGGCAGCGCGAATCTGCGCATGCACTACCCGCCGATGCTGCGGTTCAAGCCTCCGGACCAGCCTCAGTCCAACGTGCCCCTGCACCAGGACAGCTCGTACAACGCGCACCTCGAACGCTTCGTGACCGTCGGGGTGCCGTTCTGCCCGATCACCGACGCGTGCGGCGGCGTCAACGTGCTCGCCGGCTCGCATCGGCTCGGGCGCCTCGCTCACGAAGAACGGGTGATCTGGGGCAACTACGTGGAGCCGGAGGCGGGGCGCGCCTTCGAGGACCGCCATGTGCTCATGGAGCCCGGAGACGTGCTGGTCTTCGGCCCGGAGCTGCTTCACTATTCCCACCCGAACCGCTCGAGCCGGGTGCGCTTCAGCGGTGACTTCCGGTTCTTCCCCGGCGCGATCGAGACCGACCGCCACTACTACGACATCGAGCGCGGCACGGTCGTGGCGCCGGAGGGGGTGGCACCACGAACGGACACGGATGAACACGGATGCGCAGCTGGCGCATGACGTGAATTGATTCGGGTGTAACCCGCGCTCCGCGGACATCGAGACGATTGATGAATCGCCACGAAGAGCCACAGAAAGGGAAGTCATCGATTCGAAAACGTAGCGGGCTGAAGGACCGTTGGGCTTGACAACGAATGGTTCATCTTTTTTCGTCGCTTTTCGTGGCTTTTCGTGGCTATTCGGCCGTGGAGGTCCGGTTACACCCAATTGATTTCCGAGGGCCGCGCAAGGGATTGCACACACCCGACCATCGACCGGCCTGCCGCACACTCCGCGATTCGCCACCTGCGGGCGCAGCCCGCACCAGGAGCCTGACATGACTCAAACCCGAACGCCTCCCGCCGCCGACTTCGACGGTCGCAAGCGCTACGGCGTCGATCAGCAGGTCGAGCAGAAGCTGACCGATCTGTTCGCGCAACACGAGATCGATCCACTGGAAGCGATCAACCACTTCCCGCTGTTCGCGCGGCGCGTGCACCTGAAGAAGTTCCTCGCCCACTGGGAGCTGTTCCGCCAGACCATCGAGCTGCCCGGGGACATCGTCGAGCTCGGGGTGTTCCGCGGCCTGTCGCTGCTGACGTTCGCCAACTTCCTGGAGGTCGCCAGCATCGGCGACCGCACCAAGCGCGTCTTCGGCTTCGACAACTTCACGGGCTTCGGCGACCTGACTCCGGAGGACGGACCCGACTACGACCAGTCCCACAAGCGCGAGGGCGGATTCAGCCCCGCCGCGTACCAGCAGCAGCTTCGGGAGATCATCGGGATCTTCGACCTCGACCGGTTCGTCCCCTGGAAGGACCGGATCGACCTGGTCGTCGGCGACATCGAGCAGACCGTGCCGCAGTTCGTCCGCGACCATCCGGGCCTGCGCATCTCGCTGCTGCACTTCGATTGCGACATGTACCGACCCACCCGCGCGGGCCTCGAGTGCCTGTTCCCACTGGTCGTGCGCGGCGGCCTGGTGATCTTCGACGAGTACGGCATCCTTGAATGGTCCGGCGAAAGCAAGGCCGTGGACGAGTACCTCGCCGACACCGACTACGTGCTGAAGAAGTTCCCCTGGCAGGGCGCGCCGGGCGCATACCTCGTCAAGCAATGACGCGGCCGGGATTGCCTTGACACACGACGCGTCCGGATTGACACTCCGGGTTCGTGATTCGTTCGACCCTCGCCCCGGGGAGGACCGCAGCCTCGTCCACCCCAGACGGGAGAACCCCGATGCGAACCTGCGCCACCGGCATCGTCCTGTGCCTGATCATCGCCGCGTCGATTGGCGCCGCGCCGGTCTTCCAGCGGCGCGCCGAGCTGCCCGGTGAACTGCAGAGCCTGGCCAGCCTTCACGAGCTGGCCATCGTCATCGACCACACGATCGGCCGGGTCATGGACGAGTACACGTTGCGCAAGCGCTTCAGCGCCGCGCTGCGCCGCTCGGGCTTCAAGGTCGTCGAAGGCACGGCGCCCCCGCGCGTCGCCTTGCAGTACATCGTGACGACCGAGCCGGACATGCCGGGCGTCATCGGGCTGACCACGATCCTCGCGGTGCACCAGGGGGTCACGCTGCGCCGTCTCGAAAAGGATCTCACCGTGCCCGTCGCGTCCCTCGTCCACGCCACGCTGTGCCGGGAGAAGGATCTCGACGCGACGATGGAGCGCGAGATCCAGACCGCGACCGACCGCCTGGCCGACTACGTGAAGCAGGCGTCGAAACACAGATCGAAGTGATCCCGGAACTGCTGATTGAGCCTATGCCCTTACCGCCGCGCCCCAGAGTTCTGTTCGCCTGCTACTACGATCGTGACGTCATTGGCGCACCGCTGGAGCGGTTGCGCGGCATCGCGGAAATCAGCGAGGTCAATCACGGACGCAATCTCACCGCAGACGAGCTGCGCGAGCATCTTCCCGGCAAGCACTTCGTCGTCGCCGCGGATGAGAAGCATACGTCCGAGATTCTCGATACCGCCGACGAGGTCATCCTGCTGGCGCGCGACGGGACGGGCTACGACGGCATCGACGTCGACGCCGCCACCGCGCGCGGCATCCTGGTCACCAATGCGCCCGTCGTCCACGAGGCGACCGCCGATCTCACGATCGGGCTGATCATCGGCCTGGTGCGCCGGATCGTGCTCTGCGATCGCGACGTTCGCGACGGCCGCTGGACCGAGCGGGAGCGCCGAACCTGCCCCGCGCTGACGGACCTGACGCTCGGCATCGTCGGCTTCGGCCTCACCGGGCGCGAGGTCGCCATTCGCGCCGCGGCGCTCGGCATGCGCGTCGTCGTGCACAACCGCAGCGACGTGGCCGACGCGATCCGTGCGGTGGGGGCCGAACCGGTCTCGCTCGACGACGTGCTGGCCGAATCCGACGTGCTCTCGGTGCACGTCCGCCACACGAAGGCGACAACGCACATGTTCGACAGGGCGCTGCTGCGCCGCATGAAGCGCGGCGCGTACTTCATCAACACGTCGCGCGGCGGCATCCTCGACGAGACCGCGCTCGTCGAGGCCCTTCAGGACGGTCACCTCGCGGGCGCGGCGCTCGACGTCTTTGCCGAAGAGCCTTTGCCGACGGACCATCCGCTGCTGTCGTTCGAGAACGTCATCTGCACCGCCCACATCGGCGGGGAGACGACGACCACGATGCGCCTCGGCGTCGAACGCGCGGTCGACGATATCGAGCGCCTCGTGCGCGGCGAACGACCGAAGCATCTGGTCAATCCGGAGGCGTGGGAAACCGCCCGCGCGCGGAGATGAGACGCGCGATCGTGCTCAGATCACGAGCACGATCTTTCCGCTGAGCGCGTTCTCTCCGCCCACCGTGCTGCGCTCCTGCAGCGCGTGCGCTTCGGCGGCGTCGGAAAGATGCAGGATCCGATCGACGCGCGGCCTGAGCGCGCCGGACGCGAGCCACTGGCTGATGTCTTCGGCGCAGACGCGCTGATCCGCGGCCGAGGCCTTGAGCATGGCAGTGCCGTGGAGCGTGCACTGCTTGAGGTAGAAGGGTCCGACCGGAAACGGCGGGCGCGCATCGCGGCCGGCCATGAGCACCATGCGGCCGCACTCGGCCATCGTGTCCACCGCGAGATCGAAATCGGGCGTGCGGCGCGTCTCCCAGAACACGTCGACCCCGTCGGGCGCCGCGGCGCGAATCCCGTCGCCGATATCCTGACGGCGGTAAGCAATGACGACGTCGGCGCCCAGCGCGCGGCAGATCTCGACCTTCTCGTCGCTGCCCGCGGTCGCCACGACGCGCGCGCCGATCGCCTTCGCCATCTGCACCACCGTCGAGCCCACGCCGCCGCTGCCGCCGATGACCGCGATGGTCTCGTCGCGGCGCAGCGCGGCGTCACGAACGAGCCCGAGGTGAGCCGTGACGCCTACGAGGCTCGCGGCCGCAGCGTCCTCGTCGCGCACGTCGGGCGGGGTGGGATAGAGCCAGCACTCGTCCACGGCCGCGCGCTGGGCGAAGGTGCCCTGCCGGCCGAAAAGCCCCTGGTTCGTGCCCCAGACACGATCGCCGACCTGGAAGCGCGACACGTCGTCGCCGACCGCCTCGACCGTGCCGGCCAGGTCGCACCCGACGACGAACGGCCTCGGCAACGCCATCGCGACCGCGCCGCTGCGCACGTAGGTGTCGATCGGGTTGAGCGACACGGCGCCGACGCGCACGAGCACCTCGCGCCCTGATTGCGTCGGATCAGGCAGATCTCCGTAGACAATCCCGTCCGGAGGACACGGCTCATTGATGTAAGCGGCCTTCATGCGGTACCTCGGGATGGATTGCGCAGGTCGAACGGCGAGACATCCATCGATCCCTCGCCCCGGATCACACCGTCATCAGCACACCGCCGTCGATGTTGAACGCCTGGCCGGTCACCGCCGCGCCGTCGTCGCCCGCCAGGTACAGCGCCATCGGCGCGATCTCGTCGGGCACGAGGCGCCGACCCATCGGCGTCGCGGACTTCTCGTGCTCCTCCACGCTCACGCCGCGCCGCGCCGCGTCGTACTCGATGCGCAGATCGTTCATTCGCGTCGCGACCGGCCCCGGACAGATCGCGTTGACGGTGATGCCCTGCGCGACCACTTCCGTGGCCATGGTGCGCATCAGCCCCAGCAGACCGTGCTTGCTCGCCGTGTAGGCCGCTCCATGCACCGCCGCCATCTTGCCGTTGATCGACGCCACCATGATGATCCGGCCGTAGCCGCGCGCCAGCATTTCCGGCAGGGCAAGCTTGCTCAGCAGGTACGGCGCGGTCAGGTTGAGCGCGAGCGACAGGTCCCAGAACTCATCGTCGAAATCCACGACCGGCGCCGGGCAGGTGCTGCTGCCGATGCCTGCGTTGTTGACGAGGATCTCGACGGGCCCGAACGCCTCGTTCACCTGCGCCATCACCCTGGCCGGCGCGTCGCGACGCGCCAGATCGGCCTCGACGACCAGCGCCTCGCCGCCCGCGTCGGCGATCCCGCCCGCGACCTCGTCAAGCTCGTCACGACTGCGCGCCGTCACCGCCACCTTCGCACCGTGCGCGGCGTAGAGCAGCGCGATGGCCCGCCCGATGCCACGGCCGGCACCGGTGATCAGGGCGACCCGGTCCTGGAGCTTCTTCCTGCGTGCCTGGTCTTGCATGACCGCAGATTGTAGTTCGCGACGGACATCCGGGCGGACGGCGATCGGGTCGAGAAGAATTCGTGTTCATCCGTGCCACTATCATGGCGGGCGTCCTCGCATCCGACCGGAACCCGTCAATGAACCACGCCGTCATCCGCTTCCCGCGAATCCTGTCGCGATGGGCGTGTCTCGCCTTGTTGTTGCTGACCGTCGCCTGCTCGGATAGCTCGGCCCCCGGCGCCGGGGGCGCCGCCGCGCCCGCCGCCCGGAAGATCAAGATCGAGCTGCACAGCGAGTTCCAGCTCAACCTGCCGGTGCTCGGCACCACGATCCGGCATATCGCCGAGCGCGTCGAGACCGCCAGCGGCGGCAACGTGCGGATCGAGCTGAACGAGCCCGGCGCCGTCGTGCCGCACCTGCAGACGCTCGACGCGGTGTCGGCAGGCAAGGTGGACGCCGGTTACTCGACCTCGGGATACTGGGCGGGCAAGCTTCCCGCGGCGCCGCTGTTCGCCTCGGTGCCGTTCGGGCCCGAGGCGGGCGAGTACATCGCGTGGATGCACCACGGCAACGGGCTGAAGCTGTACCAGGAGATGTACGACCGCGCCGGGTTCAACGTGAAGGTCCTCATCTGCGGCGTCATCACGCCCGAGACGTCGGGCTGGTTCGCGCGGCGGATCGACGGCCCTGACGATCTCAAGGGCCTGAAGATGCGCTTCTTCGGCCTGGGCGGGCGCGTGATGGAGAAGCTCGGCGTCTCGGTGACGCTGCTGTCGTCGGCCGAGATCTTCCAGGCCCTCGAGAAGGGCGTGATCGACGCGACCGAGTACTCGCTTCCGACGATCGACCAGAAGCTCGGGTTCCACCAGATCGTCAAGCACAATTATTTCCCGGGCTGGCACCAGCAGGCGACGTTCACCGAGATGCTGATCAACCGGAAGAAGTGGGACCGCATGAGCCCCGGGCAGCAGGCCCTGATCGAGATGGCGTGCGGCGACGCCATCGTGCACGCGATGGCCGAAGGCGAGGCCACCCAGTTCGCCGCGATGCGCCGCAACGAGACGGAACACGGCGTCACGATGCACTACTGGTCGCCGCAGATGCTCGACCTGTTCCGCAGCACCTGGGAGCAGGTGGCGAAGGACGAGTGCGAGCGCGACCCGTTCTTCAGGAAGGTCTACGAGGATCTCGCGGCCTTCCGCGCCGACTACGACCTGTGGGAGCGCAACGCGTTCCTGCCGAGGGTCGGAAGGTAAATGAATTCTCGATTCTTTTTTTTTGGCGGGAGCCGAAAGTATGGATCTCGAGCTCAAGGACAAGGTCGCGATCGTGACCGGCGGATCGAAGGGGATCGGCGAGGCCATCGTCCGATCGTTCATCGCCGAAGGCGCCCAGGTGGTCAACGCCAACCGGAGCACGGCCGAAGGCGAGGCAATGGCCGCCGAGTACGCAGCGCAGGGTCGTCAGTGCGTGTTCGTGCAGGCGGACCTGAGCGAGACCGACGCGTGCCGGCGCGTCGTCGACGAGACGATGCGGCGATTCGGCCGGATCGACGCGCTGGTCAACAATGCCGGCGCGAACGACGGGGTCGGTCTCGACGCGGGGCCCGACGCGTTCGTCGCCTCGCTGTGGCGCAACCTCGTGCACTACTACAGCCTCGTCCACTTCGCGCTGGACGCGCTGAAGGCGAGCCGGGGCGCGATCGTGAACATCGGATCGAAGGTGAGCGCGACCGGGCAGGGCGGCACCTCCGCCTACGCCGCGGCGAAGGGCGCGATCAACGCGCTGACGCGCGAGTGGGCGGTCGACCTCGCCCCTCACGGCATCCGGGTGAACGCCGTGCTGCCGGCCGAGGTCATGACCCCGCTCTACGCGCGATGGCTGGAGACGCTCGACGACCCGGCGGCGGCGCAGCGCGACATCGAGGCGCTGATCCCCCTCGAGCAGCGGTTCACCACCGCGCGCGAGATCGCCGACGCGGTGGTGTTCCTGGCCTCCGTGCGCAGCGGCCACACCACGGGGCAGATCATCTATCCCGACGGTGGCTACACGCATCTGGATCGAAAGTGCACCGTCAGCACGGCCGCGCAGCTTCAGTCATAACCGCGCCGACCTAATCGATCCCTAACAACGCTGCCCCGTGGTCCGGTAACACGTCGCGCCTGCCCCTGCATGGCGACAAAGTCGCCGCGCCACCGGCGCGCGGGCCGTTTGGCGCAATCGAATCGGCTATAATCCCTCAACTGAGAAAGAGACGGGCCACGGCCGGTCAGGCCGCCCCCCTCCAGCCTGCTCCAGTCCGAGCCAGCGCCGAGCAGTCGCCGCAGACGCGGGACACGGCAGCGATACGAGTGGATTCACCTTCGACTCGGGAGATGAACATGTCGGTGGGATATTTCGTCAACGCGATCTGCACGCCGCTCGAAGACGACGAGTCGGTCCACGTCGGCGGCCTCGAGGCGCATCTCGCCGACCAGTGGGACCACGGTATCGAGGGCGTGCTCGCCGCCGGCAACATGGGCCAGATGCCGCTTCTGCGCGACGAGACCTGGCGCCAGTTGATCACCGAAAGCGCCAGGCTGTGCGCCGACCGCGGTGAGTTGCTGGTCGGGGCGGGCGACATGTCGTTCGAGCGGACGCGCCACCGGATCGAGTTCGTCAACGGCCACGACGTCGACGGCGTCGTCGTCATGACGCCCTACTACGCCGCGTTCAGCCAGCCCCGGCTCGTCGAGTACTACCTCGCCCTCGCCGACATCGCGAAGGCCCCGCTCTACCTGTACGACCTGCCGGCCGTCGCGGGCGTCGGGATCGCCATGGAGACCTACCTCGCCGTCCGCGAGCATCCCAACATCCAGGGCACGAAGATCTCCGGCCGGTTCGACTTCGCCCGGCAATTGATGAGCCGGCTGCGCGACACCTTCCGCATCATCATCGCCGAGCCGCTGATCACCGATGTCACGCTTCGCAGCGGCTTCAGTCAACAGCTTGACGGGATTTACTCGATCCTGCCCGCATGGCTCGAACAGCTCCGCGCGGGCGCCGCGGCGGGGCACTGGGACCAGGCTGCGCACTGGCAGCGCCGGATCACCCACGTGCGCAATGTCATGCTCAGCTGCGACAGTCCCATGAGCTTCGCCACCGCGATCCTCAACGCCCGGGGCATCGAGGGGAAATGTCATGTCCGGCCCGCCGGGCCGCTCTCCGACGCCGAGCGGGAGCAGGTGTTCGAGGATTCGGTGATCAAGGAGCTGATCGAGGCCGGCGCCACGGCGCCGGCCTGACGCGAAAGCGGGGCGCCGCGGCGCCCGGGAAAAGGCGGAAAACATGGTCAGGATTCGAAAGAGAACGACGCGCCTCCCGCTGTGCGCGCGCGCCGCGGCACTCGTGTCGATCATCCTCGCAGGCGGCGGACCGGCCACGGCAGCGCAGGCCGACACCATCGGCGCCTTCGACGGGTCGCGCCGAACACCGAGCATGATTCGCCACGATCCGATGGCGACGGCCCGGCTCACCCAGGACCTGTTCTCAGGCGGCGGCTCGGGCATCCAGCAGGGGCTGTTCAACGGCCACGACATCAACCTGTTCCTCGGCGCCGACCGTTTCTACGACGCCGGTCTGACCGGCGGCCACAGCGTGATGTCGAACATCGAGGCCGGTCGCCTCTGGAACGGGCACGAGACGCTGACCCACGCCGGGCTCATCCCGGCGGAGCCGAACACGACCGGCGAGACCGACCGGCACGCGACCTGGGTGAGCATGCTGATGGGCGGGCGCACCGGCGGCACGCAGCCCGGCGCGCACCAGCGCGGCATCGCGCCGGGCGCGCAGCTTCACTCGGGGGGCATCGCGTCGGAATGGACCGGGTCGCGCTACTCGCTGAACTTCGAGCTGTTCTTCGGCGCGATGTTCGACACGTACCGCGTCGCGTTCGAAACCGGCCTCGGCGGCACGTCGCGCACGGCGGACGTGATCAACAGCAGCTTCGGCGGCGGCGACACGCTCGGCGTGGACGAGATCGCCGTCGGCCTCGACGGCCTGGCGATCCAGAACCCGCGCACGCTCTTCGTGACTTCGGCCGGCAATCGCGGCGCCGGGCCGAACAAGGTGACCAGCCCCGCGGCGGGCTACAACAACATCGTCGTCGGCGCGCTCGGGTCGAGCCCGACCTACACCTTCCCGAGCGGCTTCACGAGCGGCGGACCCAACGCCTACGCCGATCCGGCCAACGGCACGACCGCGAACGCGGTGCGCCAGATGGTGGACATCGCCGCGCCGGGGCAGCAACTCGGCTCGGCGTACTACGGCGGCGAGACCGGGGGCAACGGGCCCGGGTTGTCGGGCTCGGCGAACGGTCCGGCCGGGGGCCTCGATTTCTACAGCCGGTCCATCGCGGGCACGAGCTTTGCCTCGCCCCTGGTCACCGGCAGCGCGGCGCTGCTGTACGACGCCGCCTACGACCTGTTCGGCTCGAACAGCGATGCGCGCGACGCGCGCGTCATCAAGGCCGTGCTGATGAACGCGGCCGACAAGACGCCGTCGTGGACCAACGGCCAGACGATGCATCCCAACGGCCATGGCGGCGTCCGCACGACCCAGGGCCTCGACAACCGCGTCGGCACCGGCCGACTCAACGTCGGCAGGGCGTTCAACCAGTTCATCACCGGCACCACCGACGTGGCAGGCGCCGCGCAGGGGGCGCTCGGCACGGTCGACCACGTCGGCTGGGATTACGGCGTCGTGGGGCAGGGACAAACCAACGACTACGCCATCGAATCGAACCTCGTCGCAGGATCGACGTTCTCGGCCACGCTCACCTGGTTCCGCGACCGCCGTCTCGACGGCTCCAACGACGGGTTCGACGACAGCTACGACAACCTCGACCTCGAGCTGTGGCGCATCGTCGACGGCGGCCCGGACGTGCTGATCTCCGAATCCCTGAGCATGTACAACAGCTCCGAGCATTTCTCCTTCCTGATTCCGACGACGTCACGCTACGCCGTCAAGGTGCGCTGGACGCAAGAGCTCTTCGACGTCGTCGGCGATCTGAACGAGACGCCCTACGGCCTGGCCTGGTCCGGCGTGTTGGTGCCCGAGCCCGCGACCGTGGCCATCCTGGTCGCGGGTCTCATCGCCGCGCGGCGGCGCGCCCGCGCCACGGGGTGAACCGCCACGAAAAGTCACGGCGCGGGCTGACGCCCGCAACCCATCGTGATGCCAGGTCCGGACGATGCGACACCCCCCAACCCCCCTTACAAACGAGGGGCTTGCCTTCTTGTGGCGATGACGCGGCGGACCGTTGCCAGGGAAGTCAGAAGTTCTTCATGATCTCCCGGAGCGCGACCGTCGCGAAGCTTCCGCGAGGCAGGTCGAAGCTCAGGCGCAGGTAGGGCCCGTGATCGTCGGCGCCGCCGGATACCTCGGGTTCGCTCAGGGCGACGCGCAACGGCCGGCGGCTGCCCAGCACGTCGACGTGCTCGACGTGCATGAAGTCCTCCGGGCTCATGTCCCGCGCCGCAACCGCCTCCGTTTCCCACCGTCCCGGGTCCTCCTTGGCGCGCGTCATGTCGCGGCCCCACATCGGCCCGCTGGGTGAGACCTCCAGTGACGCCATGCGCCCGTCGGGCGCGTTCTCGCACTCCGCCGTCGGCGCGTCGACCTCGAACACCGACCGGTTATCGGCCTTCCACGCCAGGTCGCCCGGCACCAGGCGCGTGAACAGACCGTCGCGGACGCGCCGATCGAGCACGTCGTTGAACAGCGAGCTCTGCAGCGCGCTGATCAGGAACTCGAGCTGCTGCCTGTCGATCGCGAGCACGCTGCGCTGCGCTGACCAGCCCTGTCGCAGGGCATCGAGCGCCTGACGGTCGTGTCGCAACTGCCGGGGCCACGCGTCGAGCGCCGACCGGTAGTCCCCGCGGTCGTATGCCTCGCGACCGGCGCGCGTCATGGGGCCGTCGGTGTCGTCGGGCCCGCCCAGCATGTGGTCGAGCATCCGTGTCCACTCGCCCAGCAGCAGATGCCTGCCCCAGATGTGGTTGGACTGCCGGTATCCGAACCGCTGGTGGCCGACGTAGTTCGGCACGCCGGTCCTGACGAGCTGGTCGACGACGCGCCGCGCGACGAGCACGGACGAGGGATCGACGTCGCGAATATAAATGACGAACCGGTTGCCGCGAAGGTGCCCGCGGCGCAGCTTGTTCCGGTGGCGCCGGGCCCACAGCAGGTCGAAGGGGGTGAACTGGATGCGCGACAGGCACTTCTCGTCGTCGGTGGGATCCGGCACGTGCACCGAGAAGTGCTGGCGCGTCACCGCGTGCTTGTCCTTCAGCCCGGCGTACCCGACATCGCGGCGGGGCAGGTGGAAGATCTTGGCGAGGCGCCGGATGACGTCGGAGGTCGTCTGCCGGCGCTTCTGGATGAACAGCACGAGATGCTCGCCCTCGCCGACCGCCTCGTACAGCGGCAGCTCCTCGACGAAGAAGTCCTCGGGACGGCACTTGATCGTCCCGCCGATGCCCGCGAGGTCCGCCGTCAGGTAGCTGAGGGAATCCGTGATCGAGCCCATGGAAATCAGGCGCGCCGGGCGCGCCGGTTTTCGGTCCTCCGCCACCCGAGCCGCGGCGCGGGCGTGGACCGATCATTCATTCTTTTCGAACCGTTCGATTCCTGCACACCTTGAATCCCGGCCGACAGTAGTCAGCGCCAGGACGATCGATGAGCCCGGCCCGCGCCGTGTTCAACCGTGTCCATCCGTGCTCTTGCGTCCACCCCGAGTCAGTCCTCCGGCGCGTTCTCGCTGACGAGCGCATGGAACGCGTCAATGAGACGCCGCGTCACCGGCCCCGGCCGGCCCGCGCCGATCGCGCGGCCGTCGACCTCGGTGACCGGAATGACCTCGGCCGCCGTGCCCGTGAGAAACATCTCGTCCGCCACGTAGAGGTCGTGCCGCGTCAGGTTCGCGCGGTTTACGGTGATGCCGGCGTCGACGGCAAGACCGATCACCGTGTTCATCGTGATGCCCTCGAGGATCCCGGCGTGGACCGGCGGCGTGACGAGCTCCTGCCCGCCTCCCGGGGCATCGCGCACGACGAAGATGTTGTCGCCCGTGCATTCCGCCACGTAGCCCTGGTGATTGAGCATCACCGCCTCGAGCTTGCCGGCGTCGATCGCCTCGATCTTGGCGAGGATGTTGTTCAGGTAGTTGAGGCTCTTGATCTGCGGGCTCACCGCGGCCGGATGGTTGCGCGTCACCGAGGATGTGATCACCTCGAGCCCGTTCTCGTAGAGCTCGGGCGGATACAGCGCGATCGTGTCCGCGATGATGAACACGGCGCCCGCACGACACTTGAACGGGTGCAGGCCGAGGGTGCCCGAGCCGCGCGTGATGCACAGCCGGATATAGCCATCGACGCAGTCGTTGGCCGCCACCGTCTCGCGGGTCGCGGCATCGAGGGCCCCCAGGTCCAGCGGCGGCGTGAGGCGGATCGATCGGGCCGACTTGAAAAGGCGCTGCAGGTGCGTCCGGAGCTTGAAAACCCGGCGGTTGTAGACGCGAATGCCCTCGAAGACGCCGTCGCCGTACAGCAGACCGTGGTCGAAGACGCTGACCGTCGCCTGTTCGGGCGGGACGAGGTTTCCGTTGAGCCAGATGGACTTGGGCACGCACGCTTCCTTCGGCAAATCACGAGATTATACCGAGTTGGGTATGGCGTATGGGGTGGGCGAAGGGGGCACCATGGGCGGGCCCGCCCGTGCCGGGGCGTAAGCGGGGGATGGGTGAATCACCTGTTCGTTCCGAGGGGCGCCGAGCCGCGCTGCGTTTCCGCCATACCCGATACCCTATACCCCATACCCCATACCCCAACCCACCCGGATCCTGCTGATGAAGTTGAGCTTCATGACGTTCTCCTGTCCGACCTGGCCGTTTCGCGACGTGCTCGACGCGGCGGTGCAGTACGGCTACCACGGCATCGAGTTCCGCTGCGACGCCGACCATCGTCACGGCGTCGAGGTCTATGCCGGTCTGCCGGAACGCCAGGCGATGCGCGGCGAGATGGAGTCGGCCAGCATCGAGCCGTGCTGCCTCGCCACGAGCCTCCAGTTCGCGGCCGATCACGTCATGGAGGAGGTCGAGCCGCGCCTGCAGCTCGCGGCCGACATGGGCATCCCCGCGGTCCGCGTGTTCTGCGGCGCGATCGAGGACGTGATGGACCGGCAGGAGATGATCGATCAGTGCATCCGGCATCTGCGCGACGCCGCCGACCTCGCCAGCCAGTTCGACCTTCAGCTGTGGCTGGAGACGCACGATTCGATCTGCCGCGCCGCGGACTGCGGCGCGATCGTGTCCGCGGTCGCGCATCCGGGCGTCGGCATCAACTACGACAACATGCACCCGTTCCGCCAGGGCGAGACCGTCGAGGAATCAATCGCGGCCCTCGGGTCGCACGTCCGGCATACGCACATGCACGACGCGCTGGCCGACCCGTCGCGCGTCGTCGTGACGCGGCTGGACGAGGGCGAGATGCCGATGGACGACATGTTTCAGGCACTGGTCAACATGGGGTTCACCGGGTATCTCTCAGGCGAGTGGTTCGACGAAATGTACGGCGCCAACCCCGAAGACGCCCTGATCGCGTATCGCGACGACATGAATCGCCTGGCCGAACGAAACGGCATCACGCTGGGGTAGGGTCTCGGGCCTCGGGTTCCGGGTTCCGGCGCGCGATGACTCGCTGCATTCGGCATCAGGGTGCGTAACAGCATGGCGCCCCGAAACCCGAAACCCGGGACCCGCTCAATAGCCCGGCTCGTTGCCCGCCTTCCACTTGATGTTGCAGCCGATGCTCGCCTTCTGCTCAGACGGCGCCGCCGCGCCTTCAAGCGCAGCGTCGAGCGCGGCGCGGAGATCCGTGCCGGTGACCGGAATGCCGCTGTCCGGCCGGCTGTCGTCGAGCTGGCCGCGATAGAACAGGCGCCGATCGCCGTCGTAGACGAAGAAGTCGGGCGTGCACGCGGCACGGTACGCCAGGGCCACCGCCTGCGATTCGTCGAGCAGGTACGGGAACGTGTACCCGCGCGCCGACTTCTCGACCGCCATTTGCTCCTGGCCGTCGTCGGGATAATTCTCGACGTCGTTCGCGCTGATCGCCACGATGCCGACGCCGCGCCCCCCGTAGTCGCGCCCGAGCGCCGCAAGCTGATCCGCGATGTGCTTCACGAACGGACAGTGGTTGCAGATGAACATCACCAGCAGCACCTTCGAATCCGCGAAATCCGCGAGCGACACGGTGCGGCCGTCGGTGTCCGGAAGCGAGAAGTCAGGCGCCGGCGTGCCCAGCGCGTTCATGGTGGAGGGAGTGAGTGCCATGCCGATGCTCCGATCTGCCTGTCATCCCTGTCATCAATGATTACATCACAGCTTACATCACAGCTTAGCCATTCTGACCGTGCCCGTTCGCGCTCCTGTCACCGTGCTCGTATCCGTATGCGTAAAGGTTCTCGATCAAGCTCAAAAATGAATCATCTCTCCCCGCACGCCGAGCGCCGCTTCGTGGACGGCCTCGCTCAGCGTCGGATGAGCGTGCATCGTCGCGATCACCTCCGAGGCGGTCGCCTCGAGGCGCCGCGCCAGGCCCAGCTCGGCGAGGAGCTCGGTGACGCTCTCGCCGACCATGTGGGCGCCGAGGATCTCGTCGTGCGCCGCGCTCGCGATGATCTTCACGAAACCCTGCGTCGCGCCGATCGCCTGCGCCTTGCCGGACGCCTGGAAGGGAAACTTCCCCACGCGATACTCGATGCCCTGGTCGCGGCACGCGCGCTCGGTCAGGCCGAGGCTCGCCACCTGCGGCTGGCAGTACGTGCAACCCGGGATGGCCTCGTAGTCGATCGGCGTCGGATCGTGCCCTGCGATCCTCTCGACGCACACGATCGCCTCTTCCGACGCGACGTGGGCCAGCCAGGGCGGCCCGATGACATCGCCGGCCGCGAAGATGCCCGGCACGGAACTCTGGTATGTCGACCGGTCGACCCGGATGTGCCCCTTCTCGACCTCGACTGAAACGCCGTCGAACAGGTCGTCGAAGCTGCCCTCCACACCGATCGCGACCAGGACCGCGTCGCCCGTGACCGTGCGCGTCGCTCCCGGATCGGTGACCGGCGCCAGCGTGAGCGTGACGCCGTCGTCGCCTGACTGCACGTCGAGCGTCTTCGTCGCGGTATGCGTCTCGATCTTCAGCTTCCGCCACGCCTTCTCCATCGCCCGGCTCACCTCTTCGTCCTCGACGGGCAGCAGGTGATCGAGCATCTCGACGATGACGACCTCCGTGCCGTAGGCGTGGTAGAAATACGCGAACTCCATGCCGATCGCGCCGGCGCCGATGATCAGCAGGCGCTTCGGCTGCGTCGCCAGCGACATTGCGTGGCGCGAATGGATCACGCGTTCGCCGTCGAACGCCACGCCCGGCAGCGTCCGTGGCCGGGCGCCCGTCGCGACGAGCACGTTGCGGGTCGCCAGGTCCCGCGCCGCGCCCCCGTCCTCGACCACCCGCACGCGGTCGCGCCCGGACACGACGGCCCGGCCTTCCAGGTGCGTGACCCCGTGCTTTCGGAACAGGCCGGCGATCCCGCGGTTGAGGTTCCCCGCCACGCCGCGCGAACGGGCGATGACGCGCGACCAGTCGTGACGCACGTTGTCGGCGAGGATGCCCCAGTCCGCCGCTTCGTGCCGGAGCCGGACGTAGAGCTCCGCGCCGGCGAGAAGCGCCTTCGTCGGGATGCAGCCCCAGTTCAGACACACGCCGCCGAGCGCGTCGCGCTCGACGCACGCGACCTTCAGGCCGAGCTGGGCGGCGCGGATCGCGCCGACGTAACCGGCCGGGCCGCCGCCGATGACCACGAGATCGAATGAATCGTTATCCGCCATGCCGCAACGCCCTCGTCACGAAGAGATTTCCCTTGACACCGCCATCGCGAGATCCGACACTCCTGTCCGTCCCGCAAACAGGGTGATTACCTGATCCGGAGGGGGCGCGTCAAAGCGCCGAGCCGCATCCACACGCGACGGGGCGCCACGTTCAGGACCTGTAGACGGACCACAGACGGACCACGGACGGACCACGGACGAATGCGGACGAACGCGGATGGACACGGATGAGTCCGGAACAGTCGAAGAATATACGTTCATCAGGGTCCATCCTTCGCGCCTATTCTCCGTCCATTCTCCCCGTTCATCCCCTCGTCCTTGCAGCGGTTCAACTTCCGGCTTCCGATGCACGTCGGGATGACAAGACGTTCGGGTCAATCAAACCAACGAGGCGACACCATTGAAAACTCGACTCGCTCCCGCGCGAATCGTTCACCCCCGCGTTGCATATCGTCCCGGCGGCGTCGGCCCGTGCCTGATGGGCTGCCTGGTCGCCGTCGGGATCGTCGTCATCCTGATGATCGTGGCGGGGGTCTGGCTCTACTTCAACTTCCGGACGCTCGCGGCCGAAATCGGCCGCACGACGATGACCGAGTTCGTCAAGACGCTCGAGCTGCCCAGCGACCAGAAGCAGGGTGTGATCGATCAGGTCGACCGCCTGACCGAAATGATCAAGAACAAGGAAGTGAACGTCGAAGAGATCGGACGGATCGTCCAGACGATCACCGAGGGCCCCGTGGTCGCAGTGGGGATGATGCTGCTCGCCGAGGAGCAGGTGATCGATCCGTCCTCGCTGACGGACGAGCAGAAGCAGCAGGGCCGGCTCGATCTGCAGCGCCTGGCACGCGGCATCGTCGAAGGGGCGATCCCCCCGGGGGTGATCGAGGACGTCGCGCAGCCGATCGCGACGACCGGTCCCGATGGTAAGCAGACGTTGAAGGAGCAGCCCACCGACGAGGAGGTCAGGGAGTTCCTGGCCGCGGCGCGCGCCGAGGCGGACGCGGCGGAGATTCCGAACGAACCGTTCACCGTCGATCTCGCCGAGGAGGTCAGGCGGGCCATCGACAGCGTGGTGGGCGATCGCGGCACGAACACGGAATGATTCTTCCGCCGTCACTTCTTGTCGCGGTGACGAGAGGTTGAAGAACGTTGCGGCTCGGCCGCGTTTGGCCAGTAGTCGTTAGGCTCTGTCTCAGAACTCTGCCGCGGGCCCAAGACCGAGCGAATCGTCCGTTGGCAAGGAGGCCGAAGCAGGCGATGTCGCTGTGCAT
>NYZC01000317.1 GCA_002686995.1 Phycisphaeraceae bacterium | reverse complement strand
TAATCAATTCTCCGTCACAGCGACGGCTTCCGATTCGCGCCGACCCGCATAGGGCTTAGCCCTGCGAAGTGGCGTTGTGGGTAAGGCTGAGCCGGGAACGCCCCGGCTCGGTCAACAGCGTTCCACGCCTCTATGCTGTCCCCATGCCGGACCTCACCCTCGCCGACCGGATCCGTGGCTGTCTCACCGGGGCCGCAATCGGCGCCGAGTTCGGTTTCGCACGCTGGGCGGCGCCGGAGCGTTTCGAGGCCGCGACGCCCGATGCGGTGTTCGAGATGGCGCTCGAGCCGATGCTCGATTTCGAGGCGGGGCCGGACTGCTGCGACATGTATCCGAGTGTCCGGCCGCTGGTGGACCTCGGGGTGCGGGCGTACGTCGCCAAGGGCGGCCGCGCCACGCCGGAAACGTTCGGCCAGCTCCTGCAGGACGACGAGGGCGCGGCGTTCGGTTCGATTCGCTGGGACGGCCTGCACACCGTGCAGGAGCTGCTGCGCGAGGGCATGTCACCGCGCCTCAGCGGACTGCACACCGCGCCGTGCGGCGTGATCGCCGCGGCCATGCCCGCCGTCGGCATCTATCACTTCGCCCACCCCGCGGCCGCGTACCTCGACGGCGTCGAGCTCGCCTCCGTCGCCCAGCCGCGACTGGGCGCCGACTGGGCCGCGCTGAGTGCCGCCGCGATCGCCGCCGCCTTCGTGCCCGGGATCAGCGGTAACGCGATCGCCGACCGCGTGCTCGACATCGCGTTCGAGCAGCATCGCGACCTCTTCCTCGACCTGGACTGGCCGCAGCTCGAGCAGCGCGGCTCGGCCGACGCGGAGTTCGTCGCCGACTGGCTGCGCGGCCGCTACCTGCCGGAATCGTCGCGCCACACCAACTGGGTCGCGTGGAACCCCGTCCGCTTCGTGCTCCCCGTGGTACGGCGCTACGCGCGCGACCCGCGCCGGCTCATGAACCTGCTCGTGGTGACTTGCGATCTCGTAGGAAGCTCGACGGTGTCCCCCGTCATCGGCGGCGCGATCGCCGGCGCGCTGCACGGACCGGACGGGTTTCCGATCGCCTGGCGGCAATGGGCCGAGCCGCTGGCGGCGCCGTGGCTCGGACTCCTGAACGTCGTCACCGATCGTGCGAAGACCGAACGAAGCATCATCGAGGTCATTGACACGCTCGCCGCACCCCGACCCGACGGCGATTCCCTGTTGCGCGACAAGGTGCGCGGCTGTCTGCTCGCGGGCGCCGTCGGCAACGCCATGGGCTCGCCGATGGAAGGGCGGCGCTACCCGCAGATCGACGCCGAGCACCCCGGCGGCATCACCACGATCCTCGATCCGTCGCGACTCGAGTCCGAGGACGACAACCAAGCCGCGATGCATCTCGTGGAGACGTATCTCTCGGCGAAGGGCGCCCCCGTGATGGCGCGCGACCTCGGCCGAACCTGGTCGGCGCGGCTCAACCGCGACGGCTTCTACGTCTTCTGCATGGGTCACGCATACGACCTGATGCGACAGGGCGTCGATCCGCGGGTCATCGGACACTGGAGCATCGTTACCGGTTCGGCCGTCATGTCGATGGAGCCGGTCGGCATCTACCACATGGGCGACCCGGAATTCGCCGCGACGGACGCGACGGCGCTCTCATACATGTATCAGCGCGGCCTCGATGTCACCGCGGCGCGAATGCTCGTCGCGACGGTCGCGGAGGCGTTCCGAGCGGACGCTACTGTCGACAGCGTGTGCGACGTCGCACTGCGCGCCGCGCCGGACTCACCGCTGCAGACCTTCGATCGCCGGGCATTCCGTAGTTGCCGTCACTATCTGGAAACGTGCCTGGAGATCGCGAGCCGGTACAACGACGTCCTGGCCGCACGGCAGGAGCTATACGATCGCTGCCTCTTCTATCACATGATCGACCCGCTCGAAGTCTGGGGTCTCTCTCTGGCGATGTTCCGGATCGCCGACGGAGACGTCCGCCAGGCGGCGATCGGCGGCACGAACATCGGCCGCGACTCGGACACGATCGCCGGACGAGCGGCCATGCTATCGGGCACCCTGCGCGGTGCCGGCAGCGTGCCCGAGGCATGGAGCGCGATGTTCAGCAGGGGCGCGCTCGATCGGATCGACCGGAACACCGACGCGCTGGTGCAGGTGATTCTCGAAGGCCGGCTGGAGGTGCTGAAGCAGCGCGTGGCGCTGGCGGGCGCGTAGCCGTCACACGTCGGCAAGACGATAGCTCGTGCTGCGGCCGCCGCCTGGATTCTGAACGAGGATGCCGCGTTCGAGCAGCGTGCGGATCTCTCGCAACGCGGTGTCGGTCGAGCATTTCGTCATCTTCGCGTACTTCGATGTCGTCAGGAATCCCTGGAAATCACCGAGCATGCGGTCGATGACCTTGCGCTGCCGATCGCCGATCGGATGAAGATTGACGCGCTGCCAGAACCTCGCCTTGAACAGGACATCGGCCACCATGCGCTCGGCCCCGTCGATCGCACGCCCGAAGCAGCCGAGGAACCAGGACAGCCAGGAAGTGATGTCGACGTTGCCGCCTTGCGCCGACTCGAGCACGAGGTAGTAGTCGTGCCGTTCAGCCTCGATCTGCGTGGACATGCTGTAGTAACGACGCGACGTTGCATCAGCTCGCGCCAGCGCCATGTCCGCGATCGCCCGGGCGATACGGCCGTTGCCGTCTTCAAGAGGATGGATCGTCACGAACCAGAGGTGCGCGACAGCCGCCTTGAGGACAGGATCAATCGACGGCGGCGCGTTGAACCAGTCGAGAAACATCGTCATCTCGGCGGACAGACGCTCCGCACCGGGGGCCTCGAAGTGCACTCTTTCCCGACCGATCGGTCCCGAGACGACCTGCATGGGCCCGGACGCCGCGGTGCGCCACGCTCCAACGGTGATGCGTCGCATGCCACTGCGGCCGGTGGGGAACAGCGCCGAGTGCCAGCCGAACAGCCGCTCCGAGTCCAGCGCGGCATCGAAACGACCTGTGGCATCAAGCATCATCTCGACGGTGCCCTCGACGTCCCGACCGGCGGTCGCCCGCCCACCTGCGTCCATCCCCAGTCGTCGGGCGATCGATGAACGCACCTCATCGACGTCGAGGTGCTCACCCTCGATCGCCGACGACTTCACGACCTCGCTCGTCAGCGCTGTGAGATTGGCCTCCGCCCGGAGGTCGTACCCGAGCGCATCCATCCTGCCGACATGCCGGCCCTGCCGGTGGCGGACATGGGCAAGCGGATCGGCCAGAACTTCGCTGTCCCAAGTGAAGTCCGGCCAGCCTGGTCTCTGGTGAATGAATCTCACAATTACTGCATAATATGCGTTGATTATATCGGATCAAGCCCTATTCTTATATATTCGACGTACTTATAGCGTCGATAAAGCTGTTAATCGCCGAAATGTTCGGATAAACCCGCAGAACGACCCGTCATTGAGCCCCGACGGGTGTCCGACTGGAGCTGTTCGCCGCCTCGACCGGCGCCTCGAGCCGAGGGGCCAGCTCCCGGGCCAGCGTGCCGATCTCACGGCCGATCGCCGTTTGCAGTCCGGCCCGGTCCGCGACGGCGATCTGCTTCTGAAGGTGCCGCTCGATCAGCACGTACCGGTTCTGCTTCGGCGTGCTCGCCGACGACGAGAGATGCAGCAGATCCAGGGTCACGTGGTAGTGGCGCCGGTCCTCGTCCGATCCTCCGAGCGCCACCGTCCCCTGCACCCACCAATGCCGCACCGGCAGGTTCACAGGCTCGCGTGCGCGCAGGATCGAGCTCTTCGGTGACTGCAGGGATTGCTTCGCGGCCCGTCGCAGCGACGACCTGTCCAGTCCCACCCCTTTCGCCTGCTCTTCGTCGGTGAACTCGATCGTGACCAGCACCAGCCGCCCCGCCGGCGCCTTGACGGCGAGCTGACCCTCAGCCTTCGCGGCGCCGGCCGCCGCGCCTGACTTCATGATCAGCTCCGTGTGCTGATCCAGCTCAGGTGGCGCCTCGCCGTTCGCAACGGTTATCAGCATCAGCACCGCAGCAAGAAGCCTCCCCTTTCCAAGGGGGGGTTGGGGGGGTCGAGGGGGTTTTCTCATGTCACTTGTCCGTAAAAATCTTCACCAATTTCCAGATCCCGCCCGGACCGACCGCGTTGTGCACGCGCACCGCGAGCACGTTCTTCCGGCCCGCGCGCACGTGATCCGTCACGTCGATCTCGAACGGAGTGTTCCACGCGGCCGGGCCGGTCGTGCTCTCGCCGGCCTGCTTCCCGTTGCCCCACACCCAGGCCTGCTCGTCGACCGCGCCGAAGGCGAGGATCAGCTTCCGACCCGCCCACGACGACGGCGCGTCGAAGACGATGCGGTACCAGCAGTAGCCCGTGTACACGCTGTCGAGCTGGTGGCCGTACCAGTCGCCGATCTCGATGTCGATCCAGTCACCCGGAGCCTCGGTCGCGAACCATCGATCCGCTACGCCGGCATCTTCACGATCGAACCTGAACTTCCAGGTCTTCGGAAAGTCGTGGAGCTCTCGATAGACGCGCCGCATCGGCTCGAACACGACCGCATCGTCGTGATCGGCCCGCCCCTTCGCGCTGATCGTCAGCCCCCGTTCGTCCGCGGGCGCCCCGGCGGCCGCGATGTCGGGCCGGCCGCGCGTGAAGTCGAAATCTAGACGGTGCGGGCGCCGCGCCGCGTCGACCGCGTCGAGGTACGCCTGCGGCAGACGAAGCCAGGGCACCGAGTACAGCCAGATCCACCCGTCGCTGTGCATCAACGCGTAGTGGACGACGTGCTCGAACTCCTCGGGCGTGTGCCGATTCCTGGTGAAATCCTCGGTGTCGAGGTCAAGCTCGCGGCCCGACGTCGCCTTCAACCAGACCGAAAAGGCGGCGCGAATGCGCTTGCGGTATCGCTGCGGGTCGGCGGAGTAACGCGCCCCTTCCTCCCGAATGAGGCCGCGCAGCCTCCGGAAGTCCTCGTACGACTCCGCGCTGTAATCCTCATGACCGTCGATGAACTCGGCGTCGTCGCCCGCATCCATCATGCCGTCCATGAACGCGGGCCACAGCCCCATGTGATAGGTGTCGAGATCTTCCTTCTTCCAGTTCTCCTTCGCGATATGACCGTTCCCGAACGTGATGAGGTGGTTCGGTGCGGGCACGTGCGCGCCAAGTGCTTCGGCGAACTGCCGGCCGCGATTGCGGGTCTGCGCCGCGAACTCGTCGAACGACCGCGCCACCCGGTCGATCTGCACGCGATAGTTGAACGGCTGACCGTTGTACTGCTCGTTGTCGAGGCAGAAGCCGATCGCGCCGATCTCACCGGCGGCGCGCGACGCCAGCGCGATGTTGTCGAGGATGATCTTCCATCCCTCGTCGTCGAACCAGTCGGTCCTGAGCAGCGCGGCGACGTTGATGCGCAGAAAGAATCTCTTGCCGCTCCTGAATTTGAAACCCTTCATCAGATCGACGTTCTCGCGTACGTCGTCCCACGTGTACGCCACCTCCGGCGACATGCACACGTCGGTGAAGTAGCCGCGCCGATTCGTCAGGTTGAATACGTACGACTGGACCGGCATCCGGTCGGCGGGCGCCACGTTCGGGGCAAGCTCCGTCGGCGTCGGCTGCCCGCCCGTCCCGGGAAGGCCGCCGAACGCCATGATCCTGACGTCCCCCGGACGCGCCATCGCCCCGGTCGCGGCCGCGATGTGAATCATGTTCGCCGCGAAGATCGACCGGCGATCTTCCGAGTCGATCGCCTGCGCGCGAAAGATCACCGTCTCGCCCGCGCCGGCCTCGAAGGTCGCCGCGTAGGGCGCGGCGTCATCCTCGACGCTCGTCCACGTCACGCCTCCGTCGATCGAACGGCCGAACACCACCCTGGTGATCTTCCGCGCGGGGCTGCGCGCGATCGCGGTAAGCCGGAACGCACCGGGCGAGTACGTGCCACGGTCGACGAACGGCTCGCCGTCATGAAAAAGCTCGGTGCCCGGCCATCCCTGAATCGTTCGCAGGTCGTGGGCCGCGTCGCTGAAGGCGCTGCGAATGCCGTACTGATCGTTGCCGTCCTTGTCGACGAACGAGATCGCGCGATGCTGGTTGTAAATGTAGGGGTGGTAGCCCAGCGCGCCCGCGAAGTACGCCGTCGTCATCTGCTCGTATGCGTCCTGGTAGTTCGACCGGCTCGCCAGCCAGTCCTTCACCTCCTGCGTGCACGGACCGAAGCCGAAGTAGTCGAGTCGGTTGCAGAGGCCGGCCGTCCACGCGGTGATGTGCCCCTGCAGGGCGACGACCGTGAAGTTCTCCAGGCCGATCTTCCGGGCGGCCTCGATTCGGTCGGCGATCCGCAAGTCGTTGAAGCGGATGGTCGGCGCGGCGCTGCAGGTGGTGTGCCGCTCGTTGAGGTCGTACCACGGCGGGGCGCAGTGGTTGACGTAGACGTCGCGCCACCCGTGGATGCGGTGGTACATGTCGGCCCACGCGCGAAGGTAGTTCCTCTCGTCCTCGGGCATCTTCCGGCACTCCGGCTCGTCCGACATGATGTGGCCGATGACCGTATCGCCGAGCTTCACGCCGTCGCGCTCGAGGTCGTCCAGGAAGTCCCTGGTTTCCGTGATGTTTGCGACGAAGTCCTCGGGCTTCCACTTGCCCGGGCCGGGATAGGCGTTGAGCTGATTGTAGGACGTGATGCCCTTCATGCCCCAGTTGCGGATCGCCGCCCACCCGTCCGACCACCAGTGCGTCGTCGTCGGCCTCGGCGCCATGGGCTCCGCGACGCTGTATCACCTCGCGCGGCGCGGCGTCAGGGCACTCGGTATCGAGCAGTTCGCGCTACGGCACGATCGAGGCAGCTCACACGGACGGACGCGCGTCTTTCGTACGACCTATGAGGACCCGTGCTACGCCCACCTGGCCGCGGTCGCGCTGGAGCGATGGCGCTCACTGGAGCGGGACGCCGAGCGGTCGCTCCTCGATCTCGTGGGCCTTCTCGGCTTCGCGCCTCGGTCCAACGAGCATTTCTGGATGATTGCCCGGCAGCTCGAGAAGCTCGGTCTGCCACACGAAATCATGAAGGGCGGCGACGCGGCGCGGCGGTTCGATGCATTCTCGTTCGACGACGACGTGGTCGCATGTTTCGCCCCACAAAACGGTTTCCTGCGTGCCGATCAATGCCTGCAGTCGATGCAGGAGCTGGCGGTCCGCGACGGGGCCGCCATTCTCGAAAAGATCCCGGTCCGCGATCTCGAGCCGGTGCAGGACGGGGTCGTGGTGCGCACCGACGATCGCAGCGTGCTTGCCGAGCACGTCGTGATCACGGCAGGACCGTGGCTGGGCCGTCTTGCCGCCGACCTGGAGCTGCCGCTCGAGGTCACCCGCGAACAGAAGGTCTACTTCGCAGTCGACGAGCCGCGGCTGTTCGCGGCCGGTCGCATGCCCGTGTATGCCGACTACGAGTCGGACGTCTACGGCTTCCCCCTGCTCGGACCGGGCGTGAAGCTCGCCGCCGATCACTCGGGGCGCGCGGTCGATCCTGACGACGTCAAGCGCACGGTCGATCCCTCCTACGTGAAACGACTGAAAGCGTGGATGCGGCGATGGATGCGCGTCGAGCACGTCCGGCCGACCGAGTCCGCCGTATGCCTCTACACGGTGACTGCCGACTTCGACTTCATCATCGATCGCCATCCGTCGGTGAACGGCCTCCTCATCGCCGGCGGCTTCTCGGGGCACGGGTCCAAGTTCTCGATCCTCATCGGCGAGATCATGGCCGACCTCGTCACCCACGGCACGACCCCACACGCCATCGACCGGTTCCGCCTGAATCGCTTCACGGAATAACGCAACTCCCCTCGCCCCACGCCCCCGCCCCCCGCTACGCTATGCCGCGTGGCCAAACGACGCTCGAAACAACCCGCACCGACGGCCGCCGCGCCCCCCGGTCCCGTCATCGGCGTCTGCGCCGACCCGCCCGGCGACCGCCGCCTGCTCAAGACCGCGGCGCGCCTTGCCGTGGACGAGGAGCTCACCTTCCTCGAGAAGCCACGCGTGCGTGGTTTCGAGATGCTGCTGGTCGTCACGCCGAAGCGACTCGAGCTGCGCATCGTGGGAGGCGATAAGCTGCTTCGCGGCGGTCGTCCGGTCGTCGTGGACGCGTCCCGGCTCGACGTCACCTCGCCCGCCGGTCGCCGGCTGAAGCAGCCGATCGCAAAGGCCGTCGGTCTCAAGCGTCTGCGCGACATCGAGGAGCAACCGCCGGCGATCATCGACGCGACGGCCGGCTGGGGCGGCGACTCGTTCCTGCTGGCCAGCCTCGGGTGCCGGATCCTGGCCGTCGAACGGCAGGCGATCGTGGCGACCCTGCTGCGCGACGGCGCGCTGCGCGCGGCCGCGTGGCGACCGCAACTGTTCGACCAACTGACGGTGCTGCACTGCGAAGCGGCGCCGCTGCTGCGACGGCTGACTTCGGCGCGGCGCGCCGCCGACGCCGATCTGCCCGAACGGCTCGCTCACTTCCTCCGCCCCGACGTGATCTACCTGGATCCGATGTTCCCGGCCCGCAGCCGCCTGGAAGCGAAACCAATGCGCGTGCTGCGCCGGCTCGCCGGCGACGACGACGACGCGAGCCGGCTGCTCGCCGCGGCGCGCCGCGTCGCGCGACACCGCGTCGTGGTCAAGCGCCCCCTGCGCGCCGAAGCGCTGGGCGACGCCGAGCCGACGACAGCCTTCAAAGGAAAAGCGGTGCGGTACGACGTGTACGTGAAACCATGAGTGCCGCGGTCTTCGAACCCGCGATCCGCAATCCGCAACCGTAGATGAATTCAACCGGTTCCGCCCGGCGCGCGAGCCGTCGCCGCCCGGTTGCTAGATTGTGGTCCGCAGCGCGACAGAAGGAGACGACAGACATGGCTGAATACACGGACAGGGTCGTGATCGTGACCGGCGGCGCGAAAGGCATCGGCCGCGGCATCTGCCTTGCTTTCGCGCGAGAGGGCGCCCGCGTACTGTGCGCGGACATCGACGAGACCGCAGGCGCGGAGGTCGTCGGCGCGTCCGAAGACCTTGACGGCACCGTGCACTTCCAGGCGGCCGACGCGGCCGACGACGAAGCGTGCCGCGCGCTGGTCGAAACGGCGGCGGCACGGTGGCAGCCGGCGGACGTCGTCGTCAACAACGTCGGCATCCAGCCGCCGTCCAGCTATGTGCCCGCCCACGAGCTTCCCCTCGAGATGTGGGATCGCATCCTGGACGTGAACCTCAAGAGCAGCTTCCTCATGACGCGCCACTGCATTGCGCCGATGATCGAGCGCGGCGGCGGCGTCATCATCAACATCGCCAGCATCCAGGGGCTGCAGTCGATGAAGAGCGTCTCGGCCTACGCGGCAAGCAAGGGGGGCCTGCTCTCCCTGACGCGTCAGCTGGCGCTGGAGTACGGGGAGCACAACATCCGCGTGCTGGCGGTCAACCCCGGAGCGATCGACACGCCGCTGCTGGAGGCGGCCGTGGCTTACCGCGGCGACGATCGGGAGCAGATCAGAAAACAGATCGTCGCGCCGCAGCCGATTCGCCGCATGGGCCGGCCGGAGGACATCGCCGACGCGGTCCTGTTTCTCGCGAGCGACAAGGCTTCCTTCATGACCGGCGAATACGTCTGCGTCGACGGCGGCATGATGGCCCGCGGCGCATGGGCATGACTGTCGAAGAGTCGGAAAGTCGGAACCCGGATGCCGATCCCCGTCTCACGGCACGTCGATCTCGACCTGCTCCACCTCGACCGGCCTGCCCGCGTTGTGCGCCGCGCGCGCCGCTTCGACGATCGCGACGCCTTCGACCATCATGGCGAGGCTCTCCGGGCTCTTGCGCGTCCGCACCATCTCCTTCATCGATCTGATGATTCGTGCTGCGCCGAACGGAAACCGGAAGTCGCCGATCGGGCGCGACTGCGCAGCGCCGCCCGGCCCGTACGCCTCGACGAAGAATGCGCAGTGTTGCACGGACCCCACGTCCGAAGTGATCGTCACCCCCGCCGGCGGGCGATCGTCGGCATCGCCCCAGTCCAGGCGCATCACGTCCAGCGGGTGCTCGCCCATCGACCAGACCCGGCGGACGCCCCGGCCGAACACGTTCAGCGCGAGGACGACCGAATGGATGTGCCCCGCCATCGCCGTCCCGCCGCCCTGGATCGAGCCGGCCTGCACGGGACCGATCTCCGCCAGCCGTGATCGGAAGTGATCGGCATCGGGCACGGCGCCGAGGATCGACATCGAGTGAATCGGCGTGTCGTGACGACGCGCCAGCTCCAGGATCGCCCTGACGTCCGCGAGATCGTTCGCCAGGGGCTTGTCGATGAACGTCGGCACGCCCTTCGTGATCCCGGGCGTCGCCAGCTCGAGATGGTCCGAACCGTCGAAGTTGCAGTCGGCGATCAGGACCAGGTCGACGTCGTCACTGACCTCGGCGAACGTGTCGCACACCTTCGGCTTTCCGAAGAACATCTCGGCGAGCACTTCCGCCCGGGCGCGGTTCCGCTCGTCATGGACCCTGGCGATCTCGAAGCCGCCGACGAAGTCCGCCGTCATCGTCGTGGGACTCGCATAACCCTGGTAGAAATAGAAATGATTGCCGCCGGCCATCCAGGAATCCATGACTCGTTCCGGCTCGCTCATGGGGACGGGCTGGTCGAAGACGACCGGATCGTGCTCGGCCATCAGCGGCGCGAAGTAGGCGCCATGGGTGTCACAGCGAATCAGGCCTACGCGAATGGGTGGGTCAGCATTCATGAGTGCGAATCATATCCGAAGCGGTCGAAGCCGCATGCTATACTCGCCGCGTTCCCTGGAGACACGCGATGACGAACGGATTGAAGGACCGCGTGGCGCTGGTCACCGGATCGGGAAGCGGCATCGGTCGCGCCACGGCGCTGGCGCTCGGCCGGTCCGGGGCGCACGTCGCGGCGCACTGTCGAAGCAATCGCAAGGGTGTCGACGAGATCGTCGTCGAGCTTGCAGGCCGGGGCGCGCGGGTCATCGCCGTCCAGGCCGACCTGAGCGCGGCCGAAGAGGTCGAGCGCGTCTTCGGTGAAATCGACGACGCGTTCGGCCGGATCGACCTGCTCGTCAACAACGCAGGCGACTGGATGGACAAGTGCCCGATCGTCGACTGCCCCGACGCCCAATGGGAGCACATGTTCGCGGCCAACGCGCGAAGCGTCTTCCTCTGCTGCCGGCAGGCCGCGCGCCGCATGATCGCGCAAGGGGACGGCGGCGCTATCGTGAACCTCGGATCGGTCGCGGGTCACACGGGCGGCGGCGGCGGTACGGTGCCGTACGCCGCGGCGAAGGCGGCGGTGCACACCATGACGCGGGGCCTGGCCCGCGAGCTGGCCCCGCACGCCATTCGCGTCAACGCCGTGGCGCCGGGCATGACCGACACGCCCATGCTCGACGGTCGCGTCGACGCTGCAGCCGTCGAGCAGCTGAACAAGGCGATCCTGCTCGGTCGCATGGGCCGGCCGGAAGAGATCGCCGGCGTGATCCTCATGCTCCTCTCCGACGACGCGTCCTACATGACCGGCGAGATCGTCGAGGTCAACGGAGGCCTGCTGACGCGATGACGCAGTACGAGATGTAGCGACCTGAAGACCATCGCGTGCAACCTGGGCGACCCGACGGCGGGTCCCATTCTATGGAGTGGTTCATGAGCATCACCATGGCCCATCATCACGGGTTCACGGTGTCGGATCTCGACGCCTCGCTGAAGTTCTACCGTGACCTGCTCGGTCTCGAGCTGATCCGGGTCTCTGAACGAAGCAACATCCCCGCGTACAACCAGATCCTCGGCTACGAAGACGTGAAGCTGAAGATCGCGCTGCTTCGGCACCCCGTCAATGAGTTCCTTCTCGAGCTCATCCAGTACGTCAATCCACCGTCGGCGCCGCGCGAGGCGGCAAACCACTTCGTCGGCGCGTCCCACGTCGCGTACGAGGTCGACGACGTCGACGCGCATTACGAGTCCCTGCGCGCCGCCGGATACACGTCGATCAACCCGCCGGCCGACGTCATCCGCGACGGCGAGCGCGTCGCCCGCGCCATGTACGCCCTCGACCCCGACGGCATCAGCATCGAGATGTTCCAGGAGTTCGGGGACATCGTGAGCCGCTGACATGGAAGAAGAGTCGAAGGTCGAAGGTCGAGGAGTCGGGGAGTCGATGGCGCCCTGCCGACCTTCTGACCTGCCGACCTTCTGACCTTCGACCTTCGACCTTCGACCTTCGACCTTCGACTCGACTTTTCCACGGAACCATGATTTGACCGACCCACACCCCGATCTTGTCTTCGTCACCGGCGGAGCGCAGGGCATCGGCCGGGCGATCGTCGAACGATTTCTGAAGGACGGGTGGCGTGTTGCCGTGCTCGACCGCAACGCCGACGGTCTCGACGCGCTGGCCTCGGAGCTCGATCAGCCCGCAAGGCTCGTCACGGCGCCCTGCGACCTCGCGGACACGTCATCCCTGCCGGGCGTGCTGAAGGCGTTGACCGACGCCCACGGCGCGCCACGGGCCGTCGTCAACTGCGCAGGCGTCTGGCCCGGCGGGCCGATCACCGAGCTGTCCGATTCGACGTGGCAGCTCGTACTGGGCGTCAACCTGACCGCGCCGTTCGTAATGATCCGCGAGTTGGCGCCGCGCATGGCGGAGGCCGGCGGCGGCGCGATCGTCAACATCGCCAGCCGCAACGCGTTCCGGTCGAGCGTCAACAACGCCGCGTACGACGCGTCGAAAGCGGGCGTCGTGGCACTGACGCGGACGGCGGCGGGTGAGCTGGCGAAGCACCGTATCCGCGTCAACGCGGTGTCTCCCGGCGTCATCTCGACGCCGGGCGATCGATCGATCGAAGAAGAGCCATTTCGAAGCGCCTACACGAAGCTGATTCCGATGGACCGTTACGGCCGTCCCGACGAGATCGCCGGTGCGGTGGCGTTCCTGGTGTCCGATGACGCGTCGTTCGTGAACGGCGAGACGCTGATGGTGGACGGCGGTCAGATCGCATGCCAGGACAATGGCCGGTTCATGCAGGTGAACCGGTCCCAGTGTTCCGGGGCCCGGGATTCGACTGGCGAAGACTGATTGAACGTTCTCGCTGAATACCGAAGCGCATGGACTTCGACGCCTTCATCCACAGCCGACGGCCCCGCTGGGAGCGGCTCGACGCGATGCTGGACCGCATCGACCGATCGACGCTCGGGGCGCTGACGCCCGAGGAGGCCGAGGAGTTCTTCGGGCTCTACCGCCTGGTCTCGAGCGACCTGAACCTCGTGCAGACGCGGACCGCGAACCCGGCGCTGCTCGAATACCTCGAGCACCTCGTCGGGCGCGCCTACGCCAACCTCTCCGTGCCGCGCCGCACCAGCATCCTGCAGAGCTGGCTGAAGATCATCCGCCATCATTTTCCCGCCACGATCCGGCGCGAGCTGCCGCTGCTGCTGATGGCCACGACGTGCATGCTCGCCGGCGCGGTGTTCGGCTTCGTGGTCACGCACGCCGCACCGCACCGCGCGGACCTGTTCCTGACGCCCGATCACCTCGCGCAGAGCCCGTCCGAACGCGTCGCCGAGCTGGAACGGCTCGAGCAGACCGGCAACAGCCGGATCAGCACCGTGGGCGAGCATTCGTTCTTCTCGACGTTCCTGTTCACACACAACATCCGGGTGACGATCCTCTGCTTCGTGCTCGGCATGACCCTCGGGATCGGCACGATCGTGGTGCTGTTCGCCAACGGCGCGATGCTCGGCAGCATCACGGCGCTCTATCTCAGCGACGGCGTGATGACGTTCTTCATCGCGTGGATCGGACCGCACGGCTCGATCGAGCTGCCCTGCATCATCTTCGGCGGCACCGCCGGCCTGATGCTCGCCCGCGCCCAGCTGCGCCGCGACGAAGGCACGTTCCTCAGCCAGTTGCGCCGCTTGCGCCCGGCGCTCGTCCACCTCATCATCGGCACCGCGACCCTGCTCGTCATCGCGGGAACCATCGAGGGCGGATTCAGCCAGATCAACGAGCCCACGCTCCCCTACCCCCTCAAGATCGCCGTCGCCGCGGCGCTGTTCACCGCGCTGACCGCGTACCTCTTCCTGGTCCCGGTCCGATCCCGACAGGAAACCGAAGAGGATCTGCTGATGCCCGGGTTCGAGACGGAGAAGTCATCGGCGTGACGCGACGACGACGCCACGAAGACTTTCGAAACGCAGCGCTCGAATCGAACCTCGGCACCGAGCCGGACCGTACGCGGCCCGGTGTCGGAGCCGACGCCGCGCTCACCGGGTCGAGAACGACCCGGCTCGGCAGGCCCGCCAAAAAACGAAACAAGATGACAAACATCAAATCCGCGGAGAATCCAAAGAAAACGAGACGCGCATCGGGATCGAGTCCGCACCACGCCGCTACACCATCTGCCGCGCCTTGACCTGCAGGTACCGGTTGATGACGTCCAGCGAAAGCCGGTCGGCATCGGCTTCGAGGACCTGGACGCCCGCCAGGATCAGCTCCCGCACGCGGGCGGCGCGCTCGCGTGACAGCTCGCGCGCCGCGAACACCTGGTGCAACGAACGGGCGTCCGACGCCGCGCCGGCGGCGATCCGGTCGAGCAGCGGATCGCGCAGGCTCACGACGACAAGCACGTGTCGGCGGCTGATCAGCGGCAGCACCTCGGCGAGGTTGGCGGCCAGCTGCGGATCGTTCAGATCGGTGAACAGGAAGATGAGGCTGCGCTTCTTCTGCAGGGCGCGGATGCGCGAGACCAGCGCGGTGTACGACGGGAAGACGCCCTCGGCCTCGATCTCGATGAGCTGATCGATCATGCGCCGAAGCGCCGATTCGCCCGATGCCGGCCTGACGAACTGCTGCACGGTGTCGCCGAACACGGCCATGCCGACGCGATCCCCCGACCGGTGACAGACGTGGGCCAGCACGATCGACGCGTCGATCGCCTGGTCGAGCGCGGTGCCGCGACCGACGGGGTTGCCCATCATGCGTCCGCTGTCCAGGCACAGCAACACTTCCTGGCTCCGTTCGGTCTGGTAGACGTTCGTGATCGGCTCGCGCCGCCGCGCC
>NYZC01000316.1 GCA_002686995.1 Phycisphaeraceae bacterium | reverse complement strand
TTCATCCGTGTTCATCCGTGGTTCTTCAATTTCTCGTCACGGTGACGAGAAGTGACACCGGAAGAATCTAATGGTCCCCCCTTGCCCCCCTTTGCCCCTCCTGGATCTCCTCCGTGAGCAACAACCCTCTTCGTGACAGGCTTGACGCCGGCGAGATCGCCCTCGGCCTGCACCAGGCCTACCCCGCCTCCGGCATCATCGAAGCCATGTGCCCCGGCTGGAACTTCGTGTGGATCGACGTCCAGCACGGCCAGCACGACTACCACAGCGTGCTCCACGCGATCCAGGTCGCGGATCGCCTGGGCGTGGGCGCCGTGGTCCGCGTGCCCGGTCAGGATCCCGGCATCCTCGGACGTTACGCGGATCTCGCGCCGGCGGGCATCATGGTGCCCATGGTGCAGGACGCCGCGGAGGCCCGGGCGGTCGTGGAAGCGCTGTGCTTTGCGCCGCGGGGGCGGCGCAGCTTCGGCGGCCGACGCACCGGCGACGTTTTCGGTCGAGGCTACTACCGCGAATGCAGGCTGCTTGTCGTGGCGCAGATCGAGTCCTCGGAGGCAGTCGGCAACGTCGATTCGATCGCCGCCGTGGACGGCGTCGACGTGCTCTTCTACGGCCCGGACGACATGAGGGTGGACCTGGGGATCGACATCAACACGCCGGTGGCAGAGCACGCCGAGCTTGTAAAGGGCGTGGAGGCGGTCGGCCGCGCGGCAAAGGCGGAGGGCAAGGCATGCGGCATGCCGGTGCGCGGCCCCGACGACGCGGTCGTGCGGGCGGGACAGGGATACCAGCTACTCGCCTGCGGCAGCGACGCGTATTACCTGCGCGCGGGCGGGACACGTACGCTGGGCGAGACGCAAAAGGCGCTGGGACAGAAGCCGGTATCGGATTGACCCCCCAATCCCCGTTGGAAAGCGGGGTTTCATGGCGCCGTGACCTTGAATTGCGACCCGCATATCATTTCATGGTGAGAATGAAATCCCTGCGCACCGGCTTCACGCTCATCGAGCTGCTCGTGGTCATCAGCATCATCGCGCTGCTGGTTGCGCTGATCCTGCCGGCGGTCAAGCGGGCCCGGGAGTCGGCGCTGGTCGTCTCGTGCGGCTCGAACCTCAGGCAGCTCGGCCTCTACGTGAGGTCGTACGCGACCGACGCACAGGACACGATGCCGCGGTGGACGCCGACCAACCTGGTCTACCTGCCCTACCTGCTTTACGACCACGTCTCCGGGCAGGCCATGAACCTTGGGGTCCTGGCGCAGGACGGGGAAATCCAGTCACCCGAGGTCTTCTACTGCCCGAGCCATACGAGCCCGTTCTTCCAGTACGACGTCGCCGGGTCCAACGAGTGGTTCACCTCGAACACCTACACGCGGACCAGCTACTACTACATCCCGCGCGACGCGAACGGCGTGTTTCCCATGAACCTGCTGGGCACGCCACTCGACGACATCTACTACGACAGATCCTTGTTGTTGCGCTGATGGTGGTGGCCGGCCTGGTCGCGGCGTCCGGTTCGGCCGAGGCGAACTTCCTGCGGCAGTTCGATTTCGAAGGCGAGCAGGGCGGCACGCATCCGGGAAGCCCGGAGCTTGGATACACGATCGTAACGCCGATTACCCCCGACTATGCGCCGGGCCAGGGCTATGGTTTCACCGACACGAGCGGCGCGAATGAAGTCATCGCGCGCAACCATGGCGGCGCGGATCTGCGCCTGAAGGATTTCATGTTCATCGACGGCATCGAGCCGGTCTTCAGAGTGGATGTGCCGGAGAACGGTGTCTACGAGTTCGACTCCTGGGCCGGCGACATGTCCTCGGCTCGCTTCCTTCGGTTGGAGGTGTCAGGCGACGGCGGCTCCAACTGGACGCTGTACGGCAAGGATACGAATACCAATGATCCTCTCCCCGGGACGTTCATGACGACGTTCGCGGACAGCGCATCGCCGGGCAACTTCCTGCAGACGATCCCGAACGGCAAATCTTCCGCCGGAGTGAACTACCGATTCGAGGCGAGAGAGTTCCTGCAGGTCCACGATGCGGTCAACGTGACGTCGGGCCATATCCTGTTTCGGATCGGTTCATCCGACCGGATGTACAACTCTATCGTCATCACCCCCGAGCCTTCGTCGATGCTTCTGATGGCGGGAATCGGCGCCGTGGCGATGATTCGTCGGCGACGCTGAACGCGATTCGAGCAATGGACTGCACGACACACCAACGCAATCAATCTCAAGGCCCCCCCTCACCGAGGGGGGGCTTTCTGATTGCCGTGCTGATGATGCTCGCCGCCGCCTCGTGTCCGGCGCATGCCGACCGCCTCGTGGCGGGTTTCGGAGCCGAAGGTGGCGAGGACCATCTGAAGAACATGGCAAAGAGCGGCCTGACGGCGCAGTTTCTCTGCGTGCGGCTCGCTCCGCAGATGCAGATGTCGGTCGATGCGCGGGGTCGCGTCGTGGGCAGCCTGTCGGCCGAAAAGCGCAAGAGCTACGTCGATCGAGCCAACCAGGCCGCCCGGCTCGGGATCGACATCTACCTCGTCACTGCGTTCTTCTCCGAGTACGTCGAGCAATTGAAGAAGCTCGGCCCCTACACGCAGGCATACGTGCAGGGGCCGACCCGGTACATCTCTCCCGGCGAGAAGCCTGCGCCCGGGCCGCTCGAGGAACGGTACTGGCTCGGGCAGCTTCTCAGCGAGGCCAGGTTCGCGGCGGAGCTCTCGCGGCAATGTCCGAACGTCAAGGGATTCCTGATCGACGTCGAAATGTACGGCGGCGATCTCATGTGGCGGCTCAACAGCAGCTTCGACGATCAGACGTTCGCGGCGGCCACGGCGGAGATGGGGCGGCGCGGCGTGCTCGCGGCGGAGGCCGAGCCCGCGAAGGTCGCGCGCGACGGGCGGTACGAGTGGCTCGCCGAGCACAAGCTGCTGAACACCTACTTCGAGATCGAGGCAGACCTCGTTGCCGACATCGCGCGGCGCCTGCGGCGCGAGATCGACGCGGTCAATCCCGATTTTCAGCTCGGCATGCTGCCCTACGAGACAATGTGGTTCTACGACGGCTGGCTCAGGGGTCTCGCCACCAGGCGCGCGCCGGTGATCGTCTGCTCCGAGGCGGAGTACAACCCGGGGTTCACGCCGGCGCTTCCGGCACGGGTCGAGCACCTGGAGCAGTCGGGGATCCCGTTTCGGTACATGCCGGGGCTGTTCCTCCACACGCATTCCCCCGATCAGATTCGCCGCCACGCGCGGCGCTGCCTCGATGCGGTGAACGGCTACTGGCTGTTCACGACCTACAGCCTCTGGCAGCAGGATCCGTCGAAGCTGCGCGGGCCGTACCTGATCAAGGCGGATCGGCGGCAGTACTGGGATGCATTGGGGGCGGCCAATCGGCAGGGCGCGCCGCCGGCCGAGCCCGACCGGCGTTACACCTGCCCGGGCAGCACGCTGCTCACCGGCAACCGGCATTACCCGGGACCGAAGGCGCAGCTACCGCTGAGCGTCACGTACAGCCGGGAGCCCGACGTCCCGTTCTATGGCGATCCGAAGCGGAGCAAGCCTTTTGACGGCGCGGAGGAGGACGCCATCGGCACCGTGGCGTGGCACGCCTCGACCGACGAGCCGCTGACCGTCGTCGTGGACCTGTCGAAATCGGCGCGGATCGAGCGTGTCCGTCTCGCCGCGGGGCACATCCTTGCCAACCACCCGTCGGTGGTGGACGGCAACATCGAGCTGTTCACGAGCGAGGACGCCACCACCTGGTACCCGATGCAGCGCATCGACCTGTTCGACGGGCGGGGCAAGTCGATGCCGAAGACGGACTTCGACGAGCTGGGCATCCGCGCGCGTTATGTCAGGATCGTCTTCACCGCGCGGCACGTCGTCCGGCACAGCGTCTGGACGCTGTCCGAGCTTGCGGTGTGGGGAGCGCTGGATTCGTGATGCGGTGACGCCGGGATGTGCCGGGACCACTGATGAACACTGATGAACACGGATGAACACGGATGAACACGGATAGACACGGATATGAATAGATGGTGCCCGGCGGTCGATCTTCAATTCGATTGAATGGAATCAGTCCGACTTCCGATCTTCTGCACCCTATCCGTGTCCATCAGTGTCCATCCGTGGTTCGACCTCCGCGTCCCCTTGGCAAGGGTCTGTGATGCCCGGTCAGCTCCCACCTCATCCCATGCAGCCGTTCATCCGGATCCTGGGTGAAACGACGAACCGGAGCCCGGAGGTTGGAGACGTCGTCCCGTGGCGGCTGTCGACGCACGTCGTGACTCCGGAGGGGCTGACGCGTTCGCTGGTGCGCCAGGTCGAGATCGATGACGAGCGCGGTGAGCGCGTCTTCGCGGCGCCGCCCCTGATCATCGGTCCGCGCCCGCCCGATCTGGAGCGCTTCGACCGTCAGGGTCAGGCGATGGACTGTGAGTACGAGCCGGTGCTCGAGCTCGATCGGCTCGATCGCGGTTCCTACATGGTGCGCGCGAGGCTCGAGACCGATGACGGGGACGTCGTGGCCGAGTCGTGCCTGCCGATCCGTCCCGAGCCGCCGCCGAGGCTGCAGAGCCGGATCAGGCTGGCCTGGGCGCCGTCCGAGGACCCCTTCGAGCGCCTGTACACCGGCGGCATCGTGCGCGCGGGGGACATCGACGGCGACGGGCGAGTGGAGATCGTCCACGCGGTCGGCGCGCGGCACGTCTGCGTCTATCGGCTGGACGGCGAGGTCGTCTGGCGCTACGACGACCCGGACGGTGCGATCATCTACAACACGGCGCCGTTTCGCGTGCACGACATCGACGGGGACGGGTGCGCCGAGATCTTCTGCTGCCGAGGCCCGTTCGGCGACCTGAAGCTGGCGATGCTCGACGGCGCGACCGGCGACGTGCGACGGGACATCCCGTTTCCCCTCATGGCGGAAACGGAGGTGGCGGCGCGTCCGCACCTGGAGACGTTAAAGCAGGATCCAAAGAGCGAGCAGGGCTGGGCCGGCATGTGGCAGACGGGTTACACCGTGCGCTTCGCCTTCGATCCGGAGTCCGGCACGCGCTTCGGGCTGTACGGAGCGAAGATCATCGTCAGCGACTTTCGCGGCCGCGGGTTGCGCGACCTGCTCGTGCAGGTGGGCGACCAGAACTGCACGAGCCTGGTTGCGCTGGACGAGCACCTCGACGAGCTTTGGCGCCATCGCGTGGACGACGGGTACGGAGGCCACACGCCCGCGGCCGCCGATCTCGACGGCGACGGCCGCGACGAGATCGCCGTGGGCACGCGCCTGCTCGATCATGACGGGACGCTGCTCTGGCGCAAGCCCTTCGACCAGTTCGCCGCGCCGTGGGAGGACGATCACATCGACCAGGCGCACGCGGGGCCGTTCGGCCCGGACGGCGCGCCGGTCATCGTCTACAGCTGCCGGGTGTGCGTCGATCCGGCGACCGGCGAGACGCGGTGGATCGAGCCGACATGGCACGGGCAGGAGGCGCACGTCGCGCGGATGCTTCCCGGCGACGCGTACCAGGCGGTGTTCTCCGAGCGTGAGTACCGCCATTCGGGTCACCTGTGTCACGGCACGTGGTTCGACTGTCGCGATGCGGAAGGGCGACCGCTCTGGTCGTACCGGCACGCCGCGCTGCACATGCACCGCATGCTCGACTGGAACGGCGACGGTCTCTACGAGGCGAGTTTCGGCCTCGACCTGCAGCGGCGGCCGGTGCGCCCCAACCTGGGCATCTTCGACGGTGAGGGCCAGCTGACATGCGTGCTGCCGCGTTACGGTTTCGGCGCCGACGTGGACGGCGACGGCTTCGACGAGCTGGTCTCCTGGACACAATGGCCCGACGTGGCGGACACGATCGAGATCTACGGCATGGACCGCGCGGCGATGGAGCGCGGCCGCGCGGTGCCGGCGTCGCTGAATCCGTTTTCGTACAACGAGCCGGATTAGAACGTCCGGTCAGGGGCGCACGTCCCGCCGGAGATCTCCTTTCTCCGCTCCAGGTAGTAGACGAAATCTCCGTATGAGATGTCTTCGGGGACACAGTGGTCGATGAGGGGAATGAACCCGCCCTCTGCCACGACGGGCGCGAGACGGCGCATCTCGGCGTCGATGCCCTCCCGGCCCCTGGCGACCTCGCGCTTGTCGACGTTTCCCCACATGACGATCTCCCGGCCGTACTGCCGCCTCAGCCTGACCGCGTCCATGCCGGCGGCGACCTCCAGCGGGTAGAACCCGCGCACGCCGCCCTCGATCCACAGCGGGATCAGCTGCTCGATGTTCCCGTCGCAGTCCACCCAGCACAGGTCCACGCCGTGGCCGGCCAGGAACGACGTCACCTTCCGGTAGCACGGGAGCATGAACTGCCGAAACATCGCGGGCGAAATGAGCGGTCCGGTCTTGTAGCATATGTCCTCCCAGAACAGGGCGAAATCGATATCGACTTCCTCCACGGCTCGCCGGAGCACGCGCACGAACAGCTCCGCGAGATAGTCCATCATTTCGTGGATGAGGCCGGGGTCGTCGTAGAACATCACGCTGAGGCTCTCGACGCCGATCCAGTCGCGCACGAACCCATAGAAGCTCCCCGCGTCGATGCTGATCGGGTAGTCCCGTTGACGCCACGCGCTCTTCAGCTTCTCCCACTGGTCGTCGTCGGGGTACCGGCCCGGGGCTTCGGGGTCGAGACGCTCGTTCCGGAACCGCTCCCAGTCCTCACGATTCTCGATCGGAAACCGGAGGAACTGCACGGACTGCAGTCCGGCCTGGTTCTTCATGACCTTGGCGATGACGCCGTCGGCGCGGCGCACGATCCGGTACGCGTCCGCCTCGTCCAGGGTCTCTTCCGCGAACGGGGGCCACACTCCCACGTTCAGCGGCACCCGCGGATCGCCCCAGAACGCCGACACCAGCCCTTCGAAGCCGAAGAACTCAAACGGGTCGACGTCTTCGGGCATGCCCTCGGCTCGCCACCGTTCGAACGGGCCGATCCAGTCAGCCCAGAACGGGATGCGATCCGTAGGCTCGAACCGCATCGTGCGCCAGAATCGCTCTCGGGTCGTCATCGCGCCACCTTCGGCGTGTTGATCGGAAACGCGCATGGTTGCGCCGCACATTGTATGCGTCCGGCTTCGTTGCGAGACGGCGGCGCGTTGCCGGACTCGGCGAGGAGAGAATCTCGAGCTGAGCACGAAGCGCTCGGCGGTGCCGCGTGGGATCGTCATCCGCCCCGATCGTGCCGTCAGCCGAAGTCGTCCGGCAGCGTCAGCGACCAGATCTCGTTCGAGAGCGGCTTCGCGTGGCCGGCGGTCACCCACAGCCTGTCGCGGAGCACGTAAGGCGAGACTTCGTGTCGCGGCGAGAAGACGACGTCGGATTCGAGCTGCTGCCAGTCGCGGCCGTTGCGGGAGAACCAGACGTCGTTGAGCATGCCGGTCTCGCCGAGATCGTCGCCGGCGATCACCCAGATGTGACCGCGGTAGACGATGCATCCATGCCAGATGCGCGGTCGCCACGGCGCCGCCTCGCATGCGCACGTCCAGTCGATCCCGTCGTGTGAGCACCACACGTCGTGGCGCGGCACCTGCATGTCGCCAAAGCTCCCGCCGCCGATCAGCCATATCCGGCCGTCGAGCTCGACCGCCCTGGCATAGGCGCGCGGGCTCCATGGAGCGTGCTCGTGGTGGCAGGTCCACGCGATGCCGTCCGCCGAGCTCCAGATATCGTTGTGGAGCGTGTCGGCGTTGCTCTTGTAGAAGTTGGCCGTGCCGCCGAACAGCCACATGCGCCCATCGAAGACGAGGCCCGCGCTGCCCAGCCGCGGGCTCCACGGCGCGCGCGGCGTGACCAGGTCCCAGTCGGCGCCATCCACCGTCGCCCACACTTCGTTGCTGCATTCGGTGCCGGGCAGGCTGCGTCCGCCCATCTGCCACATGCGATCCTCGAACACCAGTCCCAGCGGCAGATCGCTCTTTTTCCAGGGCGCCTCGTCGATCACCTTTTCCCAATGCAGACCGTCAGGCGATTTCCAGACATCGCGCGGATTCGGCTCCGTCGAGGCGAACCAGCCCCCCATGATCCACATGTGGTCACGGTAGACCAGCTCGATGCACGAGTCGCGCGGCGCCCAGGCCGCGTGGCCTTCGAGTCGCCAGTTCGCATGGTGTTTCGAGTTCATGATGCTTCCAGCTTACTTCCGGCGATCACGAAAGCCGCCGATCCCTGGATGCCCCAGTTCGGGAAGTACTCCAGCTTGACGAGGTCCTCCGTCAACGTGATGCCGGGTTCGTCGTTCGTGAGGATGACCGTGTCGCCGTCACGGCGCTCGACTCGATCGATGATGCAGCTTTGCACGAGCAGCCCGCCCAGGTCGATCATCAGGGTCTGCCCGTCGAGTGAACCGTCGGTCGGCAGATCGGCGCGGGTGATGAACGCGTTGAACGCGTCTCCGGCCTCGAGGCGCCGGGTGCGGATGAGCGTGCCTCGCCTGGTGTGCCTGCCGCCGACATCGTAACGCCAACGCCCCCTGGCTTCGTGCGTGAAGCCGTCGGCCTGTGACGTGACGGTGTCGACGCGATCAGTCAGCATGACGCGCAGCTTCACGGCGTCGCGCGTGGAGCTCAGCAGCTTCACGTCCCGCACCAATGGCCGGCTCGTGTATGGATGATGCACGGCGACGAACACGCTTTGCTCGTCAGCATGCCGCACGGCAAGAAACGGCGCAACGTCCGCGCGGCGCATGGCCGGGGCCTCGCCCTGGATGATCTCCGTGCCGCGCTGCGCTGCGACGAACGTCTTGTGCGAAACCGAGCCGTCGTCGAGTTCGAAGCTTACCGACCAGTCGTCGTCCGTTTTCGTGGATCGCAGATGACCGATGTACCCGTGCATCGTGCCGTCGCGGGAATCGTTGAGCTCGATCGAGGTACGGGCGGAGTGCGGTTCATCCAGGCAGCCGTGGAGCATGTAATCGTGGATCCGACCGCCCCTGACGCGGAAAATGTCGACGAGATAGGTATCGGTCTCGTTGATCCTCACGAGCGCGATCGTACGGCGGTACTGCTCCATGCTCGGCGCGTAGGCCCGGGCGCCGTCGGCGCGGGCGACCTGCACCATGTCGAAATCGACATTGAACAGTCGAAGCCGCCCGTCGTTCATCGCGTCGCCGTGACCGGCCCACCGCCAATGGCCGTCGGGGATACCGGGTACGGCGTCCTGGGGTTGCTTCTCGCGCCGCGCGATGTCGGACCCGCCGTTCAGCGCGGACCGTCCGTCCTGGCTTCGCTCGTCGACCACGACGGTCAGATGCGCTGCGGTCATCGTGTGCCACGGCCGCATCGGGTCAGGCGCATCGAGGCTGCGGTAGCCCGTCTCGCTGAGCAGCTCCTTGCCCTTGGCGAAGTAGATGACGTTCAGGCAGTCGAAATGCGCATGCCCATGCGTCCCGCCGAAGTGCAGCGACGCCTGGACCATGTGTTCGCCTTTGCCGGCACCGAGAATGCAGTGGCCGACGCGGCCGTAGAGGCGAGAATTCGCCTCGGTCATCGGGCCGGTCCACCAGCTCGGCTGTCTGAAGAGAGTGTCGTGAATGACCTGGGCGACGCCGTTGGGTTGAATGGCGGTGGCCAGGGCGTGATCGGCGCGCGCGATCGGCCCGGCGAGCTGCCCCGACATGTCGAGGTTGTCGAAACGCGTGCCGTCGCTGGCGACAAAACCTGGCGGATCCGAGTAGCCGTCCAGCCACTCGCGCACGATCGACTTGAGATTGCGATGGACGTGCTTGTGGTAGAGCGGCGCGCCTTCATGCCACCAGCCGTCGGCGTAGAACTGTGTCTTGTAGATGGAATGGATCCACCAGGCGCAATCGTGCACCCACTGCGGCTCGCGCAGCAACTCGGCGTAAAGGAGAATGCTCCTGATCGTCGAGCCATCCATGTTGCCGTAGCTGCGCGGCGCGTTCTTGATCAGCAGCGGTTGGATCACGATCATATGCTCGATCGCATCGAGCGTGCCCGTGTCCTGCATCAGGTTGCTGTCGTGGATCAGGTCGTACGCCTCCGCGAGCGGCACGCCGTTGAGCGGATCCTTGTACCACCACGTTCCCCATATGCCGGCGACATCCCAGACCTTTCCGTAGTCGGGCCAATCCTGGTCGTAGACGCGCTGGTGCCTCTCTTCACCGTAGTGCGTGCGATAGATCTTCCAGTCGGGGATGACCTCGGCGAATCGCTGCAGTATCGCGTGCGCCGTGCGCGCGTACGCCATGTCGCCGGTCAGGTGGTACAGCAGCGCATGGTGGAAGCAGGCGTCGCGCACTTCGGCGTTGACCGGATCACGGCCGCCCAGTTCGTTGATCCTGTCGCGAAGTTGCCGATCGGCCTGGCCCGCGACCGATTCGATCTTCTCCCGGATCATTGCGATCGCGTCGTTGCGCCGGGCGGCATCCCGGTCGCGATGCCATGTCGCCACAGCAGCACGAAGCGAGCGCTTGTCCCCGGGCGCGCAGCGGGTGTAGGGCCACAACTCCGGATCCCAGGCAGGGTCGCGATGGATTGACCCGAAGCCGTCTTCCGCCGCACTTCGTGCTTCCTCTTCGATGAACGCCCGGGCACAGGTGAGGGGACGCGTCGATCCCGGGCTGCGTGGCTTGCCCGCTGCCTTCCGCATCTTGTGTTCCGGATGGGCGATCGAATCGATCGAGCGCACTGTGCGACGGACCACGAAGTCCTCGGGTAGATTTTACCGGTGTCACTTCTCGTCACGGTGACGAGAAGTCGAAGGTTCAAGGTCTGACGGTCGAAAGCGGAACTGTCGATGCCCCACCGCGCTGGCCGTAGTCAGGTTCTTTCGACTTTCGATCTTCCGACCTTCCGACCTTCCGACTTTCCGACTTGCGGGCGAGGCCCGCGTTAGGATCAGGACATCGGTTGGATTGTACAAGGTGATGCACACCTCCTCCCTTGACACCCGGCGACGCTCTTGCGACCTCGTGCCGCCTCGCAGTAATGCGTCCGTCCTTCACGTCGACGCGGAGCACTACGTCGACGATCTCATCGGTGTCAACAACGCCGGCGTCCTCTGGCTCGGCGAGCCATGGGCGCCGGGCGAGTTCGGCGTCACGGAGGTCACGCAGGGGTTCGCATACGCTGGCCGTCGCGCGCTGCACGCGGCGACGACGACCGTCAGGCAGCGCGCGATGATCCGGCTCGCGGCGCGGGGCGAGGCGCCGGCCGCCGCGACGCAGGTCATCGAGTTCATGTTCCGGCCCGTGCGCAGCCGGCCCGTCCGCCTCGCGGACTGGATCGTCTACCGGGGCCATGCACGCGATCAGACGACGCCGGCAGCAATCGGGCTGATCGCGCACGGTGGTATGCGGAGCGGGCGGTATCGGATCGACGTTCAGGAAGGCGGCGGTCGTCGGCCACGCGTGCGGACGGGCGTCCTGACGGACCTCCCGCAACGCCGCTGGACGCGATTCATCCTGCTCCGCTGCCCGCAGGCAGCCACCGTTCAGCTTTGGGCGGGACCTCCCGACCGGGAGCGTTTCGTCGGATCGTTCGTCGACCTCGGACGCAACGTGGACGCGCTCACGGCGCGCCTCGGTGACGACTCGTCGAAGGGCATCGTCGGCAGCGGTTACTGGGACGACTTCCGCATCGGCGGCCTGCGGTCACGAAGCGCGGACCTCCGTGCCGGTGAGCCCGCGCCGATCCTGCGTTTCAGGCAGCCGCCACCGGTCGAGCCGATCCCCGTCGGCAAGGCCCGCCACCTGCTCGTGGACAAGTGGCTCATTCACCGGATGCGCGGCGTTCGGCGCAGACTTCACGCCGTCACGAAGCACCCGGCGAACCCGCTGGTGGTGCCCGAGCACCCCTGGGAGGGCGGCGGCGTGCTCGGAGGCGGCGCGGTGTTCCGGGACGAGGACACCGGCGGTTTTCGGATGTACTACAAGGGCTGGTGCCCCGTCTTCGGCCCGCCGCCGAAACAGCAGCGGCTGCTCAAGCGGAGCGTGACGGCGATCGCCCTGAGCGACGACGGCATCCGCTGGGTGAAACCGAAGCTGAACGTGCACCTGTTCGAGGGCCGGCGCAGGAACAACATCGTCATCGCCCCTTCGGACCGCGACGACCGTGAGCACGAGTTGTGGGAGCCCGCGGACGTGGCGATCGGCGCCCGCGCCGCGAACTCGATCAGCTATCACCCCGACGAGCCCGATCCCGAGCAGCGCTACCGGGCACTGGTCCGGGTGCAGGGTTTCTCGCTGCTGACCTCGCCCGACGGCATCCACTGGTCGAATCGAGGCTCGATCATCTCGCAGGCCTACGACAGCACGACGACCGCCTTCGATCCGGTGCGCGGGATTCACTATGCCTCGACGAAGCTGGCGTACGGCGGCAAGCGGGCGCGGGGCTACGCGGAGTGCGCTGACGGCGCGCGGTGGTCGGACACGAAATACCAGTTCACGGTCGACCATCGCGACCACTCGGACGACCAGATCTACGGGATGGATGCGTTCTTCTACGAGACCGTGCACATGTGCATGCTGCGGATGTACCACGTCGACGGCGGGGATCGCCTCGATATTCAGCTCGCGACAGCCCGCGATCCGCGCCGCTGGGACCGGACGTTCCGCGAGCCGTTCATCCTGTGCGGGGAACGGACCCGTAACGAGTGGGACTGGGGGAACCAGAGCATGATCTCCGTGCCGCCGGTGCGGGTCGGCGACGAGCTGTGGTTCTACTACAGCGGCCGGAACGTCGATCACCATTTCCGCGACCCAGGTGGGCGACAGGTGAACATGATGCAGGACAAGTGGGGGCGCATCGGCCTCGGTACCCTTCGCGTCGACGGGTTTGTTTCCGCCGGCGCCGGACGTCGTGGCGGCGTGCTGGAGACGAAGACCCTGGTGCTGCAGCACCGCAGGCTTCGCCTGAACGCCGACGCGCGGGGCGGCGAGCTTCGCGTGGCGCTCACCGACCCGGAGGGAAAGCCGCTGCCGGGATTCTCGGCGCAGGACTGCCTGCCGCTCACGCGGGATGGCGTCCGCCAGCAGGTGCGATTCAGGAATCGAAAGGCGCTTCCGGGGACGAATGTTCCGGTGCGCGTGGCGTTTCACCTGCGCGACGCGCGCCTGTATGCGTTCTGGACGGAGTAGGAGCCCTAAACCCCTTTGAAAAAAGGGAGGCTTATGCGCGCCATTTGACCCGACTTTGGTGACCTGCAGTGTCGATTGAGAAGGGTGTAACCGGCGCTCCGCGGGCCGGAATCGAGCACGGACAGCCACAAGAAGCCAGAAAAAGCCACAAGAAGCCACAAAAAGGGATGTCATCGATCTGAAAACGTAGCGGACTGAAAGACCGTTGGGCCTGACTACGAATGGTTCATCCTTTTCCGTGGCTTTTCGTGCCGTTTTGTGGCTATTCGGCCGCGGAGGTCCGGTTACGCCCAATTGGGAAAAAGTCTGAAAATTTCTCTTGACATTCGATCGTGGTTCGCGACATGATGAGTTCATGAAATCTCCCGGTCGAACATGCGAAGCGGCCTCAACCGGCGATCCGGTTGCAGCGCCCCGCGTACGCGGCCGTATCGATAAATGGAAGGCCAATCATGTCTCAGTTGACCGCAGAGCTCTGCCTGCCGTGTCCTGGTGCTGTCGTAAACGATGATCGCGTCTCGTTCACCGCGTTCTTTCCGAATGTAAAAACCGTACACCTGGTCGGTGACTTCAACGGGTGGAGCACCAGGCGCCATCCCATGCGCGAGGTCGCCGACGGATGGTGGACGATCGAACTGCCTCTCGGATCCGGATTGTTCCGCTACCAGTTCTGCATCAACGGGAAGATGCAGATCTGCGATCCGTACGCGCGGTGCGTGAAGATCGATTCACGCAACGAGGTGTGCGAGGCGATCGTCGACACGGCCGTGCCACTGCAACCCTGGTGCCCGGAGGACTGGTCGGCGCCGGATTTCCGGGACCTCGTCATCTACGAGATGCACATTCCGGACTTCACCCCGCGGGGCACGCTGGACACGGCGATCGACCGCCTGGATCACGTCCGGCGCCTGGGCGTGAACGCGATCCAGCTGATGCCGGTGACGGCGGTGATGTCGCGCAATGGCTGGGGCTACGAGCCCATCGGTTTCTTCGCTCCCAACCCGGACTACGGGTCGCCGGATGAGCTGCGCTGGTTCATCGACGAGGCCCACGGGCGCGGCCTTTCCGTGCTGCTGGACATGGTCCTCGCCCACAGCGGACATGACCATCCGTTCAACCGGATCCACTGGTACCACGAGAGCCCCTGGTACGGCGAGGGCCCGATCGGAAAGAACGACTTCGGGTTGCCGCAGTTCTGCTATGCCAAGGCGCCGACCAGGGCCTTCGCCCGAGACGTCCTGAGGTACTGGCTGGAGCACTACGGGGTGGACGGCTTCAGGTTCGACTACATCAGGAACATCGGCGTCACCCCCAAGTATCACGGCATCCCGACGCTGATCGACGCGGCCCGGTCCGTCCGGGACGGCGTCCACCTGATCGGCGAGCACCTGCCCGAGGATCCGGGCCTCATGATCCGAGTCGGTCTCGACGGCGCCTGGCATGCCAGGTTCTGTCACGCCCTGAGGGCGCTGCTGTGCGAGAAGTCGGTTCACCACTACCGGTGGGAGGATTTTGCCGGCGCGGTCCAGGTGCTGGATCCGTGCCACGAGGGCTACGGCGAGCGACCCTCCACGATGGTGAACTACCTGGAGAGCCACGACGAGGATCGAGTCGTTTGGGAAATCGTGAGGTCCGGCTTCGACGAGCATACGGCGCGGCGCAAGTCGGCGCTGGGGGCGACGATCCTGTTCACGGCCGTGGGCCAGCCCATGATCTATCACGGGATCGAGTGGGGTCAGAACGCGGCGAAGGACATGGACGACGCGAAGCTCGACTGGAAGGCACTGCGCGAGCCCGGCGGTGGGGGCCTGTTCTGGCACTACCGGCGCCTCGCCTGGCTGCGTCGCAAGTGCCGGACGCTTCGCACGGACCACATCAGCCTGGACCTGATTCTGCCGAAGCAGAAGTCGCTGGTGTACCACCGATGGGATGACGAGGGCGGCCAGGTGGTCGTGGCCGCGAACTTCTCGGGCGACGAGCAGACGATCGACGTCCCGTTCCCGCTCAACGGTGGATGGGGCGAGTTCTTCAAGCGAGAGGTCATCGAGGTGGCCGGACCGCTTCGTACCGAGATCGGCCCATGGGCTGCGAAGATCTATGTCCGGCAGCCGGGGCACGGCGTGCTGCAGGACCTGCAGCCCCCGGACCATTGACCGGCGCGACACCTGCACGCGACGCGCATCGGGAATCGACGACCGATTCGGATTGCATTCGGATACCATGTTGCTCCATCGATTCCGTGGAGTCTTTCGGTGGTCGATTTCGACAGGATCTGGAACACGAAGCTCTTTCACGTCGGTCAGGACCAGAGCATCACCGTCGCGCAGGTGACGGTGGCCCTGGTCGTGCTGATCGGCGGCCTGCTGTTCAGTTCGATCGCCTCGCGCCTCGTGGGGCGGAGGCTGCGGCGAGGCAGGATCAGCGAGGCGGCGGCGGACGTGGCGCAGAAGGTGATCTTCTACACCCTGCTGGTGGCAGTGGTGTTCACCTCGCTGCGCCTGCTGCACATTCCGTTGACGATGTTCCATTTCCTCGGCGGCGCCGTCGCGATCGGCTTCGGATTCGGGGCACAGAACATCATCAACAACTTCATCAGCGGCTGGATCCTGATCGCCGAGCGCCCGGTCCGGATCGGCGACCTGATCGAGCTGGAGGGCAACCTCGGGCGCGTGGAGCGCATCGGGGCCCGGTGCGCGCGCGTCCGGCGCACCGACGGCATCGACATGCTCGTGCCCAACAGCAGCCTGCTGGAGAACCCGGTCGTCAACTGGACGCTCGTCGACCACCGCATTCGCACGACGGTGCGCGTCGGCGTCGCTTACGGCTCGCCGACGGACCAGGTGGCCGCGCTGATCCGCCAGGCGGTCGAGGAGCACGACGACGTGCTGCCCGAGCCGGCGCCCGACGTCATCTTCGAGGACTTCGGGGACAGCGCGCTCGTCTTCGACGTCTATTTCTGGTCGAACGTCGACTCGGAGATGGAGTTGCGCCGGGTGCGCAGCGCGGTGCGGTTCCGGATCGATCAGCTGTTCCGCGAGGCGGGGATCGTGATCGCGTTCCCGCAGCGCGACGTCCATCTCGACACGCTCATGCCGCTGGAGGTCCACGTCCGGCGGGACTGAGCGCAACCGGAAGACCCACATGGCACGAAAGGATCGAAGCACGGGATTGATCGACAGCGTCCGAAGTCTCGCCGACGACGCGGTCGGCGCCGTCAGCGACGTCGGGCGCGCGCTGACCAGCACACTCGGACTGCCAGGCATCTGGCGCGAGCAGAAGGAGACGCCGCACGCAGCGCCCGGGTCGCGTCCGGGGCTCGAGGGCATCGCCGACCTGGACAAGCCGCCGGCGGCGGGCGAGATCTCGATCCGCTGCATGGACTACAGCGCCGGGCGCGTCGACGTCACGGACGTGGACGACCTTCAGAAGTTCCTCGATCAGCCGCACCCGCCGGACGGGACGCAGCGCTGGCTGAACGTCGACGGGCTGCATCCGTACGTCGTGAACCTGCTGAAGAACGCTTACGGGTTCCACACGCTCGCGGCGGAAGACGTGCTGCATGTGCCGCAGCGCCCGAAGGTCGAAGCGGGCGACGATCACCTTTTCGTCGTCGTGCGCATGCTCATGCTCAGGGAGAGCGTCGTCCAGGCCGAGCAGGTCAGCCTCTTTCTCTATCGCAACACGCTCATCACCATCCAGGAGCGCACGGGCGACGTGTGGGAGCCGATCCGGGAGCGGCTGCAGACCGAGGGCTCGAGGATCCGCGCCGGGGACGTGAGCTACCTGGCGTACGCGCTGCTCGACGCGGTGGTGGATCACAGTTTTCCCATCCTCGAGCACTTCGGCGACGTGCTCGAGCAGCTGGAGGACGACGTGATGGCGTCTCCGACGCCGGAGATGCAGCGCCGCATCCAGGGGATCAAGCGCCAGCTCACCCTGATCCGGCGTGTCATGTGGCCGATGCGCGAGGTCATCGACTTGCTCTATCGCGACGAGAACAGCCGATTCTCCGACGTCGCGAAGACCTACCTCCGTGATGTCTCCGAGCATTCGGTGCAGGTCATCGACGTGATCGAGACGTACCGTGAGATGGCGAACGGCCTGGGCGATCTCTACATGTCCGCGGTCTCCAACCGCATGAACGAAGTGATGAAGGTGCTGACGATCATGGCCAGCTTCTTCATCCCGATCACGTTTCTGGCCGGCGTGTACGGCATGAACTTCGACGCGATCCCGGAGCTGCACTGGAAGTGGGCCTACCCGGTCTTCTGGATCATCTGCATCATGGTGACATGCGCGTTGTACGTCTTCTTCCGGCGCCGAGGATGGATCGGGAAGTAGGCGAATAACCAGTAACGATCAGCCGGCAGGGGGCGGCGAGGCAGGATGATGAACAACGGGATTCTGCTTGCGGATCTGACGCGTTGCGAGCCCCGGGACGCGATCTCGCGCGACGGGCGGGACGGGACCTGGATCGCCGTGGATTACGTACTGGGCGAGGGCGCGGGCACGATGCTCATGTCCACGCCGGAGTCGGGGGCGCCCGACCTGACGCTGACGCTCGTCGCGAACGGATGGCATGAGATCAGGCTCGGCATCTATTACGGCGGCGGCGCGGGGACGCCGGGCGACCGCTTCCTCTGCGCGAAGCTCACCGGTGACGCCGCGTTCAGCCGTTTCGGACGCGAGGTGCACAACCGCAAGGACGGCACCTACCCGGAGAAGCAGATCGGTGGGTTCGACATCGCCGAGGTGTTCTGGAGGTGCGCGGACCTTGCAGGACAGGATCTCGTCTTCGCCAGGCCGCCGCGCGGAAAGGTGGCCGAATACGAATCCTGTCTCGCGTACGTCCGGCTCGTGCCGATGGACGAGACCGCCGTCGCGGCGTGGCATCGCGAGCAGCCGACGGCGGGGACCAGTGTCCTGATCGGCAACTACGACGGCGGCAACATCAGCCAGTGGGGCGTGTCGACGGAGCAGGACGTGCTCGCCGAGTTCGAGTGCATGCGGGACAGCGACTTCGACATCGCTCTCTACGCGGTGGCTGCCTGCTGCCGCGTGGGCTACCCGTCGAAGGTCGCGGACTACCACGACAACGAATGGGCGCGCCGTCGTCGTGAGAACGGCGTCGATCTGCTCGCCGAGGCGATCGGCGCCGCGCACGAATGCGGCGTGAAGCTCTTTCCGCAGAATCGACTGTGCGGCCTCAACCTGCCGCCGCGGTCGCACCGCGACGTTCATCGCGGCGAGTTCATCGCCGAGCATCCGCAGTGGCTTTGCCGGTTCCACGACGACGAGCCGACGCGTCACCTGTCTCTGGCCTATCCGGGTGTGCGTGATTTCTACGTCCGCATGTTCCGAGAGTGGGTCGAGGACTACCGGGCTGACGGCGTGAACGTGCTGTTCAGCCGCTCGTTCCCTTTCGCGTACTACGAGCAGCCGGTGCGCAAGGCGTTCGAGGCGGAGTACGGCGAGGACATGCGCAAGGTGCCCCAGGACGATCGCCGGACGTGGAAGGCGCGCGCGACGTTCGTGACGCAGTTCCTGCGGGAGATCCGCGCGATGCTGGACGAGGTCGGGCGGGCGCAGGGGCGCGAGCTAGCCAATTGCTACCTGGTGCCGCACGGCAACGCGCAGCCGGGGTTTCCCTATGAGACGGCGAAGGCACCGCTCGACGAGCCGCTGCATGCCGCGCTCGATTGCGAAACATGGATCCGCGAGGGACTGGTCGATTACCTCGTGCTGCACATGCACTTCTACATGGAGCACGACGGCAGCCCGTACCGGGAGGTCATCGAGGAGTACGCGCGGCTGGCGAAGGGGACGAAGACGAAGATCATCGCCGACATCTATCCGCGCCGGCTGCCGCCGCGCGTCTACCGGAAGATCGCGATGACCTACTATGACGCGGGCGCGGACGGGCTCGCCTTCTGGGACTCGTATGGCCGGTACTATCGCTCGAGCGAGTGGGCGTTCGTCAAGCGCCTCGGGCATCGCGACGACCTGCCGCGCTGGGAAGGCAAGGGGGACGACTACTTCCGCGTGCTGCCGCTCGAGCGGCTCGACGAGTTCGTGACGGGGCGGTTGCTGTCGGGGCCGACGGACGGGTGAGGGGCCGTGGCGCCGTTGCCTTCGGACCGATGATGTGCAGAATGGCCAACGAGAACGTTCAACCCTCCCGTGACTCGATGGAACCATGGTGGACTACGAAAAGCTCGGCGCTTTCTACCTGGGCAGGACGCACGACCTCGAGCAGGGTCGCACGACCGACGACCTGCTGCTTTACGACGCCAAGGATCTGACGACGCACGCCGTATGCGTCGGCATGACCGGCAGCGGCAAGACCGGGCTGTGTGTTTCACTCCTGGAAGAGGCGGCGATCGATCGCATTCCGGCGATCGTCATCGATCCCAAGGGCGACCTCGGCAACCTTCTGCTGACGTTTCCCAAGCTTCGGCCCGCGGATTTCGAGCCCTGGGTCGACGCGGGCGCAGCGCAGCGCAAGGGCATGACGCCCGCCGCGTTCGCGGCCGATCGAGCGGCGCTGTGGAAGAAGGGCCTCGCCGCCTGGGGGCAGGACGGAAAGCGGATCGCGCGGTTCCGCGAGTCGGTGGACCTTGCCATCTACACCCCCGGCGGCAGCGCGGGCCTGCCGCTGACCGTGCTCCGGTCGTTCGGCGCGCCGGGCCGGGAGATCGTCGACAACCCGGATGCCTTCCGGGAGCGCGTGGCGACGGCGGTGTCGGGGCTGCTGGCCCTTGTCGGCATCGACGCCGACCCCATCCGCAGCCGCGAGCACATCCTGCTGTCGAACATCATCGACCGCGCCTGGCGGCAGGGGAAGGACGTCGACCTCGGTACCCTGATCGGCCTGATCCAGTCGCCGCCGTTCGAGCGCGTCGGCGTGATGGACGTCGAGTCGTTCTTTCCGGCCGGCGACCGGTTTCAACTGGCGATGTCGCTCAATGGCCTGCTCGCGTCGCCGGGCTTCGCGTCGTGGATGGAGGGCGAGCCGCTGGACGTGGCGAACCTGCTCTACACCGCGGAAGGCAGGCCGCGCCTGTCGATCCTGTCGATCGCACACCTCGACGACGCCGAACGCATGTTCTTCGTGACGGTGCTGCTGAACGAGGTGGTCGCGTGGATGCGCTCCCAGCCAGGCACGACGTCGTTGCGGGCGCTGCTCTACATGGACGAGGTGTTCGGGTACTTTCCGCCGACGGCGAATCCGCCTTCGAAGCGCCCGATGCTGACGCTGCTCAAGCAGGCGCGGGCGTACGGGCTCGGCGTCGTGCTGGCGACGCAGAATCCGGTCGATCTTGATTACAAGGGGCTGTCGAACGCCGGCACCTGGCTGATCGGAAGACTGCAGACCGAGCGCGACAAGCTTCGCGTGCTCGAAGGGCTCGAAGGCGCTTCGGTGACGGCCGGAGCGGGATTCGACCGCGCGCGGATGGAGGCCACGCTCGCCGGCCTGGGCAGCCGCGTGTTCCTGATGAACAACGTGCACGACGATGCGCCCGTCGTGTTTCATACGCGCTGGGCCATGTCTTACCTCAGGGGGCCGCTGACGGGGCAGCACATCGGCAGCCTCATGGCGCAGCGCAGGGCATCGGGTGCGGCGCCCGCGCCGTCCGCGCCTTCGGGAACTTCGACTTCGAAAGCGCCGGCGGCGCCGGCACGCGGCGTCGAGTCGGCGTCGCAGGGACCTCCGCCGCGGCCCGCGGAGTTTCGGTACGTCTACCTGCCGGTGGCCCGGTCGGTACCGGCCGGTCACGCGCTGGTGTATCGTCCTGCCCTGGTCGGGCTTGCACGTCTTCACTACGTCCGCGTGGCGGCGAAGATCGACGAATGGTCGGACACGGGACTGCTGGCGCTGCTGGATTCGGATGCGTCGGCGGAGCCCTGGGATGGGGCAGGGATCCTGGGCGCCGCTGGCGTCGAATTCGAAAAGGCGCCGGACGCCCGGGCGACGTTCGAGCCGCTGCCGTCGGCGACAGGTCGCAAAGGACAGCGCACCCGCTGGTCGAAGGCGATGGTCAATTACCTGTACCGGACGCGCGAGCAGACGATCTGGCACTGTCGGTCGCTCAAGCGCTATTCCGGTCTCGGGGAGGCCGAACGCGACTTCCGCGTCCGACTCAACGACGCCGTCCGTGAGAAGCGCGACCTTGCCGTCGAGAAACTGCGAAAGCGCTACGCTCCGAAGCTGGCGCGACTCCAGGAGCGCATCCGCGTGGCCGAGCAGCGGGTTGAGAAGGAGAAGCAGCAGTTCCGCGGCCAGGGCGTGCAGGCCGCGATCTCGCTCGGTGCCACGGTGCTCGGGGCGCTGTTCGGCCGCAAGATGAAGAGCGTCGGCACCGTGTCGCGCGCCGGCACCACGTTGCGCGGGATCGGGCGCACCGCCCAGCAGCGCGGCGACATCACCCGGGCGCGGCAGACCGCGGCCTCGCTGCGCAGCCAGCTCGAGGAGATGTCGGCCCGGTTCGAGCAGGACACGGAGGACGCCCGCGGCATGATCGACGCTTCGACGGTCGAGATCGACGCGATCGTCGTGCGGCCGCGCAAGTCGGACGTGTCTGTACGCAGCTTCGCCCTCGCCTGGGCGCCGTACCGCGTGTCGCCGGACGGCGGCACCGATCCGGTGTTTGATCTCTGAGCGGGCATCGAGGAACGATCATGAGACCGGATGTGCTTTACGTGGGATCGACGCCGCAATACTTCGTCGACAACCACGTCATCGAGATGTTCAATTTCGTGACGCGCACGATGCACCGTCCGACACCGCACGAGTGCAACCCGCTGATCAGGAAGGACCGGCCGTGGGAGGTCGTTCTCTATTTCCGCACCAATACGTGGAACGTGTACTGGGACGACCAGGAGACGCTTTACAAGTGCTGGTACGAGGATCTGGCCTACGACTTCGACACGTTCTCGGGTCGCAAGTCGGACACGCACGGCCTCGAGGCGCCGGGGTTCCACGAAGTCTGCGACAGCCGCTACCTCTACGCGGAATCCGCCGACGGCGTCCATTGGGAGAAACCGGAGCTGGGCTACCGCGACGTGGACGGGCGCAGGACGAACATCTGCCTGGGCAACGAGCGCGACGGCAAGGCGCACGCGGCGTCGTTTCTTCTCGACGAGATGGAGGAGGATCCTTCGAAGCGATTCAAGGTCATCTTCTGGAACGAGCGGAAGGACCTGGCGGACGCCATCAACAAGGTCGGCTACTCGCCCGACGGGCGGACGTGGACGCTCAGCGACGAGCCGGTGACGTTCGGAGGCAACAGCGGGCGGGGGACCGGCGACGTCATCATCGTCAATCGGAACCGGCAGACCGGCGAATACACGATGGACACGCGCATCGCCCACATGTGCGAGCATCCCGGCGGCTGGTCGAACCCCGACGTGCCGGGCTGGGGGCTTCCGATCCATCCCAACGAGCCCACGCGCAACGCTCGGCGGCGCATCTATTACGCCTACAGCCGCGATTTCCACGACTGGACGCCGCCCCAGCAGATCATGACCCCCGATCTAGTCGAGGACAACCTGGATGACGAGTACTACGGTCTGGCGCGATTCCGCCTGGGTGATTTGTGGGTCGGGCTGCTCAACCGTTTCCACCGCACGCCGAACACGATGAGCGCTTCACTCGTCTACAGCCGGGACGGCTCGAACTGGCACCACGCGGGACAGCGGCAGCCGTTCCTGGCGCCGCGCGTCGACGACCCGAACGCGTGGGATCGTTACATGGCCGAGTGCTGCTGCCAGCCGGTCTTCCTCGACGACGAGATTCGTGTCTATCACGCGGGCTCGAACTTCCACCACGACTGGTGGCAGTTCGGTTTCCAGGAGCAGATGGACCATCCGGAGGCGAAGGCGGGTCCGGCGAGCGGCGAAACCGCGCTCGGCCTGGCAACGCTGCGGCCCGGCGGCTTCGTCTCGCTCGACAGTGACGAGCGCGAGGGCATCCTCATCACGCGCCCGCTGGCCAGCCGCGGCGGGGAACTGCAGGCCAACGTGCAGTGCCGAAACGACGGCTTCTTCCGCGTCGCGCTGCTCGACGTCCAGGGCAACGAGCTGTCCGGATACGAAAAGAGCGCCTGTGACACGTTCGCCGGAGACTCGACCGGACACGTCGTCACCTGGGGTGGCCGATCGGCACTGCCGGCCGAAGCGATGAGCCGCGGCGTCAAGGTGTGCTTCTACAGCCGTCGCGCAAGCCTGTATTCGTTCAGGATTGTGTAGCCGACGGGGCCACCCTTCAGGCGGCGCTGATCGATACTCGTAGCATGGTCACTCGTACTCAGTCCTGATCGTTCGCGCTGCCGCGCTCAGATGCCGCAGGGTGTCTGGGGTCGAGCGCAGCGAGTCTGCGCTGGTCGATACTCGGGATTGGCCACTCGTGCTCGGTCTCGTACTCGTCCTCGACGTTTGCGCCCCCGCGTTCAGATGCTGCAGGGTGGCTGGGGTCGAGCGCGGCGAGCCCCCAGTGATGCGTGGAGGAATTGTTACGCGTCGATCAATCCGAAGACAACTATCGTCACTACTGAACGCCAACGCGCGATTGACCGATAACGAGACCGAGCACCAGTACGAGGACGAGTCGGGACCTGTGATGCTGTTTGCTTGGGGTAAGCTGCTCGTCCTCGATCGTTGGCGCTGCCGACAGGGCACAACATGCGTTTGTTTATCTTGCCCGGGATGGGCGCGACTTCGGATATGTACAAAGGCGTATGGCGGTCACTGCCGAATGCGGTGTTCCTGGAATGGCCTGCTTACGATGGTGAAACGGAATTGCCTGAAGTTGCAGAGCGGCTGGTTCACGAGGCTGAAATCACGAGTCACGATTTTCCTCTCGGCTCTTCCATGGGTGGGATGGTCGCTCTCGAGATCGCCGCAAGGGTGGGGTCGCAGGTCGCAGGCCTGATCGGTAGTGCAAGGCATCCGGGAGAACTCAGTCAGTTTGCCCAGATGCTGTCTGCAGTTTCCACGATAGCGCCCATACGTTTGGCGCAGCTGGTTGCAGGCAATCTGCTGGGAGAGATGGGTGCTCAATTTCAATCGACGGACCCACGTTTCATCCAGGCGATGTGCAGAGCGATTGCCAACTGGCGTCCGCCCGAGTTTCACGGCGATGTCGTCCGTGTTCACGGAGCCAGGGATCCGGTGATTCCCTGTCCTGCAGACGCGCTCTCGATCGAGGACGCTGGGCACCTGGTTGCGCTGACACATGCCACTGAGTGCGTCGAAGCTCTGATCGGGCTATTGGAAGACTCCGGAATCGCGATATAGCTTCCCGGTCGCCGTCTTTTTCACGGGATCGGACCGTGAGCGGCCCGCCTCCATGATTCTGCTCACCCGTTCGTGTGCGTCCAGTAGCGCGGGTCGTTCGACATGCCGCAGATCGACTTCAGCCGATGGGTTCGGCTGAATGACAGCGCCTTGTCGCGCCAGCCCTTCAGCTCCTCGCGGTGACCGAGCATGCGGATCATCGACCATTCGCTCTTGCGCTGGCAGCGCACGTAGTAGTCGTGGTACCCGACGCCGTGGATGCCTGCGTCGTAGAACGACAGCGCCTGCTGGCGGAAGTGCTCTGCGGGCTTGTAGCGCGGATAGAGGTCGGCCCACACCTTGACGCCGCGGGGTGCGGCAAGGTCCGAGATGGGCTTGATCGTTTCCGGCGTGACGCGATCGTCCCCGTCGGTGCGGATGCCCGAGAAGCACGGGTGCACCAGCAGGCCGTCGACGAGCCCCTCCTCGATCCACGTCGCGATGTCGTACCCGTTGATCCAGCAATTCTCGATCGAGTTGACGATGGTCGGGCACACCTTGAGATGGCGTCCCTTCGCGCGACCGATCTCGTCGACCATCGCCCGCAGCTCGCGCATGAACGTGGTGATGTACCCGCAGCGATGTTCCAGCCATCGTTCATCCTCGAACGGCAGCCGGCGCGGATCCTCGTCGTGCCGGGCCTGGAAGTCGCGCACGACAGGCTCTTCGTAGAGCACAAACGGGAAGCACCGGTTGAAGTAATAGTGAACGCCGTCGAGATCGCGGCCGTCGAAGTATTCGCGCATGACGTCGATCTGGAGGCGGCGCACCTCGGGGAAGGCGAGGCTCAGATGTCCGACGGGCTCGCCGGTTTCCGAAACGCACCAGAATTCCGGGTGATCGTAGAAGAACGACCGGCCCGTCTGCGTCAGGTGGCTGGGCGGAAACCGCCCGCCCCCCGGACGCATGCTGCCGAGGATCTCGATGCCCATTTCGTGGCACACATCGGCCGCGCACTTGAGCATGTCGAAGCCATCCGCCGGCAGCGGTCGCTTGTTCGCCAGCGACAGCACATGCCAGGGATCGGACTGCTGGTGCCCGACGTGGGACGGGTAGAACGTCTGATCGGTGAAGCTCGCGCCCCAGGCGATGATCTCGAAGTCGGAGTCCCGCAGCGGCTCGAGCCACTTGCGCGTCTCCTGCTCGTCGAGCGGCGGATGCGAGCCGTCGTGCTTCCCGAACATGCGCCGCGTGTCCGAGCGCGGTCGCTCGCGCTCGACATCCGCCATGTCGTTCTCGTCCATCGGCTCGAGGCGCACGAACGCGAGCGCGGCCGCCGCCCACTCGTGGTTGATCTCGCGGTGCGGCGAGATCAGCAGGTCCCGGCCGTCAAGATCGGCCGCGCGCCAGTGGACCTCGTCGACCACGTCCCATGAGACTTCGCGCCAGCCGGGGGCCTCTTCCGCCGGCGTGTAGTAGCCGGCCTGCCGCCGCGAAGGAAGCTCGGGCTCGATCATGTCGCGCCAGTTCTCGCCGCTGAGCCGCGCTCGCAGGATGAAGGGGTGCAACCTCTGCCCGGCGATCTGGATCCGGCTTTCGAGCGGGAAGGCGACCATGCCGTAATGAATCCCGAGATAGATGCGGTGCCAGCCGGTCTGCCCCAGTGCGATGCGCAGCTCGGGCGCGTTCTGCTCCGGGCCGCAAAAGAGCACGGTGCCGGCCACTTCGTCGGTAGAGTATTCGTAGGCCAGCCACTTCTGCGGGTCGTAGTCGCGCGACACCTGGTTGCCGGCGCGACATGCCTCGAACAGATCGCTGATGAGGATGGAGGATTTCATCACGGTCTCGGCCGCGCGGGTGAACGCGTGTTTGCAGGATCGACCTGGTCCCCGACTGGCTCCGGCGTGCTCGGCTCCGGGACGACGCACTGCGGGCCTCGGAAGTATCCCAGGTGGAGCGGCACCGGCTCTGCGCCGGCGGCGTTCATCATCCATTCGCATGCACGGACGCAGTCGCCACATTCGATGCAGTGATTCCTGCCCGGAGCGTCGCTGGCTCCGAGGCCCTGGCCCTCCACGGGAGCCATCAGGTCGCGCGGCGCCAGGTCGACGGGACAGACGCGGTCGCAGGCGTTGCACTCGATGCAGCTCTCGGATTCATTGCGGAAGTGCACGCCGTACCAGTGCGCGGGTGAAACGATCGAGTAGTACAGGCCGATGGGACAGGCGGATTTGCAGAAGCCCCAGCGCCACCAGCGACCGTGACCGTAGGCGCTGACCAGGCCCGCGAGCACGATGGACCATGCGGTGAGGGTCGCGCTCGTGCCGACCCACAGAACGCGCAGGTCGACGAACCAGGCGAACATCGAGAGGATGAGCGCGGCATTGAACACGGTCGCGACCACTAGCGTGCCAGCCATGCGCCATCGCGACTTCTCGCGCTGCGCGCGCTCGCCGAACCGGTTGATCTGGGCGACCGGGCACCCCCAGCCGCAGAAGATGCGACCGGCGGCGAAGTTCGTCAGGAACACGATGACGTAGAGGCTGACGATTCCGACCAGGACGCCGCCGATTGCGGGCTTGACCTCGACGCGCTCGAAGAGCAGCCGGTGGTCGCCGCGCCAGGCATCGAATTGAATCAGGCCGGTCAGAGGCACGGCGGCCAGAATGCCGATGGAGATGGCCTGGCAGATCGCACGCCACAGGTCGTACCGGTGCCGCACCTTCTGGAAGGTAGCGAGCAGACGGAGTCGGACGCCGGGCCTTCGAGCCTGTTGGAGCATGGGGACATTCTAGGCTGGCGGGGAATTAGGCTCTGTCTCAAAACTCTGCCTGGCGTCGACCGGCTGCATCGCCCGTTGGCGCGTCGGCCTCCATCGACGATGCACAGCGACATCGCCTGCTTCGGCCTCCTTGCCAACGGACGATTCGCTCGGTCTTGGGCCCGCGGCAGAGT
>NYZC01000315.1 GCA_002686995.1 Phycisphaeraceae bacterium | reverse complement strand
TAGACCTTAGACCTTAGACCTTAGACCTTAGACCTTAGACCTTAGACCTTAGACCTTAGACCTTAGACCTTAGACCTTAGACCTTCGACTCTTCCGGAGGCCATGCCATGCCGACGGACACGAACGAGGCGCCCTGGGAGGTGGTCGAGCAGCTGGTCGCGTCGCGCGACGCGGCCGGGCTGAGCGACTACCTCGACGATCTCGGCCCGTCCGAAACCGCCCGCGCGATCTCGCGCCTGGACGAGACGTGCCGGAACGACCTGCTCATCCTGCTCGACCCGCGCGACGCCGCCGAGGTGATCGAGGACGTCTCCGACGCGCAGGCGGTCGAGCTCATCGAGGATCTGCCGGCGGACCGCGCGGCGAGCATCGTCGACCAGATGCCCAGCGACGAGCAGGCCGACCTGCTCGGAGATCTCGACGAGGAGGACGCGGAAGAGATTCTCAGGGAGATGACGCCCGACGAAGCCAGGACCGTCCGCGTCCTGATGACGTACGAGCCGGACAGCGCCGGCGGCATCATGGTGACGGAGTACCTGCGCTACGGTCAGAACGCGACGGTCGAAGATGTGACGAGGGACCTGGCGCAGCATCGGGAGCAGTATGCCCGGTACGACATCCAGTACATCTACGTCATCGACGATGCGAGCCGGCTCGTCGGCGTCCTTCCGCTGCGCGAGCTGCTGTTCGCACCGCACGCCGCGCCGCTGCGCGAGCTGATGATCACCGATCCGCTATCGGTGCCGGCGACCGCGTCGCTCGAGGATCTCGAAAACTTCTTCGATCAGTACGACCTGTTCGGCGTGTCCGTCGTCGACGCCGGGCGCCAGCTCGTCGGCGTGGTGCTGCGCTCCGACGTGGAGGAAGCGGCGGCCGACCGCACGACGCGACAGGTGCTCGGCCTCAGCGGCATCGTCGGCGGCGAGGAGCTGAGGTCGATGCCGGTCATGGTGCGCAGCGGACGACGGCTGTCGTGGCTGAGCATCAACGTCGTGCTCAACCTCGTCGCGGCCGGCGTCATCGCCGCCTACCAGGACACGCTCGAGGCGGCCATCGCGCTCGCGGTGTTCCTGCCGATGATCAGCGACATGAGCGGCTGCAGCGGCAACCAGGCGGTCGCCGTGAGCATGCGCGAGCTCACCCTCGGCCTCATTCGTCCGAACGAGCTGCTGCGCGTGATGCTCAAGGAGGCGTCCGTCGGCCTGATCAACGGCATCGCGCTCGGCCTGCTGCTGGGCGGGCTGGCGATGCTGTGGAAATCGAACCCATGGCTCGGCGTGGTCGTCGGCGGCGCGCTCGCCGTGAACACCGTCGTCGCGGTCACGATGGGCGGCCTGCTGCCCCTGCTCCTGAAGCGCCTGCGCCTGGATCCGGCCCTGGTCTCCGGCCCGATCCTCACGACGATCACCGACATGTGCGGCTTCTTCATCGTCCTTTCGATGGCGACGACGATGATCGAGAAGCTTTGAAGGGCGCGTCGGAAGGTCGAAGGTCGAAGGTCGAAGGACGGCGCCGCGCGTCCCACAGGTCCGTGCGCGAAGGTGTCAAGTGTCAAGTGGGCGCGCCAGCTGCACCGGCGATGATTGCGCAGATGGGCCGAATGCGGCCCATCGCTGCCGGACCGGAGAGGGTTCGGGCCGCTCGCGGCCCGACGCCGCGATACCCCCGCCGGCGAAGCCGGCGCGCCCACTTGACACTTTCGCGCACAGCCCTTGGGAACGCGCGGCGACGACGTGCGACCTTCGACCTTCCGACCTGCGACTTACCGCAGGTACTCGTCCTCCAGCGCCTGGCGGATCTTGTCGAGGGCCATCTTCTGGATCTGGCGGGCGCGCTCCTTGCTCATGCCGATGAGGCGTCCGACCTCGTCGAGGGTGCGACGCTGGAAGTCCTCGTCGTGACCGGCATGTCCATTGATGCCGAACCGGTGCCGGATGACGGCGCGTTCGACCTCGGTCAGGTCGGCGCGGTTCTCGCGGACGATCTGTCCCACCTCGTCGGCGCAGTCCTCGAGCGTCTCCCGCCGCCGCGCGCTGAGGAAGTCCGATTGCTGGAGTTCCGGGTCGTACTCGACCGGGTAGCGGCTGCGGTACTTCGCGTGAGCCGCGGCCGTGCGTCCGAGCGCCGCCAGGATCGCCCGGCACGCGTAGGTCGAGAACTTGAAGCCGCGCGACGCGTCGAACTTGTCGATCGCCCGCAGCAGCGCCAGGTTGCCCTCGCTGATCAGGTCCGAGGGCGTCACGTCGTTCGGGCGCATGCGCTTGATCATCGCCAGGACGAGCGCGAGGTTGGCCGCGGCAATATCGCTGCGCGCCGCCTGGGCGCGCTCGTGCCAGCCCAGGAGCTGACGCGCATCGTCGAGGCGAGGCGGCCGGGCGCCGATCTTCTTCTTGAGGCGGCCTACCCGGTAGCGGCAATAGTTGAAGCGCAGGAAGAGGCACCGCTCCTGCTCGGCGGTCAGGCGCGTGGCGCTCGATCCGCTCGACCGGCCCTGGTCCTCCTGGAGGTACCAGGACACGTCGGGCGTGGGCAGCGCGGGGCCGCGGTCCAGGAACCTGCGCTCGGCGCCCCGCCGCCAGAAACCCGGGTTGCGCACGTGCTCGTAGGGCTCGTCGAGAATCTTCAACACCGTCTCGCGGTCGACGGGCGACAGCTGCTGCAGCTCGTCGACCAGCGTTGCCGGTCGGCTGAGATCGAGCATGACACGTTGCAGCGGCGACGTGGGTCTGGCCATGATGCTCATCATCAGGTTCCCGATCAGGTTCCCGTCTCCGGGTCCGCCTTCCGTGGGCCACGAGGCCGTATGAACCCGGCGTTCGTTGCTGCTAGTACGACCGGAAGGGGGCCCGGGTTCCGACGCGAACACGCCGACCGCGTGGTGCGTATCACCTCTATGCGTCCCTGACGGGCACGCCACGATGAGGCTTACGGATGACCAGACCACGCGAGATCGATATCGAATGGCCCAGGAAAGCACTCGAAGTTTTCGACCAGGGGACCACGTCTACGTCAACGGGCGGGAAGTCGTCGTCGTGCGCCGCGTCGGATCAAGACGTCCGGCGTACCGCGTGAGATCGCTCCCCACCCGGCGCAACCAGCAGATCGAGGAATGGGTGGTCGACGGGCCCTACGTGAGCGGCGTGCCCGGACGACGCGGGCGGAAGTAGGACCCCGCCGCCGCGAAGCGGCGCGCGTCCGTCCTGAATCCCCGACCCTGACCCCCGAGCCCTTCTCTCACGCCGCGGCCATCTGCGGCGGCTGCACCTTCACGTCCAGCCGATCGTCCACGACGTCCACGGTCAGCGTCGAGCCTTCGACGATCTCGCCCGAGAGCAGGGCCCGACCGATGCGGGTCTCCAGCTCGTGCTGGAGGTAGCGCTTGAGCGGCCGGGCACCGTAGACCGGGTCGTAGCCCGCCTCGGCGACGAACTTCCGGGCCGCGTCGGTCAGCTCCAGGGCGATGCGCCGGTCCTCGAGACGGCTTGCCACGTCCGCGACCAGCAGGTCGACGATCTGCTCGATCTCCTGCAATGACAGCGGTTTGAACAGCACGATGTCGTCGACGCGGTTGAGGAACTCGGGCCGGAAGTGGCGACGCAGCTCATCCAGCACCGACTGGCGGGCCGCCTCGCCGATCTCGCCGGTCGCCGTGCCACGAAGCTCGTCCAGCAGGTGCTGCGACCCGATGTTGCTGGTCATGATGATGACGCAGTTCTTGAAGTTGACGGTGCGCCCCTGGGCGTCGGTGGCCCGGCCGTCGTCGAGAATCTGCAGCAGCACGTTGAACACGTCGTGGTGCGCCTTCTCGATCTCGTCGAACAGGATCACGCTGAACGGCTTGCGGCGCACGGCCTCGGTGAGCTGGCCGCCCTCCTCGTAGCCCACGTAGCCGGGCGGCGCGCCGATGAGACGCGCGACCGCGTGCTTCTCCATGTACTCGCTCATGTCGATGCGCACGATGTTGTCCTCGCTGTCGAACAGCGACTCGGCAAGCGATCGGGCGAGCTCGGTCTTGCCGACGCCCGTCGGTCCGAGAAAGATGAACGAGCCGATGGGCCGCTTCGGATCCTTGATGCCCGCGCGGGCGCGGATCACCGCGTCGGCGACCAGCCGGACGGCCTCGTCCTGGCCTACGACGCGATCGTGCAGCGACTCGTCGAGCTTCAGCAGCTTCTCGCGCTCCGTCTCCACGAGCCGCGCCACCGGGATGCCGGTCCACCGCGCCACGATCTGGGCGATCTCGTCGTCGGTCACCTCCTCGCGGAGCAGCCGTTCGCCGTTGCCCTCGGTCATGCGGGTCTCGGCCTGCTCGAGCCGGCTCATCGCTTCCGGCAGGCGCCCGTGCTTCAGCTCGGCCGCCTTCTCGAGGTCGTGGTTGCGCTCGGCCTGCTCGATCTCGAACCGCAGCTGCTCGATCTGCTCGCGAAGCTGCTGCACGCCGCCGATCGCCTCCTTCTCGCTCTCCCAGCGCGCCCGCATCGCGTCGGCCTCGTGCCGCAAGTCGGCGAGCTCCCTGCGCAGCGCCTCGAGACGCTGCATCGACGCCTGGTCCTTCTCCTTGGAGAGCGCGGCCTCCTCGATCTCGAGCTGCATCACGCGCCGGGTGACGGCATCCAGCTCCGAGGGCATCGAGTCGATCTCCGTCCGGATCATCGCGCACGCCTCGTCGACGAGATCGATCGCCTTGTCAGGAAGGAACCGGTCGCTGATGTAGCGGTGGCTCAACGTCGCCGCGGACACCAGCGCCGCGTCCTGGATTCTCACGCCGTGGTGGACCTCGAAGCGCTCGCACAAGCCGCGCAGGATCGACACCGTGTCCTCGACCGTCGGCTGATTGACGAGCACGGGCTGGAACCGGCGCTCCAGGGCAGCGTCCTTCTCGATGTGCTTGCGGTACTCGTCGAGCGTGGTCGCGCCGATGCAGTGCAGCTCACCGCGGGCGAGCATGGGCTTGAGCATGTTGCCGGCGTCCATTGCGCCTTCGGCCTTGCCCGCACCGACGATCGTGTGCAGCTCGTCGATGAACAGAAGGATGCGCCCGTCGGACTGCCTGATCTCGGCGAGCACCGCCTTGAGGCGCTCCTCGAACTCGCCGCGGTACTTGGCCCCGGCGACCAGCGAACCCATGTCGAGGGCGAAGATCGTCTTGTGCTTCAGCCCCTCGGGCACGTCGCCGCGCACGATGCGCTGCGCCAGCCCCTCGACGATCGCGGTCTTGCCGACGCCGGGCTCGCCGATGAGCACCGGGTTGTTCTTGGTCTTCCGCGACAGGATGCGGATCGTGCGGCGGATTTCCTCGTCGCGACCGATCACGGGGTCCATCTTGCCGGTGCGGGCGGTCTCGACGAGGTCGCGACCGTACCGCTCCAGCGCCTCGTAGGTCTGTTCGGGATCGGCACTCTGGACGCGCTGGTTGCCGCGCACCGCCGACATCGCTTCGAGCCATGCGTCCCGTGTGATGCCCAGTTCGCGCAGCACGGCGCCGGCGGCGTCGCCCTCGCGGCCGATCATCGCCAGCACCAGGTGCTCGACGGAGACGTCCTCGTCCTTCAGCCGCCCCGCCTCGCGCTCGGCCTCGACGAGCGCCTGGCTGAGCGCCTCGCTGATATACACCTTGTCCGCTTCGCGCCCCGGGCCGGACACGCTCGGGCGCTGCTCGATACCGCGCTGCAGTTCGGCCTCGACGACGTCGGCCGGTCGCTGCAACCGGCTCAGCAGGCGCGGCACGAGACCGTCCTGCTGGCGACAGAGCGCCAGCAGCAGGTGCGGGCTGTCGACCTCGCGATGGCCGTGGCTCACCGCGATGCTCTGCGCCTCGTGCACCGCCTCCTGTGATTTCTGCGTCAGTCGGTTGAAGTCCATGCTTCGGTTCTCCTTGATCGACGGCGGCGACGGGCGAACCCGCCTCGCCTGAACACTGAATACATGGCAAATCCCATGCCAGCGCCAAGGGTCCCCTGCCGCCCCGGAACGCCCCTAAGTGCCTGCTAATGCGGCATTTTCGCCGTCAGGAAGGGTCGTTTTGGCAGTCGCCGGTGGCTTGGTTCGCCCTTGCCCGGGGTCAGGGGGGTGGCACCACAGCGCGCCGAAGTGCGCAACCCATCAACACACGATTCCGTACACGACCCCCCCCCAACTAACTAGGCGGGCTTCCGTGCGCGCATCGGGATTGCTACGTCTTCGCCTCTTTCGACTTGCGCGAGAATCCGAACGCTGCGACGAGGCCCAGCACGAAACCGCCCAGCGCCGTGACGAACAGCAGCACCGCCCGGGGCATCGGAATCGTCAGCAGCAGGAACTTCGTCTCCACGGTCTCCGTGTTCTGCAGCACGACGATGACGAGCAGAATGGCGACGATGGCGAACACGATGATCTTGAAGCGGGTCATGAACGGCACTCCGATGGAGAGATGACCGCCGACACGCTATTGCGTCGAAATTGAAAAATCAAAAGCGCGCAGCCGGCAATGCCGTGGGCCGGAGACCGTCGCGGTGTCTGCGAGCGCGTCGGCATCATTCCGTTCAGTGAGCGTCGCGCATCAATCCCCCCCTTTCCAAGGGGGGTTGGGGGCGTGACCCAATTCTGTTCGGCACGGATTTCGCTCGGGAATCCAACTGCAACGTCCGCGTCATTGGACGTTCGACTTCGGTTGCCGAGCCGGGCCGAGTACGGCCCGGCTCGGAAAGCGTCCGGGGATACGGAACAACGCAAACCGCAAACACCGGGGCTGACCCCGGGGCCGGCCCCGAATTCTGCCCCGCAACCGCTATGAAGCCGGGTTTGTCAACCTTCGATCTGAGAGATTCTGAACCCGAGTCCATTACTCGGCGTGATGCGGCGCCCATCCCCCAGACCGGCGAAAACTGGGTCAGATCTGATCAGAGCGCGGCCGTGCTCTCGCTGCTTCGCTCACGACGCCCGATGCGCTGATTTCTCGAAGACCTGGTGTGCAGGTGGCGCGCCGGGGCCGCACGCCGGACCCGGCCGTCACCGCGCGCCGTCCGGGCACGCTCACTTCCGTTACGAGGACGCCTGCAACCTGACGACGACCCCGGGGTCGTCGCGAAGGTTGACCAGATCGATCGAAGGGATCGCGTCCGCCACCGCGGGAAAGTCGGCGTCGACGATGTTCAACGTCGCCGCCCGTTCGAGATCGACCGGCCCTTCCCCGGGCTCGAGCCTCGCCGACTTGAGCAGGGTCAGCCGCGCCGCACCCAGCCGCCGCGCGACGTGGGCCGAAATCGAGTCGCTGGTGAAGCTCCATCGATGCGGCACTGGCTTCTCTTTGCGCTCGTCGCGCTCGAGCCACGCGACCGGATCAACCAGGCTGATGTGACCGTCCTTCCAGGCGTCACGGCAGCGGGAAGGACGCGCGACGACGACGCATCGCTCGAGCACGCTCGCAACCAGGTGTGCGTTCAACTGCATGGCCCGCACCGCCAGCCAGTGGCCGGCGCTCTCGTCGAGCCCGAACGTCCGGTCATGGGCACGCACCAGGTCGGCAGCGCCCCCGCCCCCAACAACCACGGCGCGCCGCGCATCCGGCTGCGCCCCGACGAACCGCGCGAAGCGATCCGCGAGGTCGGGCAGGTCGAGCAGGCTTCCGCCAAGCTTGATGACGTGAACGGGCGGCAAGTCGGAGGGTTCAGGGTTCAGCACGATCCTATGAACGGGCTCAAGGCCCTTGCGACAGTCTGCGCATGAATGTGCGCCGCCCCAGCCTTCTGACCTCTGACGTCTATTCCCCGCGCTCCCAGTGCGCCGTCGCGAGCCGCGACAGCCGCAGGAACGACTCGAGGGCCGTGGTCACGGCGCGCCGGCCCACGACCGGCGATTTCTCGCGCGTCGCGACCTTCAAAATCGATACGGAGGACGTCGGGGCGCGCATGGGTCGATCGAGGCGCGACACGACGATCCGCTGGTGCACGGCGATGACGACCTCGATCGCAACCGCATCCGGGAAGTCGGGTCCGGTCGCCGTCTGCACCTGGACGACGACTCTCGGCAGCTCGTCGTCGTCCGCCACGACCTTGACGCCTCCCTCCTCGAGCGCGTCCCGGCAATGCGCGGCAACCTTCGCGAAGGTCAGGCCGCGCGCGACCAGCCGCTGATCGACCGCGTCGATCTTCAGCCCGACGCGATCGAGCCGGACGAGGCTGAACACCTCGTCGGGCAGCGCCATTCTCGGGATGACCGGCGCCGCGCCGGCCACGCAGGTCGCCACGAGAAGGGACGCGGCGAGCACGCAGATGCGCACGGATGGAGTGGACCGCATGACGGAAGCTCCTTTTGCTGAAGGCTGTATCCGGTTCGCCTCCGGCCTCTGATCAGAAGGCCCCGACTCCCTCGTCGAACTCGTCCCACCACCCGTCGATCTGCGACGGAATGAGCGCCGTCGCCGCGGAGTGCAGGTCGCGGTTCGGATCGGGGAACCATCCCACGGAAAAGTCGGTCATCGTGACGTTGATGCCGGTCTCGTGCGTCCCCTTGCGCGTCGCCGGATCGAGCTGGAGGTTCATCGTGTTCTGACCGTAGTAGAAGTTGTCGGCGATCAGGGCCCGGTAGTGGCCGGCATCGTCGAGATTGAACCCGCCGCGCCAGTCGCCATGGCCGGACTGCGTCCCGACGTCACGGCGCAGCATGTAGTTGCAGAACACGTGCCCGCCGGGACTCGGGTTGACCCTGCCCCAGAACTGCCAGCCGTAGAAGAAGCTGTCGAAAGCGAAATCGAGATTGTCGGCGCTGGGATCGTAGAAGATGTCCGGGCCGTCGACGTACTGCAATTCGATCAGCCAGCCGAGCCCCCTGGCCTCGCCCGACCGGTGCCAGAGCATGTACCCCGCGCCCGAGAAGGCCGTCTCGACGCCGGGCACCCAGTTGCCGTAATCCTGGGCGTAGGCGAGGACGCCCACTCCCATCTGCTTCAGGTTGTTGCGGCAGACCGTCATCTGCACCTGGTCCTTCGCCCTCTTCACCGCGGGCAGGAGAAGAGCGATCAGCAGGGCGATGATGGAAATCACGACCAGCAGCTCGATCAGCGTGAATGCGGCCTTCGATGCACGGTCATCCGTTCTCCGAGTCCTCATCGAGGTGATTGTAGAGCCCGATTCGGCGCAATCCAACCGTCCCGCAGTGGCTTTACAATCCACGGATGCCCCACCGAACCCTCCTCACGACGTGCGCGGCCCTGCTGATCCTGATGTCGGCACCGGTGAGCGCGGACCTCGCCTTCGAGCTGCCGCTCGACTTCGGCACCGTCTGTCGCTTCGACTCCATCCAATGGAAGGATCGCGATCCCGAACGCCCCCTCGCCATTCGCACGAGCACCCTCGGCGTGTCGGCCTGGGGCGGGTTCTGGGGCGCGAAATGGTCCATGGACGAGCAAGCCGACAGCGGAGCGAAGATCCACTCGCCACCGGGGCGCCACCTCCGCCTGAAGCTGACCTGGCCCGGAGCCGATCGCAAAGACACCCCGCCCGTCGATGACCTGACGCTGACGTTCGTCCCGGTCGCGACGCCGGACGCCGCGCCGACGGAGATCGTGATCGACGCCTCGAAGGCCTCGCCCCCGAAGAAGGCGTACGAAGGCATCACCCTCCGGGAAACCGTCGTCACGCCGCACATCCCCTGGGCGAAGCCGCTGAAGGACGGACCCGTGCGCGTTCTCTTTCTCGTCAACTTCGACATGCAGCGCGAGGTCGTCGAGCTGGCGCAGCGGCTCGACCTCGAGTATGACGCCCCGACGCTCGTGAAATATCACAACCGCTGGCCCGATTCCACGTACCGACGCGGGGAAATCAATCCCAGTGCGATCAATCGTCGCATCGTGGGCTGGCTGGAAGAGAAGACCTACGACGCGATCCTGATCGCCGGGCTGTCCTGGTCGGACCTGTCCGAGGGCGTCCGTCAGGACGTCACCACGGCCGTCGAGGAGGGCGCGGGGCTGGTGCTCGTGCTCGATCCGAAGCAGATGAAAGGGCTGGAGGCGCTCTCGCCGCTGGGCGACGCCGCGCCGAGCGACCGCAAGCTGGATGATTCGATCGGAATGGAGCTGAGAGGCGAGCACAAGGGAGCGTGGCAGGCGCAGGGTGAGCACGTGATCACGAAGGGCGTCCCACTCGCAAAGCTTCCGGTGACGAACTACTACCGATACCGGGAGCACCGCAACGTGCTCATCGCGTCCGGCGCGGACCCGATCCTCGCCGTCGCGACTCACGGGCAGGGACGGGTCGCTCAGTTCACTTACTCGAACCCGGATTACTGGAGCGGCAACAGCGCCATCACGCCGAGCGTCGACCACCACGCGGTGGCGTTCGCCTACTGGGAGTACTACCACGGCCTGCTGGCGCGGACGCTGCTCTGGTCCGCGAAGCGCGGCTTTGATCTCGACATGCGCATCGCGCCGCAAGGCGCGACGTTCGAAGACCCCGGCGGGCAGCACGTCGAGATCGCACTGGAGAACATCAAGGCCGCAGTGCAGAACCTGCCGCGCGATCCGCTGCGCCTCGAAGTCGAGACGACCCTGCGCGACCGATTCGGCACCGTCGTGCACCAGGACCGCACCCGGCTCGTGCTCCAGGCCGGCGCCAGCGCGGCACGGGCGATCAGCGTGGCGATTCCCGGTGACCTCAAGGCCGGGCTTCACCTCGCCGACGTCATCGTCCGCGGCGACGACGGCGTCGAGAACTGGGGCACCGGTTACTTCGACGTCGCGCGACCGGTGCGCATCGACGACGTCACGGTGGACCGCGAACACTATGGCGTCGGCGACCTCGCGAATATCCGGCTGACCCTGACCGCGACCCCCGATGCCCCCCTGCCGGTCAGCATGGAAGTCACCGACGCGTTCGACCGCCTCGTCGCGCGGCAGCGGAAGAGCGCCTCCGGACGCGAGGTGGCGTTCAACCACGTCGTCCAGCCGGGTCGGTCGAGCATCCTGCGCGTGCGCTGCGAGATCGGGGAGGACCCGGTCCTCGACGTCTTCGAGCGCGAACTGATCGTAGCGCGACCGCATCGCTGGGACGACTACCAGGCCATCTTCTGGGCGTTCGTCGGCACGCAGATCACGGGATACGTGCGGGACTACTACTACCCGATCTACCGCCGCCTCGGCGCGACGGCGCTGCTCGACGACGTGCACTCGCCGATCGACCTTCCGGGCCACGCCCGCGCCGGGTTCGACCTCGCGCCGATCGGCGGCCTTCCGGGGCTCATGTTCGATCCGTCCGAGATCCAGGGGATCTACGCGAAGGACGGCGACCGCAGCGTCCTGGTGCGCACGCCGTGCCTCAGCGATCCGGCCCACGTGCAGAAGTCCGACGCGGCCATCCGCCGCACGGCGCGCTCCTACGGGCACCTCGGCGCCGTCGGCTACTGCACGGCCGACGAGATCTCGATGACCAGCTCGGGCGTGCCGCGCCGCGTCAGCCCCGCGGCCGACATCTGCTACGGACCGCACTGCATGGCGTCCTTTCGTGAGTGGCTGACGCAGCGCTACGGAAGCCTCGATCGCGTCAACGCGCAGTGGGAGACGGCGTTCGGCACGTGGAACGACGTGCAGCCGCGCACGGCGCGCGAGCTGCGCAAGGCCGGGGGGACCAACTTCTCGGCGTGGGCCGACCACCGCGATTTCATGGACGACGTGTGGGCCGGCATGTTCGTTCGGTGGCGCGCCGCGCTGCGCGAGATCGATCCGAACGCGGAGATCGGCATCAGCGGCAACGGGCCGCCGTCGGTCTACACGGGCTACGACTTCTGGAAGCTCGGCAAGGCCATTCGCTACATGAATCTCTACACCTGGGTCAGCCAGGGCGAGCTTTGGTCGAGCCTGTACCCGGACGCGCGGTTCACGCACTGGACCGGCTACGGCATCCCGGACGAGGACCTGCGCTATGCCGTCTGGTGGTCGCTGCTGCATCAGCACCACGGCATCTCGATGTACAAGACACCGTGGTTCATCCGGCCGGACCTCGAGCTGAACCCGCACGGTAAGCTGGTCGCCGACCTCGTCAGGGACGCGCGCGGCGGCATCGGCAAGATCGTCATGCATGGCCGCAAGCGGCACGACGGGATCGCCATCCTCTACAGCCAGCCGAGCATGCGTGCGGCCTGGATCACCGGCGCCGGCAAGGCGATGGCCAAGGCGTCGCCGCACGAATTCCATGAGCGCGAAGGGCGCGGCGATTACGCGTCATGGGACGAGATCCGCTACATCGACAACCTCGACACGTACTGCATGCTCCTGAAGTCCGCGGGCCTCCAGTACCGGTTCGTGTCGAACGAGCAGGTGGAAGGTGGTCGCCTCGACGACTACCGGGTGCTGGTCCTGCCGATGGCGATGGCGCTTTCGGACGAAGCCGCCGCGCAGATCGAAGCGTTCGCACGGCAGGGCGGCCTCGTCATCGCGGACGTGCTGCCCGGCGTGATGGACGATCACTGCCGGACGCGCGACGCATCGGCGCTCGGCGACCTGTTCGGCGTCGCGATGTCGGGGACGGCCTGGTCGCGCAAGCCGGGCTCAATCGCGATCAACGCGGGACCCGGACCGGACGGCGCCGCGGTCCGCTACGAAGAGCCGAGAGCCCTGGGAGCCGCCGCAGTAAGCGTGACCGGGGGCAGCGCATTCGGAACGTTCGAGCGATCCGGAAAGAGCCATCCGGTCACGATCGTGAACGACCACGGCGACGGCCGCGCGGTGCTCCTGAACTTCTTCCTGTCCAACCTCAACGACACGCGGACATGGCGCCGCGACCGGGACTGGCTGGCGCAGATCATCGCCGCCGGCGACGTGACGCCGAGGCTTCGCTGGACTGCCACGGGTGACGCCGAGCTTCACGTGGAGACGGCGCAGTACACGGACGGCGCGAATGAGTACGTCGTCGCGGTGCGCTCGGCGAAGGACGCGCTGATCGGCAGCGACGGCGCGATCGAGATCGTCCTGCCCGGGAAGCGCCATGCCTACGATGCGCTCGACGGCCGCTATCTCGGCCACACGGATCGATGTGCGCTGAAACTGGAGCGCGGCGGCGGCCGATTGATCGCCCTGCTTGCTCACCCGATTCGATCGGTGTCCGTGAACGTCGAGGCGCGTCGGCGCGGCGAGCCGCTGCGATACAACCTCGACGTCGAAGCCGACGGCGCAAACCCTGCGGGCAATCACGTGCTGCATCTCGAGGTGGTGGACCCGTCGGGCAGCGTGCGCGCCTACCACACCCGCAACGTCCTCGCCCCCGACGGCCGCCATGAGGGGACACTGGTGCTCGCCCTCGACGCGCCGCCCGGTCGCTGGCGCCTGCGCGCCCGCGACGTGGCGAGCGGCGTGACGGGTGAAGCGGCGTTCGAGGTGCGGGTCGGCACGGTAGGGACCGCCCTTTCGGGCGGCCCCCCGCACAGATCCCAGCGTGCGGGACTACCGCACTGGGCTCCTACCTTGGGTA
>NYZC01000314.1 GCA_002686995.1 Phycisphaeraceae bacterium | reverse complement strand
CGGCAAGGACCTGGAGCCGGTCGAAGTGCCCCTTCCGTACAGGAAAGCGCCGGGGAGCCCGCGCGACCCGGTCGAGGGCGAACCGGCCACCGTATTCCGCTACGACCTGGTCTGGGAGTTCGCCGCGGCCATCCGCGAGGGCCGGTCCGCCGTGCCTGACTTCGACGACGGCCTCCGGGCCCAGATCGTGGCCGACGCCGTGATGCGGTCGCACCAGGAGAGGCGCTGGATCGATCTGGGATGACGCCGTCGTTGCGCGATTGCGCGCCCGCGGAGCAAATCGATTGCGGATTCTTCTGATGATGAGTTGGCTGCGCTGACAGCCGAGAGAACGGCGCGGGAACGGTGTCGATATCTGCTTGACACCTGTTCGATGAACCGCAGCTTGCGGTCGTTGTGCCCTGGTCGCGGCCATCTGAAGTCTGGCGACTTCAGCTACGGATCTGCCCCTACCGGCACCGCCCGATCACTTCTGCTTTCCACGCCGCGCGCCGGTCCCATTGATCCTGCCAGTACCGTTCGACGACGCGCTCCAGCGTCGACCAGGTCAGGCGGAGCAGGTACACCGACGCAAACCAGAGCGGCACGGACGCGATCAGCGCCCAGAGTGCTCCGGACGCGTAGTCCTCGAAATCGTCCGCACTGAAGACGTGATACGAGAGCATCACGACGATCGCCCCGAGAAAGCCCACGGCCGCGGCGGCGGCCGCGAGGATGCACACGACCACGGCGATTCCGATCAGCAGCAGCAGCAGCATTCGGCCCAGGTGACCCATTCGTTCAACTCCGTATGCTCAATACCGTTCCTAACCGAATCATTCTATCAGCCGAGCCGGGCCGTGTCGGCCGAGAGCCGGCGACCGCGACGATCCCCGCCGCTCGCTTGCCATCCGCTAAAGTCATGGCGACATGAAGATTTACACGCGCACCGGCGATGACGGATCGACGGCCCTTTACGGTGGCGACCGCGTCGCCAAGGACAGCCTGCGGATCGAGGCGTGCGGCACGCTCGACGAGCTGAACGCCGCGCTCGGGCTCGCTGCGGTCATCTGTCCCGAAGGCGAGCTTGCCGATACCGTGATCGGCCTGCAGCGGCGCCTGTTCGAGATCGGCGCCGACCTGGCGACACCAGGGAATGCCCGCGACCCGTCCCGCCTGAACGACGCCGCGACAAGCGACATCGAAAGCCGCATCGACCGGTTCTGGTCGACGCTGCCGGAGATGAAGCACTTCATCCTTCCCGGCGGCACGGAGCTTGCGGCCCGTTTGCACGTCGCCCGCGCCATCGCGCGCCGGGCCGAGCGCTGCTGCGTCACGCTTTCACGCGACGAACCTGTCGACCGTCGCCTGCTCGTCTGGCTCAACCGGCTGAGCGACCTGCTGTTCGCGATGGCCCGCCGCGCCAACCAGCTCGAAGGCCTGGAGGACGTGCCGTGGATTTCGGATGGGTCTTAGCGCCGTGAGCGCTGTGGAAGAACGACGATTGGACTCGGTTGGACTCGGCTGGACTCGGCTGGACTCGGTCGGACGCGGTTGGACCCGGATGCGGTCGAGCTGAGACCTTCAGCTACTTCATCACCGGCGCAAGCTTGCCGCCGCGATCCAGGTGCCGCGTCTCGTGCTCGATCGATTCGAACCGCTGCGCCAGGTAGCGACAGGCCTCATCGGGATCCGCGTCTTCGCCGCAAGTCAGGATGTCCGCTGCGACGTACTGATGCTCAGGCCAGGTATGGATGGAGATGTGCGATTCGGCCAGCAGACCCACGACCGTCACGCCCTGCGGCTCGAACCGATGCGAAACCTCCTGCAGCAGCGTCGATATGCTCCGCTGCGCCGCCTCGACGAGCGTCGCGCGCACGAACTCGACATCGTCGATCAGCTCGCGCGGACACCCATAGAGATCGACAATGACGTGGCGGGCAATGCTGTGCAATCGTGTCACCTTCTGGCGGCGGGCAGCCGCTCGCGAGCGTTGCATTCGCGACCGATCCTGATACCTTTGGCGGACGATGATATCGACAGGGATCTGAAGTGCCAAACGAATCGGCCCCGGTTAACCTCCCGGACGGCATCGAGTTCAGGCTGATGCAGCGCGGCGACATGAAGTCCGCGCTCGCGGTGATCCGCCAGCACAGCGCCGACGATTACGAGGTCGCGAAGGACTCGTACGGGGACACCCGCGGTCAGTACGTGCTCACGGAGGCCGGAAAGGTGATCGGCGTCACCGGCGGCCGCATGATCCCCGTCACCGACCGCGCGTACTGGCTTTCCTGGACCTATCTCGACGAGGCGCACCGCGGCCAGGGCCTCGGCCGCGCGATGCTCGATGCCATGATCGAGCAGTTTCGCAGCATCCACGCCCGGAAGGTGTTCCTGTCGGTCAGCGACCAGGACCAGGGCATGGGCAACCGCGGCCTGTACGGCAAGGCGATGGAGCTTTACGGCCAGGTCGGCTTCGCCGAGGAGCTGCGCCATGCCGACTACTACGACCATGGCGAGAACATGATCGCGATGGGTCTGCGCATCGACGAGGAATACGACGCCGAACCGACCGATCCCGAGGAGCGCCTGCCCAGGCTGCTCGACGTCGACGAGATCGTGGAAACCGACGATGCGTATTTCGTCGAATGGGAGTTCGACGACGGCGAGGGATCGAGCCTCGAGGACGTCGATCGGATGATCGAGCAGGTGAGAAAATGGAAGGGGCGCGTCGTGTTCGCCGGCGTCGCCGCGGACGCGCTCGTCGCGCAGGATCTCTTCGTCGCGGCGGGTTTCGTCGAGGACGGTCATCTTGCCGATTTCTACGAGGACGGCATCGACGAGGTCCGGTTTCGATACAACCTCTGAAGGACCGGATTCGACCGCATGACCGTTTGTATGAACGGCGGCGCACCGCTAACATGCCGTTTGACCGATACGATGGATTCCTTGGGCGTTCACGGCGCAGGCTGCGCCGGTGCAGCTTCGCGTTTCCCGCCTGCTCTCTTCCCTTCCCTTCGATGCGAGGTGACAACATGTTGAAGATTTCCTTCACCGCCCTGTCGCTGCTGGTCGTGGTCGCCGGACTGTCCGGATGCGGATCGGGTTCGTCGACGAAGGCCGAGGTGGTCGAACTGAACAAGGTCATCGACGCCTTCGAAGCGACGATGGCGGCGCTGGACGGCGCCGAGGGAGAGGCCGGTGCCGAAGGCGCCGACACCATCGCGCCGGTGGCGTCCGCCAACGAGGACAAGGAGAAGACCACGCAGTTTCTGACCGCGTTCGCCTCCGAGCTCAACAAGGCGAAAGTCCATTCGAAGTCGGTCGGCGTCTCGATGAACGCCAGCGGTTCGATCGAAGGCTTCACCGATGCCAACGGGAACATGTCACGCGACGGAAACGACGAGCGCGTCTTCATGATCGAGATCGACTCCGAGCGCGACCGCCTCATCGCGTCGACGACGACCGAAGGCGACACTTACCATCGCCCGTACCACTACCGTCCGGGCGGGATGTTCATGGGCTACATGCTCGGGTCGATGATGGGTCGGTCCAGTATGTACTACGGCGCGCCCGGCCGCGCCCGGCCCAACTACGGGAGCATGCAGATGTCCCCGAAGAACTATCACACCAACGCCGTCAACCGCGCGAGCACGAAGGCGGCGGCGCGGACGGCGCGGGCCCGGGGCGGCTCCGGCGGTTTCCGCAGCGGCAAGTGATGGGGGATCCCGAACCGGCGACCGCCCTGTCGCACCGGCAGATCGCGGTTCTGCTGTCGACGGTGCTCATCGTCGCCGTCTGCGGCATCGTCTACGAGCTGATCATCGCCACGGTGTCGACCTACCTGGTCGGCAACAGCGTCTACCAGTTCTCGATCACCATCGGCCTGTTCATGCTGGCGATGGGGGTCGGGTCGTACCTGACCAAGTTCATCCAGCGCGACCTGATCGACCGCTTCGTGCTGATCGAGATTGCGATCTCGCTCGTGGGCGGGATCTCCAGCACGCTGCTGTTCATCGTCTTTCCGTACAACGTGTTCTATCACCCGGTGATGTACGGGCTGATCCTCGCGGTCGGCACGCTCGTCGGTCTCGAGATCCCGGTCATCACCCGGATCGTCAGCCAGGCGGGCCCCATCCGATCGTCGCTGGCGAACGTGCTTACGATGGACTACGTCGGCGCGCTGATCGGTTCGGTCACGTTTCCGATCGTGCTGCTCCCGTTTCTCGGCCTGTTCCGCGCTTCGTTCCTGGTCGGGCTGCTCAACGTCGCGGTTGCCCTCGTCAATGTCGTGACCTTCGCGCGCGTGATCAGGCGACCGGTGCTCATGGGCACGATCACCGTCGCGATAGGCGTGACCCTCGCGACCGGGATGGTGCTCTCGTCGGTGCTGGCGGGGTACGCCGAGGGCCAGCTATTCCGCGACAGCATTATCTATCGCGAGCAGACGCCCTACCAGCGGATCATCGTGACCCGCTCCGATTTCAACGGCAGAATCCGTCTCTTCCTCGACGGCCACCTTCAGTTCGCCGAGCAGGACGAGCACCGCTACCACGAGGCGCTGGTGCACCCCGTGATGTCGGTGCCGGGACGACCGCGCCGCATCCTGGTGCTCGGCGGCGGCGACGGGCTGGTGGTCCGCGAGCTGCTGAAGTATGGCGACCGGGTCGAGCACATCGATCTCGTCGACATCGACCCGGCCGTCACGCGCCTCGCATCGACGTTCGAGCCGATCCGAAGGCTCAATGGCGGCTCGCTCTCCGACCCGCGCGTGTCGATCCATCACGAGGACGCCTTCAACTTCGTGCGTCGCGCCGGCATCATCTACGACCGCGTCATCATCGACCTGCCGGATCCCCACAACGAGGCGCTCAACAAGCTGTACAGCGTGGAGTTCTACCGCGGGCTGAGGCGGCGCATGTCCGACGAAGGCTGCTTCGTGACGCAGAGCTCATCGCCCTTCTTCGCGCGCGACGTCTTCTGGTGCATCGCCCGGACGATCGAGGAAGCCGGCATGGAGACGTACAGCTACCGGATCACGCTGCCGTCGTTCGGCATCTGGGGCTTCACCCTTGCTGCCGTAGACGGCCCCGCACCGAAGACGTTCGACATCATCGACCGCACGCGCTACCTGACCCCCCAGGTCATGGCCGCTGCCGGCGCGTTCGGCAAGGACAGCGGCCCGCCCGGGAATCTGCCGGTGAACTCGATGTTCGAGCCGCGGCTGTATCACCTGTACATGAAGGCGATGCGCCGGTAGCGGGTCGGTGGTTCCCGGCCCGAGACGCGCGCGTGTGCTGCGCATCCCACATCGGATCGCCCCCTCACAGTCGCCCCAAATCCACATGCGTTCCGTCTCGCGCCAGCGTCCCTTCGATGCCCTGGGCCTCGAGCCGTTCGATCAGCGACCGCATCGGCTCGTGCAGCGGCGCCGTGAATCGCACGCGCTGCCGGGTCGACGGGTGGTCGAGCTCGAGCACGGCCGCATGGAGCGCGGGTCGGGCGAGAATCAGGTCCGGGCGCGCCAGGGCGTCGGCTTCGACCCGTGCCCCCTCGTCACGGTCGCGCGCGAAGTTGAGGTAGCGCCGCGCGCCTGCTGCGAGCGGCGGCTGCGCGAATTCCGTCTCGCCGACCGGCTCGCCGCCGTACCAGATGTCGCCGACGACCGGCCAGCCCAGGTAGGAGAGATGCACGCGAATCTGGTGCGTGCGCCCCGTCTTGAGCTCCAGCTCGACCAGCGCGTAGCCGCGGTACCTTCGCCGGACGCGGTAGATCGTGACCGACGGCTTCCCCGTGCTATCGTGGCGCACCGCGTAGGGCTCGCGATACGTCGGATGCTTGCCGATCGGCTGGTCGATGACGCCGCCAGTGCCGTCCGGAATCCCATGAACCAGCGCCAGGTACGCCTTCAGGACCGTGCGGTCTTCGAACTGCCGGGCCAGGTTCCAGTGAGCGTCGTCGTTCTTGGCCACCACCATGACGCCCGTCGTGTGCTTGTCGAGACGGTGGATGACGCCCGGCCGAAGGTCGGCGGCGCCGATCCGGCTCAAGCCCGACACCGCGCCGCGCTTCCGGTCCTGCGGCTTGAATCCGCGCGTGTTCCAGTCCGACCACGACTTTCCCGCCGCCTCCTGCTGCTGCTTGAAGTGATGCGCGAGCGCGTTGACGAGCGTGCCGCGAAGCTGGCTGCGGGCCGGATGCACGACCAGGTCGGCCTGCTTGTTGATCACGATCAGATCGTCATCCTCGTGAAGGATGTCGATCGGGATGTCCTCGGGATCGATCGTGCGAATCGCCGGCGGCGGCAGGATCACGTCGAGCCGGTCGCCGCGACGGACGATCGTGCTTGCCTTGGGCGCCGCGTCGTTCACCCGCACGCCCCCCATGTGGATCAGCTTTTGAACGCGGCTTCGGGAGATCCCCTTCAGGCGCCCCTGCAGATAGCTGTCGAGGCGTTTGCGCACGTGGTTACGGATATGAAACACGCACCGCTCGGCCCCTTCCTCGTTCGGATCAGGCCCTTCGGTCTGGTCTGGCTCTTGATCCAATTCGTCCCCGTGCCCGGGGTCAGATGGGTTCACGGGCTCGCAGCGGCCGCACCCGCGCCGTCGGCGGTCGTGCCCCCGTCATCCGGCGCGTCGGTCCCGGTGTCGGAGGACGCGTCGCCGGTCGGGGCGTCACCGTCTGAGGGCTCGTCGGTCGCCGGCGGCTCGGGCGCGAACGTGAGCGGCTCGCGCAGGCGCGGCAGCATCTCGAGCCGCGCCGCGGCCTGGTCGCCATGCGACGCGTATCGTCCGGCCTCGGCCTTCGTCCGGATCTCTTCGTACAGGTCGGCGGCCTTGTCCCATTCCTGGCGTGACTCGGCGATCGCCGCGAGCCCCAGCATCGCGTTGAGCTTGAACAGGTCGTGCACGCTGTCGTCGCGCACCGCCTGGTAGCTCTCCTCGGCCTGGGCCAGGAGCTGCTCCGGGGTCTCCTGCGCCGCCTCGGTCTCATCGTCACCCGGCGGCAGCGCGGCCTTTCGCGCCCAGAGATCGGCGGCGCGGAGCCGGGCGAGGTTCCGGGACTCGGCGTTGCCGACGAGCCTCGAAATCTCGTGCAGGCGAGTCGGCTCGGTGGCCGACGCGACGGCCGACCAGTCGCGCTCGTGACCGGAGCGCGCGTTGCGCGACCGGATCATGAAGATCGCCACGGCCAGGCCGATGGCCACGATCATGGTCGTCGCGATCTTCCAGTTGCGGTCCCACCACTGGCGGAAGTTCACGATGAACTGGTAAAGATCGTTCTCGCGCGAGTCGTATTCGTGCTCGGGATGCGGTTCCATGGGCGGGTAAGTCTAAGGCGATCCCGAATCGTCGGCAAATGACGGTCCGAACGCCGCGCCGGGCCCGAGACCGCCATTTGACACGCCGCCGCGAAACCCCTTCAATAGGCGACTCGATGACCCCTTACGGTGAGCGTAGCTCAGTTGGTTAGAGCACCGCGTTGTGGTCGCGGGGGTCGGGGGTTCGAATCCCCTCGCTCACCCTTGCAGGCCCATTTCGTTCGCTGCACATTTCTGCACATCGCTGCGT
>NYZC01000313.1 GCA_002686995.1 Phycisphaeraceae bacterium | reverse complement strand
TGCCGGCGTCATCCAGCGCCGCGTTCAGGTCGGCCAGCAGCTGCTGCAGGTTCTGGTTGTCGGCCGTCGCCGCCTGGGTCACCCTGACGATCACGGCGGCGGCGCCGTTCACGGACAGGTTGAACTTCGCCTCGCCGCTCAGCACGCCGCTCGTCGACGCGATGTCGTCGGTCGCGGTCACGAGGGCGCGCACGGGACGGTTCTCCTCGACGAAGCGCTGGTTCGCGATGTCCCAGACGAGGCTCGTGAACTCGTAGCGCTGCAGGAAGCGGTTGAAACGGATGGCGACGCGGTCGGGCACGGGCCGGCTCAGGCGATCGAAGTCGCCTCCGAGGAACAGCACCCGGTCGAAGCCATCGCCGCCGTCGAACCGGTCCGACTGCGTCGTCAGCAGCGTCTCGCCCGCGTCGTTGACCGGAAGGTCGTCGGGCAGAAGCTGGAACAGGTCGTCGCCGTCACCGCCGAACAGCAGGTCGCTCGCCTGCCGGTCGAGACCGCCGGAAAGCACGTCGTTGTCCGGGCCGCCGAAGATCCAGTCCTCGCTCGGGCCGCCGATCAAAACGTCGTTGCCGGCGCCGCCGAGTATGACGTCGCGACGCACAAGGTCGGAGCGGGCGCCGAGATCGACCTGCGCCGGGTCGGCGCTGCCGTCGAGCTCGAGGATCAGGTCATAGATCGTCGGCACGCGGTTCAACGACCGCACGCGGACGAAGTAGGTGACGCCGGTCTCGAGCGCCGGAATGCCGGCGAGCTCGAGCGTCGGCTGGGCGCTGCCGGCCAGCTCGACGACGTGGTCGCCGCCGCCGACCGCGTCGGTGACGATCTCGTAGGCGGAGCTGTTGCCGGCGACTGCGTCCGCATGGCTGATCTCGAGAACGTAGTCGCCCTCGGCGAGCGTCGTCAGGTCCAGCGTCGCCGTGCCCACGCTCTCGAGGACGGTCGTGCTGTCGAGCAGCGAGTCGCTCGTGTCCCACAGGGCGACGAGTAGATCCGCGACCGCGCCCGGATCGTCCGGGCCCGTGATCTGCACGGTCAGGAACCCGCCGCCGCCGGCGACCGTCGCCGCATCCATGTTGATCAGGAAACGATCGACGTCGATGTCCGCGTGGATCGTCGTCCCGGCCACCCGCGCGAGGTTGCCGATGCTTCCGAGCGGCTGGGGATTGCTGTCCTCGCCCAGCACCTGCAGCGCCGTGAATCCGAGTGATTCGGCATCGCTGATCTGCATGCCCGTCACCGCGCTGCCGGTCGCGGCGGTGAAGGTGAGCCGGCCTTCGGAGACGCCGACCTGCACCGCGCCTTCGGCGAGCGTGCCGGCCGCCGCCGCGTCGACCAGCAGCTGGAGGTCGAGCGCCAGCGCATCGGCGTCGAGGTTGCCGTCGGTCGCGCCGGCCGCGAGCGTCAGGTCGAGCACGACGTTGCCCGCGCCGGTGTCGACCCGCAGCGTGAACATTTCCGGGTCGCTCAGCCGGCCGTCCTCGGGCGCCGGGTCGCGGGCGACGAGACGGCGCTCGGTGAGATCGGGACCGATGAACTGCGGGTCGCCCGCGTTCGTGCGGATGATCGAGTAGCTGCCGTCCAGCTCCTCGCGGAAGATCTCGACCCGCAGGTCGTCCGTCACCGAGGCGCTGCGCACGGAGATACGGCCGCCCGGGTTCGACGCGAGCCGGAAGCTGTACCAGTCGACGTCGGCCGGGTTGTCCAGCGTCAGGTCGTTGAAGGCGACGCTGCCCGCAACGTCGAACGCCGTCGCGGTCTGGCCCGCCGAAAGCTGAAGCGCCGCCGCGCCCGCGTCGTTGGTCGAGGTCACCGTGAGCGACCCGTCCGCATCGATCTCTCCGGCCGTGGGCCGCAGGGCGAGGCGCCCTTCGCCGTTGAAGTCGAACGCCTCGATCTCGCCGTCGAGGCCCGCCACGCCGAGCGCGTCGTTCACGTCGTCGACGAGGTCCTGGAAGGTCGTGTTGTCGGTCGTGGCCGCCGGGAAGATGCGCACCGCCGTGTCGTCGGCATCGCCGTTGCGGCTCAGGTTGAACCGCGTGACCTCGGCGAGCACGCCGTCGGCGGGGCCGGCGCCGCCGGCGACGAGCACGAGCGGGCCGTAGAGCGCGAACGCGCGGCTCGGATCCTCGATGTCGCCGGCGACCTCGTTGCGCGACCCCTCTTCGGTCTGGTCGACGAGAATCGCGTTGCCCGAGCGAATCTCGATCACGTCGTCGTCAGGGCCGCCGTCGATCCAGACGGTCTTCTGCACCGTCGGGCCGACCTCGACCCGGTCCCTGCCGGCCAGCGCGTCGATGATGATCGCCAGGAAGTCGCCTTCGGGCGGCAGCAGCCCGCCGTTGAGCGCCACTTCCTCGAAGGCAAGGCCGCGCTGCTCGGGATCGAGCGCCTCGATGCGCTCGAGGTCGAGCCGCAGGTCCATCGGGTCCCAGATCAATTCGCCCTGGTCATCGGTCGCCTGGAAGTCGAGGCGGACCTGCGCGTCGAAGGAGAAGTTGCCGTTGTTCTCGGTCAGCCGGGTGATCAGGTGGTGATCGGAGAGCAGGCCCGGCTCGGTCACGAAGTCCACGGAGATCACGTCGTCCGCGCCCGTGCCGCTGTAGTACCAGACCTTGTTCGTCGCCTTCGCGTATTCCTTCCACTCGTCACCGGCGGGCACATCGAAGCCCGCGTCGAAAACCACCCCGTCGCGCGTGAACAGCAGGTCGTCGCCGCCGTTGCCGTAGAGGAAGTCGAGCGCCGTGCCGCCGTAGAGCCGGTCATCGTTCCCCATGCCCAGCATGCGGTTGAGCCCCGTGTCCTCGAGCGGGAACGGCGGCAGCGCCGGGGTCGCGTCGACGGCGCCGTCGTCATCAAGGTCGCCGTCGTTGTCCACGCGCTGCCCGGTATCGTCCACGAACACGCCGAACTGGTCGGTGCGGATCGTAATCGAGGGCGCGCCGGTCCTGAGCGTCAGCCTGCGCTCATCGTGGCCCGCGGTGACCGGCGCCGGCTGCGTCGTGATCGTGAGCGGAACGCCGGCGTCCAGCGTGACGAGACCACCGGTCCGGCCCGCCGTCAGCGTGCCGGCCAGCGTCGTGCCGGCGATCGCGAGGTTGATGTCGTCTACCAGGTCGTCGAGGTCGAGGTTGTCGGCGGTTTCCGAAGCGTCCAGGTCGATCGCCACCGCGGGCGCCCCATCGACGCTCACCGACCAGGCCAGGTCGGTCGCGAGCACGCCATCCGTCCGCGGCGCGGCCATGGACGTCAGGACTGGATTGAGAATGCCGGACGACTGTCCGTCCTCGAACAGCTGGTACGAGCGATCGAGCGCCCGCTGTACGAACGCGACCAGCTCGTCCATGTCGGTATGGGTGCGCGTCGCGCCGGCGTCGAGGCGGAAGTCGATCTCCGGCCCACCGTCGAGGGTCAGCGCGAACCGAACGTCACGATCGAGCCGGCCGTCACGGCGCTGCCGCGCGAACGCGGTCAGCACGGCGCCCGAGCCGCCGTTGACGGCCGCCTGTCCGTCGTCGAAATGCAGCGCGCCGGACGGGTCGAAGCTCCAGGCGTACAGCCGGTTGGTGCCAAGCCCGCCGATCAGGTCGTCGTTGCCGGCGCCGGCGAACAGCACGTCGACGTCGTTGGGGCTGCCGTTGGCGGTGTCGCCCCACAGCCGGTCGTCGCCACCGAAGCCGAAGATCAGGTCGCTGCCGCGGCCGCCGTCCAGTCGGTCGCGGGCGCCCGAGCCCAGCAGCAGGTCGTCGCCCGACCCGCCGTCGATGACGCCGACCCAGTCGAGGCTGCGCTCGCTGAGCTGGCTGAAGTCGACGGCGCTGGGACCGGCTACGAAGCCGAGCTCGTCGTCCCCGCCGAGGCCGGAGATGCGGAACTGCTCGACCAGGGGCGTGCCGTCCGTGTCGCGCCAGTTGGCGCGGATCGGCCCGGCATCCGGCGGGATCGATCCGATCGTGCCGTCGGTGAGGTGAAGCTCGTTGCGGGCGACCAGGTCCGGGGCGCTCAGCACCATGATCGTGTCGCGGCCGAGGCCGTTGGTCTCGAGGCGCACGCGATTGTCAACGCGCCGCGCCACCACGACGTCGGTCGTCGACGCGAACTCGGCCGTCGCGCCGAGCGCCGCGGCGAGCGCCTGGTTGAGATCGACCAGCAGATCGTCGATCGAGCCGTTGCCCGAGGTGTCGCCGACCACGATCGGACCGACGAACACGCCGTTGATCGTCAGGTCGAACTGCGCCGGGCCGCTGAGCACCCCGTCGGCCGCCACGTCACTGCCGGAGGTGATGCCCACCTCGTCGGCGGCGTTGTACGAGACGTCCAGCAGCGCGACACCGGTCTGCTCGTCGACGAAGTGCAGCTCGTCGGCGAGGACGCTGCTGAACCCGGTGTCGAACAGGACGAGCGCCGTCTCGCGGCTGAAGCGGAAGTTGTTGGACGGGCCGGAACGCGTCTCGAGACGGATGCGGTCGCCCACGCGCACCGCTTGCACGTCCGTGGCGCCGAATCCGCCGAATCCGACGCCCGTGAGCGCCGAGGCCAGCTCGGTGTTGATGTCCTGAACGAGATCGTCGAGATCGACCGTCCCGCCGGCCACGTTGATCGGACCGACCGACACGCCGTCGATCTCGAGCCGGAACTCGAACGCGCCGCTCAGGGTGACGTCGTCCTCGTCGTCGACGACGAGGTCGTCGGTCGTGGTCAGGCCCACGTCGTTCTCGCTGAGGAAGATCGAGTCCGGAAGCAGCGAGCCCTCGATGAGGATGATGTCCGACGCGTTGTCGTCGGGCACGTCGCCCTCGGTGCGATTGCCGAAGTGGCCGTCGAACACGTCCCCCAGCTCGGTGTAGTTCGCCGCGGTGTCGAGCAGGATGATGTCGATGCCGCTGCCGCCGAACAGGTAGTCCTGTCCGTCCTGGCCCGTGATCATGTCGGTGTTCGCGCCGCCGAGGATCCGGTCGGCGCCGCCGCCGCCGAACAGCAGGTCCTCGCCCGAGTCGCCGAAGAGGAAGTCGCCGCCGCCCGACGTGTCGGCGAGCACGTTGTTGCCGTAGTCCTGGCCGCGCACCGACTCGCCGTGCAGGTAGTCGTTGCCCGTGCCGCCGAGCAGCGCTTCGCGCCGGATGTTGCCGTGCAGGAAGTCGTTGCCGCTGCCCCCGTGCAACTCGTCGCCGCGCCGCGTCGACTCGACGGCGTCATCGTTGCTGTGGGCGTAGGCGAACAGCCGGTCGTGGCCGTCGTTGCCGTAGAGCCGCTGACCTGCGAGGACGTGCACGGTCTGGTTGAGCTGCGGGTCGAACTCGTTGCGTCCCGCGTCGCCGCGCAGGATGTCGTCGTCCTCGTCACCGTAGAGCTGGTCGATGCCGGCGTCGCCGAACAGGTTGTCGTCGTTCGCCCCGCCGCGCACGACGTCGTCGCCGCCGCCGCCGTGGATCAGGTCGGGCCCGACGCCGCCGTCGAGGTAGTCCTCGTCCGCGCCGCCGTCGATGTCGTCGGCCATGCCGCCGGAGAAGACGAAGTCGCGGCCGGGCCCGGCGCGGATGACGTCGTTGCCGTCGTCGAACGTGCCGTCGATCGACAGGCCGCCCACGATCGCCGGCGTGACGAGCACGGGCGGGACGTAGCCGGTCGGGTTGAGCGCCTCGGACTCGTCGTATTGCAGCGGGTTTGTGAACAGCGCCGGGTTCGACAGGTCGAAGTTGGCGGCGCCGAAGAACTCGAGGCCGCCCCAGATCACGTCGTCGCCGCCCTGTCCGAAGATCACGTCGTGCCCGTTGGCCCCGACGACCAGGTCGTTGCCGTCGCCGGCGTCGACCTCGTCGTTGCCCGCCGACGCGAACACGCGGTCGTTGCCCGGACCGGCGCTGACGGTGTCGTCGCCGCCCTCGGCGAACACGACGTCCTCGCCGGCGCCGCTGTCGATGATGTCGTCGCCGTCGCCGCCCATCACCTCGTCATCGCCGCCGCCGGTGCTCACGACGTCGTCACCGCCCGCCGCCTCGACGATGTCGACGCCGTCACCCGACTCGATCAGGTCGTCGCCGTCGCCGGAATCGATGACGTTGGCGCCGTGGGAGGCGTAAATCTGGTCCGGTCCGCTGCCGGTCGTGATCGTGTCGTCGCCGAGGTCGCCGTAGACGATGTTCATGCCGTCGCCGGCGTGCACCGTCTGGGTCACGACCTCGCTCACCCCGGACGGCCCCCGCAGATCGATGTAGTCGATGCCCGCGCCGGAGGTCACGTCGTCGGCGCCGAGGCCCGCCTCGACCGTGTTGTCGCCGTCGCCGGCGTGCACCGTGTCGTCACCGGGACCGGAGTCGATCGTGTCGTTGCCGCTGCCGGTGACGACCAGGTCATCGGCGTCATACGCGAAGACCGTGTTGTCGCCTTCGCCGCCGTTGATGTCGTCGAAGCCCAGCTCGCCGTGGATCGTGTCGTCGCCGTCCCCGCCGGTGATCGTGTGCGTCGAGTCGGACTCGCCGACGCTCACCACCAGGAACGTACCCTGCAGGAACGCGTTGCCCGCGACGAGGATGTCGTCGCCGGGCCCGCCGCGCACCACGTCGCTGCCGCCGTTGCCGTAGACGCGGTCGTCGCCGTCACCGCCTTCGGTCGTGTCGTTGCCGCCGCCGCCCAGGACGAGGTCGGCGCCCTCGCCGCCGCGCACCGTGTCGTTGTTGAGACCGCCGTCCATGGTGTCGTCGCCGGCGTCGCCGTCCATCGTGTCCAGGCCGTCCCCGCCGTCCATCTCGTCGTCCCCGTCGCCGCCGCTCATCTGGTCACCGCCGTCGCCGCCGAACATCTTGTCGTCGCCGAGCCCGCCGAACATCTCGTCGGAGCCCGGACCGCCGAACATCGTGTCCATATCGTCCCCGCCGAACAGATCGTCCTCGCCGACGCCGCCGTCCAGCGTGTCCATGCCGACCCCGCCCTCGAGCGTGTCGTTACCGCGCCCCGACGAAAGCGAGTCGTCACCCTCCTCGCCGAAAAGCTTGTCGTTACCGTCCAGGCTGACGAGCACGTCGTTGCCGCCGTTGCCGTGCAGGATCGCGTCGCCGCGACCGGCGGTCAGGTGATCGACGCTGTCGTCGGTCATCCCGGGATTCACGGCCGGGTTGAAGCCGCCCCAGAGCTCGACGGGCAGACTGACGTCGTCGTCCACCGTGATCATGTCGGCGCCGGCGCCGCCTTCGACGTAGATGCTGGTCACGCCGGTGTAGGTCTGCTGCTCGTCGAAGTAGGCGACGCGCACCTCGTCGGGCGCGTTGCCCGGTCGGATGTAGATGTTGTCGTCGACGTCGTCGAGGTTGCCGTTGACCCGCGCCGCGGCGTTGGGGCCGATGTTCACCGTCAGCTTTCCGCTGCCGTCCTTGCTCGCGAAGATCGCGTCGGGATCGGCGTCGCCCTCGGGACGTTCCAGCTCGAAGCTCGCCAGCTCGATGCGCGGCAGGTCGAACGTGAACTCGATGCAGAACGGGCACGGCCCCAGCTCGAGGAACGCCGACATGCCCGCCTCGATCTTGCCCCCGACGTCGAAGATCCAGATCGGCCCCAGCAGGAAGTTTTCGACGATCTCGTTGATCCGGACCTTGCCGTCGTTGTCGTTGTCGTGCAGGTCGAACTCGATCGTGAGGAATATGCCGCCGTCGGCCCCGGCCTTGGCGACGCCCAGGTTCAATTCCGCCCCCACCGTCAGGCCGCCCGTCAGCAGCAGTTCCGGAACGTCCTCGCCGGTCCCGTCCGCGTTCTTGCGATCGCTGATGAACAGTCCGTTGAAGATGTCCAGGACGTCGCCGCTCTCCGCGAAGTCGAAGAAGCCCTGGGTGTCCAGCCCGAACGCGACGTCGAACTTCGCCCCGACGTGGCCGCCGATGCGACCGAACAGCGGCGGGTAGATCGGGAACGTCTGCGTGTACGAAAAGTCGATCTCGAACGGCGGCAGGTCATAGGTGACCAGCGTGATGTCCTGCCTGCCCGTCAGGAGCCCGAACACGTTGGACGGGTTCTCCAGGATCGGGAACTGCAGCGGGTCGTCGCCGGGGGCCCGGCTGCTCGAACCGTTGGTGTCGTTGAGCTGCTGGGTCGAGTCGAAATAGCTGCCGACGCCGGGATCGAGATCGCCGAGGGCGCCCAGGAGCGAGAAGTTCTGCGCCGTCGCGTCGAGCATGATCTCGCCGTTTTCGAGCGTGAACCCGCCGAACAGGATGAACAGTTCGCCGCCGAAGCTCGGGATGTTCAGCAGATCGGCGATCGCCGCCGCGGCCTCGATGAAGTCGGCGACGTCGGACAGGCCGAACACCCGGGCGAGGTCGACCAGCGCGATCGGCGTGCCGGCGAGATCGGAGATGACCGGGATCGGCGACGGCAGGATGTCGAGCACCGGCCGGACCGGAGCGATGATGTCGTTGATCGTCTCCAGCGTCGAACCGAACAGGTCGGTGAAGAACTCGCCCATGTTCAGGCGGATGTCGCGGAACTCGATCTCGGGCTCGGCGCCGCCGAAGTCGCTCACGTCGTCGAAGCCCCAGAACAGGTGGATCTCACCCGCGATCGACGGGAAGTTCGCGTCGCCGCCGAGGCTGGCGAGAATGTCCAGGTGCAGGCTCGACTTCGCCTTGAGGTTGGCGTCGATGAAGCTGCCGATCGACCCCAGCTCGCCGAGCGTCAGGCTGCCCTCGCCGCTGGGATCCATGATGTCGATCGTGAACGCGCCCTTGAACGCGTTCACCGCCTCGGTCGCTCCGGGCTGGCCGAAGTCGAGGGTGCTGCGCTCCAGCTCCTTCAGGTCGACCGTGTTGCCGCGGGCGTCCTTGTCGAGCTCCGCCGGCGACATCGCGTTGACGTCCAGCTGCAGGAAGGCGAGCGCGCCCGTCGCGGAGAGATCGATCAGCTCGACGCCGAAGTCGACCGTCAGCTCGTTCGGGTCGGAGACGTCGAAGAAAACGCCGTCGGTCTTGCTGACGCCGAAACCGAAGTCGAAGTCGAAGCCGACGCTCACGCCCAGCGCGCCGTCCACGTCCAGGCCAAGGCCCGGGATGCCCAGCTCCAGGTCGATCGGCAGCTCGAACTGCAGAAGGTCCTGGGCCAGCTTCATGTTGAACTGAACGGTGTCGGTGTTGCCCGTGATCAGCGCGAGGTCGTTGGTCACGACCTGGCCGTCGGCGGTGATGCGCACGTCGGTGATCGTGATGTTTCCGTCGCCATTGGTGTCGCCGAGCCAGTCGAGGTTGCCCGGGCCCACCGCGTCGAAGATCGCCTGCTGCACGAACGACGTGTCGCGGGTCTGGCCGCCCGGGCCGCGCAACCGGGAGCCGGCCGGCCCGCTCAGGTTGCTGATCAGGTCGTCCTTGAGGCGTTCGATGAAGTCGGCGGCGTCCGCCAGCTTGTTGCCGATCAGTGGAAGGTCCTCGCCGAACAGGTCGTTGAGCACGTCCTGCAGCAGGCGGAACACATCGTCGAGTCCGCCCAGCAGCGCGTCGAGCGCCTGCGACAGGTCGAGTTGCGCGTTCGCGATGTCCGGCATGCTCGTGACCATGAACGTGCCGATCGGATCGTTGAGATCCGTGATCTCGACCACGAGGTTCGGGTTGGTCGCGTCGAGCGGCGTGCCCTCGACCGGGAAGAAGACGGGCAGGTCGATCCCCGCGGCGCCGGTGAGCGCGGGGGTGATGTCGGCGAAGATCGACTCGTCGAAGTAGTGGCGGCCGTCGCCGTTGTTGTCGTCGAGGCTGATCGTGAACGATGCCGGCGCGGTAGACGGCCCCAGGCCGTCGGCGTCGACCACGACGCTGCCGGGCTGGGCGTCGCTGCCGACGAAGATGCCGAGCGGCCCGAGCGCGGCCTCGAACTTCAGGCCGCTGCCGTCGATGTCGAGCATGATGCCCGCGCCCGTGCTGTCATACAGGAAGGGGCGCGGCAGCCCGTCGGTGATCTCGAGGCCGAGGTCGAGGTCGAGGCTCAGCGCCGAGTCGATCATGAGCTGGCCTTCGGTGCCGAACTCGATGATGTCGGGCAGCCCCGGGATGTCGAGGTTCAGCGGCACGTTCTGCATCAGCAGCGGGTAGTTGAACGGCAGGTCGAGCCGGATGGCAGGGTTCGGGCCGGAGTTGTCGAGCGACAGCGCGAGCCCGTCGAACGGCGACGGTACGCTCGGCCCGCGGCCGGGCGCGCCGGCGGCACAGCTCGTGGCGGTGTCGACGCCGAGCGCGCACTTCAGCGCGTTCTCCAGCCCGTCGAGCGCGAGCGCCGGGTCGGCCTGGAACTGCTCGACCTGCTGGGCGAACTCGCTGGCGAAGTTCAGCAGGTCGCTCACGCTCTGGTTGATCAGCGGCAGGTCCTGGTCGAGCAGGTCGATGTTCGCCATCTGCTCGACGAAGCCGATCGCGGCCTGGATCAGCGCGATGATGTCGCTGATCGAGAAGTCCTTGAAGTCGAGCAATTCGTCGAACTGCTGGAACGACACGTCGAGCGAGGACGTGTCCAGCTCGATGTCCTGCGTCGCCGGGTCGACGGTGAACACGCTTGGCCAGGACACCGCGATCGAAGGGCTGGCGCCGGACAGGTCGTTGAGATTGAACCCGGCGGTCGCGACGCTGACGGGCAGCACCAGGTTCGCCGACGCGTTCACGCTCAGGTCGACGAGGTCGCCCAGCGAGCCGCCCCCGCTGCTGCCCAGCGCATCGATGATTTCGGCCAGCGTGATGTCGGGCGTCGACAGGTCGGGATCCGTCAGCGTGAGGCCGAGGCTCGTGCCGATCGATCCGGAGCCGTTGCTCACGGCGATCTCGAGCAGGCCGCCGAACCGCGCCGCCGCGTCGATCGCCGCGGCGCCCAGCGTCAGGTCCCCGCTGATCGCCGCATCGCGAATGAACACGTGGTCCGAGATCGTGTCGCCGTGCAGCGGTCCGCCCTCGATGACGCCGTCGTTGTCCTCGTCGGTGCCGAACAGGCCGAGCAGCAGGCCCGCGAGCGAGCCGTTGGCGCTCATCACCTTGAACTGCGGGTCGGCGCCGGTCGCCGGCGTGAGGTCGCTCATCACGATGCGCCGGTCCGTCACCGTCGCGGACGGCGCGATGTCCGTGAGCGTCGCGCTGAAGCGGGCCGGGTCCGCCTGGTTGAGGCGGCCGACGACGTCGTCGACCGTGTTCGCCGTCGTCAGGCCGTCGAAGTTGACCATGAGGGTCGAGCCGTCGCGGAGCATCACCGTCAGGTCGTCGACGCCGTCGACCTCGACCGCCATGTCCCAGCGGTCGGAGACCTGCATCAGGGTCGAGCTGCCAGCGATGACGTTGTCCTGACCCAGCGGCGACAGGTCGATGCCGACGGTGAAGCCGAGCGACGCGCTCGGGTCGAGCGTCACGGTCGTCGACGTCGTGATCTGCGCCAGGTCGTCGGTCGCGTCGCCGAGCAGGTCGAGGTCGAGCGTCGTGCTCAGGTCGTCGAAGTCCCTCGAGAAGTCGAAGTCGTAGAGAAGCACCCGCCGGCCGGTGCCGTTGAAGTCGGTGTCGTAGGTGACCCCGGTGATCGCGGGGATCAGGTCGCGCAGCGCCTCGGCGTCGTCGAACGCGGGCAGGCCGTCGTCGTCCTCGAGCAGCACCGTGACCGCGTCCGTGAACGCGGTGAACAGGTCCACCGCATCGCCGAGCGTCGTGCCCTCGACGAACGGGATCTGCGTGTCGAAGATCGACGAGCTTCGGAACAGGTTCAGCCAGTCGGCGATCTGGCGCAGGAGGCCGACCACGCTCGTGGGCGTCGTGAAGTTGAACGCGGAGAGGTCGTCGGGAAGCTGGAAGTCGAAGTCAGGCGCCGTCGCGTCGAACAGGTCGGCGTCCTCGATGACGACCTTCGGCGTCGTGCCGAGGCTCGCGGTGTCGAAGCCGCCGACGCTCGCCGAGACCGGAAGCTCCACGTGCAGCATGCACGGGGCGCTGGTGCAGCCGGTCACGTTGCCGGTCAGCGACACGTCGACGAGATCCGTCAGCGACGCGGCCTGGAACGCCGCGAGGGACAGCGGATTGCCGTCGTTGACCGTGACGTCGACGGCCGCCCCGAGATCCGCGGTGCCGCCCGTGATCTGCGCCCCGAGGAAACCGACCTTCGCGTCGAGATTGATGTCGTCGGCGTCCACCAGCGCCCCGAACTGCAGGTTGTTGACCTGGATGAACGCCGCCTCGGCGGGGCTGGTGCCCAGACCCAGGTCGACGCCGAGGACGATGTCCAGCGCGACCGTGGCGTCGAGGCTCACGTCGACGTCGCCCTCGAGCATGAGCCCGCCGTCCTCGAGCCCGGTGCCGAAGTTCAGCTGCCGCGTGAGCCGGCGGCCCGTGTCGTACGTCAGCCCGATGCTCAGCCGCTGCGGCGTGTCCTCCAGCAGGTCCACGTCATCGAGATCGAACAGCGGCGCCGCGCGCAGCGCGTCGATCAGCTCCTCGGCCGTCGGGGTGGCGTCGTCGTTGAAGTAGGCGAGGATCGGACCGGCGACGTCCTCCTCGAGCGCGCGCCCGAAGTCGATCACGTTGCCGATCGTCGCGGGCACGTTGTCGGGCAGATCGCTGAGCGGCAGCGTCGAGCCGTTGGCCGAGCTGGTGAAGCCGCCGCCCGTCGCCGACCCGCCGCCCGCGCCGCCGTCGCCGGCGGGATCGTCGGGCGCGCCGAACAGCGGGAGCGACTCGCCGAGGGCGCCGAGACCGGACAGCACGCTGCCGAAGTCGGCGATCGCCTCGGCCGCGTCCTCGATCGCCTCCTCGATGGCCTCGACCATGCGCTTCGGGGCCTCGGGCGCCGCGAACTCCACGTGCAGCACGAACGGCCGGATGTTCGGGGCGTTGTTCCGGGCGATCGGCGCGCCGTCGCGCGGATTGGTCTCGCCGGCAAACACGTTCGCGTTGAGATGGCTGATGATGTCGTTGTTGCCCAGCACGACGTCGATGATCCGCATCTGTCCGTGCTCGGGCCGCGACCCTTGGTTCTTCAGGGCGACGATGAGGTCGACGAACGCCTGCTCGGCCGCGGACAGGCTGCCGTTGGTGCCGGTGCGGATCCCCGTCGGCACGTCGATGTCGATCTCCATGCCCGAAAGATGGATCTTGCCGGGCGCGGTGGCGTTGCGGAACACGGTCGAGCTGACCGCGTCCTCGTTGGTCAGGCCGTTGGTCAGCGCGCCGGGCGCCAGCGCCGTCGCGGCGACGAAGGTGTCGACCAGCCAGCTCGTGCCGAATCGCTCCGACTGGGGCGTGTTGCCCGAGCGGATGCCCGTGCCCGGATCGGGCAGCGGCAGGATGTCGAAGTTGCCCTCGATGTTGAACGAGTTGAAGGGGCCGGACTGCGGGTCGGGGTCGATCAGCTCGACCCAGCGCGGCGCCTCGGCGAGGTTCAGCCAGATCGTCGTCTCGGGGTCGAGCGTCCCGCTCGCCTCGTCGAGCCGGCTGCCCAGGCCGAGGCTCGCGGGACCGAGCGGAATGAGCACGCCGTCGGGATCGACCGCCGACTGGAACAGCTTCAGCGCCGACTCGGTGTCGGTGTCGGCGACGCCGTCGGTCTCGGGAAGCGGCCCGTCGGCGGTCGGAAAGCCCAGGAAGGCGAGCCGCTGCTCGAGGCGCATCTGGTTGAGCGTCGACGGGGCAAGCTGGACCAGGCTCTCGCCCTTCTCGAACGTCGAGTAGAACGGCTCGACGTCGATGAACGAGGAGAAGCTGCTCCGGCTGCCGCCCAGGTCGGCGGAGAAGTCCACCCGGATCGCTCCCTGGAAGCCGCGCTGGCCCGTGTCGGCGTCGACGGCGAGGCCCGAGTCGACCGACGGTGCAAAGTAGATCTCGCCGCTCGTGTCGAACAGGTCGCCGGTGACGAAGTCGCTGCGGAAGAGGCGGCCGATGATCTCGCCGTCCGCGTCGAGATCGAACACCGACGTCGGGTTCGAGGCGTCGGGCACGAGGGCGAGCGTCTCGTTGAACCCGACGAGGTCCAGGTTGTCCAGCGTGAAGTTCGTGCCCGGCAGGAACTCGGTGAAGTCGACCTTGAAGACGTCACCGGTCTGCCCGTTGTGGTCGAGCACCTGGTCGGCGTCAGGAATCGTCCACGCGCCGCGGCCCAGCGTGCCGGCGACCAGCACCTGGTCGCCCGCATCGTGCACGAGATCGCGCACGATCGTATTCGGCAGCGACGCGGCGCCCAGTTCCACCCAGTCGCCGACCGGGTTGCCGGTCGCCGGGTCGAGTCGGCGCATATAGACGCCGTTGCGGACGCCGACGAGCACGGCGTTCGAATGCTCGCCCGGCACGATGACGAGCGATTGCAGGTCGAGCGACGACGGGTTGCCGGCCGCGGTCGCCAGGTTGCCCGTGATCGCGTTCCACGCCCCGCCGCTGTTGGTCGAGTGATAGACGTTGTTCGCATCGACCGCGAACACCGCCTGCCAGTTGTTCGGATCCATCCCGACATCGGTGACGGTGCCGGGCGTGCCCGGCAGGGCGGTCGTCGGGCTGAGCATGGCGCCGGCCGCGGTGCGCGCCCAGACCTGGCTGCCGGAACCGACGTACAGCACGTCAGGGTTCGGTCCGTTCGCGTCGAAGCCGCCGTAGTCCATCGCGTTGGTATTGACGCCGCCGAATCCGGCCGCGGTCGCCACCGTCGTCCAGACGATGGAACCCGCTGCCGCGGCGCCCACGTTGTTGGATTCGATGACCGACGTCGACCCGCCCACTGCAAGGCGGGTGGACTGGCCGGCCGCGCGCAGCGCCGACGTCGGAGTGACGGCGTTGATGGCCAGCGGCGTGATGAACTGCGGCGCGAAACCGGCAGGAAGGGAGGCAAAGATCGACACCGTGCTTCCGGCGACGAGATTGTTGTCGGAATCGAACGTCTGGCGCTGGAACCCGCCGAGATTCTGGTTGCTGTCGTAACGGATGGCACGGCCGATGAGCGTCGTGTGGTCGACCGCGACGTCGCCGCCGTCCGCCGTCGTGCGATCGTCGAAGACCGGCGACGCGGTCGCCGATTGCAGGGGCGTCCCGGTGTCCTGGGCGCCGCCGATGACCACGTTCGCGACAGGATCGTATTCGACGTCGTGAAGCTCGGTGACCTGCAGATCACCGTTCAGCGGGAACCAGTCGCCGGTCGCGTCGCCTGGGCTCGTGCGCCGGTTGATGCCGCCGTCGTTCACCTCGATCAGGTCGCCGCTGGCGTCGAAGACCATCTCGCGAGAGTCGGCGTGCGGCGCCGTGCCGGACGCCGTCCCGTTGTCGGTCAGCGGGAACCACTGCGATCCGGGAATGCCGACGCTGACGTTCTGCCCGGTCGGCGGGATGCTCGCGTCGCCCCGGAAGATCTTCGCGGTGAAGTCCGTCGCGCCGACGGAGTTGCCGCCCAGGACGGGGAACGGGCCATCCTGTCGATCGCCGCCGACGTAGACGATCTGGCTGTTGTTCGGGTGGGCGACGATCGAGAAGTGGATGCCGCCCTGGCCGCCCGGCTTCAGGCGCGGGTTGAGGCTGCTGATCGCGCGCCAGGTGCCCCCGGACGTGAAGTTGCCGTTGCCCGTGCTGCCGTCCAGCGAAAAGGTGTTGTTGTTGACGACGGTGACGAAGAAATCGCCGTTGGCGGCGGTATTGCCGCCGACGCCCGAAATCCGCGCCTGGTTTCCGCTGAGCAGGCCGTGGTTGTTCGAGGTGATGACGATCGGGCTGGCATTGGTGGCCCCGGTGATGGCGATCGGCCCCTCGAGCGTTCGGGGGATGTCCATCGCGACGAAGTTCGTCTCGTCGAGTTCGTCGGTCTGGCCGTCACCGTCGTTGTTGACGCCGTCCGTGGCGTCGTCGGATCGGAAGAACCCGGCGAGCCGGCCGTTGTTGAGGATGCCGACGTAGACCTCGCCGCCCTGGCCCACCGCGAATTCGACGTTGTTCGTGGTGCCGGTGTTGAGCAGCGCGTCCATGGCCGCGTTGCTGATCTTCGTCCAGGTGCTGCCCGTGTCGTCGCTGGCGTAGACGCCATTGGCGCCGCCGCTGGCGAACGCGACGCTCGTGTAGAGGCGCTGGCTGCGGTTCGGGTCGCCCGCGAGATCGTGATTGCGGCCCTGGGGAATGCCGCTCCCGCCGTTGCCCGAAATCTGGCTGAAGACGAAACCCGCGCCCGAGTCCACGCCGCGGAAGATCCCGAGGTTGCCCAGGTTGTCCGCGTCGGCCACGTTGACCGAAACGACGATCGTGTTGCCGCGCGGCGCGACGCCCGAAACATTGGCCCCGCGCAGCATGCCGGCCCCGTCGATCGAAGACCAGGTGGTGCCGCCGTTGATCGTTCGAAGCAGTCCCGATCGCTCGCCACCGGTCTGACCGAGAGAGCTGTAGCGGCCGATGCCGGCGACGAGGGTCTGCGCCCCCGCGATCGTCGGGTCGAGCTCGAGGGCGCCGATCGAGAGCGATGACTCGAAATCGATGAGCGGTCGCCAGCTCGGGTCGGCGTTCGTCGCGTTGTCGGTCCGCCAGACGCCGCCGTTGGTCGCGCCGATATAAAGGATGTCCGGATTGCTCGGGTGCGCCACGACGGTATGGATCGCGCCGACGACCGGGTTTTCCGGCGCTGCGGGGTTGCCTGGATTGAGCGGATGGTCGCCCGGCAGGTCGAGGTTGCGGACCTGGCCATTCAGCGTCGGCCCGGGTCCTTGCGCGGTCCATTCACGGCTTTCGTTGACGACCGGCTCGAGGTCCAGCGTGAACGAGGCGATCTGGGTCGCCCACAGCCCCGTGGTCGTGCCGTACTCGCCCGTGAACCAGAACGTCCGGTCGTCCACGGGGTCGATGCTCATCGAGGCGTAGTCGCCCCACCGGTTGCTGTTGTTGGATCCGGTGCCCTCGATGATGGAAAGCTCACCCTGGGGCAGCGTGCCGAGGGGATCCGTGGCGAGACGGCCCGCGTATCGCAGACCGGGAAACGTGTTCGCGCCGACGACGTTGTAGCCCAGAGCGATGTTGCCGGCGCCGTCCATCGCGATCGCGCCCATCCACCGGTCATTCGCGTCGAGGCTGTGCGTCCCTTCCTGGTGCAGCCGCCAGGGACCGTCGCCGGTCTTGCGCAGCTCGAACCACCGCACGCCGCCGTGGTCGGTCCCGTCGACGTCGGTCGTGAAGTTGCCCAGAAGCGTCTCATGCGTGGTGAAGTTGCGGTAGGCGAGACCCTGCAGGATCACTTCCCGCAGCGGGTCGAGTTGCGTCGCCGTGCCGGGCTGGCCGAAGCAGGAAAAGCTGACCAGGCCGCACAGGTCCGAGTCGAATTCGGAGACCGGCAGGTCCAGCACCTTGGTGAAGCTCGAGTTGCCGGGCGTGTTGAAATCGGTGCGGAACTCGAAAATCTCGAGGAAGTCGCGATTGGGGTCGTTCGATCCGGCGTTGTGGACCTCGTCGTCGCGATGGCGCATGAAGTACGCCGGCGCGTTCGCGGGCGGTGCCGTCGCGCCGTCGAGATCCGCGGGCGTCAGAGTCTGGAAGGTGCCGAAGCCTGCCAGGTCGGCCACGGGGAAACGCACGAACGGACGCGCCACGTTGCCCTGAAGCATGTTCGTACGATCGAACGCATAGACGACCGAACTGTTCTCATTGGTCGTGACGTAGTAGGCGTCGTGCCAGACGCCGTACTTCGGATAGTCCGGGAAGCTGGGTGTCGTGAAGGCGTACGGGAACCAGGTGTTGTTCGTCGGATCATTCGTTTGCGAGATGTAGACGCAGAGCGTGTTGCCCTGCGGCGCGCCGCTCTGGTTGCTCTGGAACTCGCTGATCAGCCAGCGGTCGGCCGCCTGGTCGTAGAGCACGATCGGGTCGCCCGCGCCGTTCGAGCATGCCGAGCCGGGAGCCGCGAGGGTGTCGGTCGTGACCGGCCCGAGCGCGATCGAGCCGTCGCTCTTGTTGTGCACCGTGAACGACGACCCCGCCGCCGTGTTGACCATCTGGATGTAATGATTGGTCCCGACGTCGCCGACCGTATCCGGCGGGTTGACCGAGCTGAACCCCTGGCCGTCCACGTTGATCGTCGGCGTCTCGAACGACGGGTCGTGCGCGAGGACGTGGCTCAGCAGGAGGCGCGGCTCCAGCGACTCCATCGCCTGCCATGGTGACGGCGCTGCGCGACGACCGCGCCGCGCATCATCGGCGCGACGAGACCAAGGCGCAAGTAACCGAGCGATCCAACCCATCCCATCCCACCTCAGACAGTGGCGTGTGCGGCGACACTTGGCGCTGCGACGACGGGCGTTTTGAACGCAGGTGCCCGGGGCGCGGCGCGATCCTCTCATTCCTGCTGCCCGCAACCGGCCGATCGGCCTGCGCGAGCCCGACGCGTCCCTCGGCATTGAGATAAAAGGATTATATCTCGGAACGGGACAAAAGTACCCTCTTCCGCCTCAAATAGCTGGCGGCGGCCGATTTCGTCACTGCCGCCGTCCGCGCAATTACCTGAAACTGCCCCAGTTATCTCGTCTCAACCCGGCCCGTTCACATATCGGTTTCCGGCCCGGTCCCGGCCCCGGGCCAGCCAGGTCGGATGCTCCTGCACGGGCTTCAGCAGCTTCAGGGCGGTGCTGAAATACCGCATCGTGTAGCCGCAGCGACGCCGCGGGCTCGTGTTGCCCTGCGCGCCGTGAATGAGCCGCGCATCGTGCAGCGAGCAGCACGCGCGCGGCACCTCGACCGGCACGGCCTTCGAAGCGTCGATCTTGTCCTCGGGCAGCGCGGTTGAAAAGAGATTGCGCTCGGGGTCGTAAGCCTCGGTCTCGTCGATCATGGGATCCTCGTGCGAACCGCGCACCACCCACATGCACCCGTTCTCGACGTCCGAATCGTCCAGCGCGAGCCAGACGGTGACGATTGCGTCCATCGGCTCCACGAGCGGCTTCCAGTAGAAACGATCGTCGTGCCACGGAGTCGCGATGTTGTCCGCCGGATCCTTACAGATGAAATGCGAGCTGAACAGCGCCACATCCGGACCGAGGATGCACGTGACGAGATCGATCACCTCGTCGTCCAGGAGCCATTCGAGCAGTCTCTGCTCCCACAAGTGACACATGTTCAGCCCCTGCAGGCTGGCGTCCTCCCAGTCTGTCCGGAACGTCGACGCCGCGGCGCGCCGGCGCTTCTCTTCGAGCGGCATGGCGTGAAGCTCCTCGAACAGCGCCGACAGCCCATCGAACTTGTCCTGCGAAAAGACCGGCCGATCAAACACGCGATAGCCGTCGCGCCAATAGGCTTCGACGAACCTGCTGTCGAGGCGCGGTGTCATGCCGAAAGCGTAGCCGAATTCGCCACGCGTCGGGGCGTCGTGGCCGACGACGGTCACCTTGGGGCATCCGAAGCGTGGCCACTTCGGCTACCGATCCGCACCGGCAGCGTGCTGTACCTGATCTCCACGCGCAGGGCGTAGAGCGAGAGCGCCGGCTCGAGGTCGTCCGGACGATCGCGCAGCTCGAGGCTGAACGTATTGTCGCCCTGGCGAACGAGCTCGTCATGCGTCAGGTCGAGGCAGGCCTCGAGGTGGCCGTGCATGCCGTTCCAGTTCCATGGGTACTGATCGCTCGGCTGCCAGGACGCCCGGTCCAGCGGGCAGTCGCGGCCGTTGATCGATAAGTGCAGGTTCTCGAAACCCGTGACGTGGAGCAGGTCGAGACGGAGCGTGATCCCTCCGAGCACGCCGTCGCGGCGCGCAGCGGCCACGTCGTCGCCGATCGGCACCCGGATGTCGAGTCTCTCCCCGACGTTCAGCGGCCCGGGCAACTGATGGTGATGCGCCGTCTGGTAAGGCTGCTCGAAGTATCGGCTTTGGCTGATGACCCCGATGCCCGCGATCATGTACAGCTTGTCGCGCCGCTCGAGCGTCGCCGGGCTGCCCATCTCGCAGAGCAGGTTCAGGTTGCCGGGGCGGCCGGCGATGACGTGGTGGTGGAAGTTGAACAGGTTGATGCCGTCGACGCCCTGCCGCCACGCGTTGAGCGCGCCGGCCCGCACGGCCTCGGGCGGTGGCGGCCGGAATCGGCCCGGCCCGACGCCCTCCGTGACGTTGGCGTAGATGCGGCACGGGTGATCGCGCGCCAGCGCGACGAACTCGTCGAACGGAAGCTCGCACGCCGTGTCGTAGAAGACCGTCGGCGTGATGATGTCGAACACGTCGTCGCGGACCCACTGCTCGACGTCGAGGCCGAAGCGACGGCAGGCGTCCAGCGAGCCTGACACGCGGGCGGCAAAGCCAAGAGGTCGGCCGCGCTTCGACGCCACGCGATTGATCAGCGCCCGCGCCTCGCACACGAAATCGTTGAGGATGCCGCGCCCGGCGTCCTCCTTCCCCGCGGGGAAGTTGTGACCGGCGTCACGCGTGAAGTCCCATTCGAAACCGTCGATTTCATAGCGCGCGCAGACCTCCTCGATGAGCTTCAGGCGATGGGCGCGCACCTCGGGGATGGAATAGTCGAGCCGCCGGCACTCCCACACCTTCCCGTCGGGACCCGGCGAATGCACCGGCGCGCCGCAGCGACTGCCGAGGCGATACTCCGGATGGTCGCGCAGCAGCCGGCTGTGCAGGGCATACATCGGCGGATGCGAGTCGTTGAAGCGCATCGCGCCCCAGAACGGCTTGCCGCGCGCGTGCGCCGCGTCGATCGCCAGCTTCCAGGGATCCTCCGGCATCTCCATCATCGCCTCGAAGTTGCGCACCTTGCGCCAGATATGGACGCTCGCGTACTTCTCGGGCGCGGCGGAGCGCGCCGCCTCGATCTCCGTCGCATACAGCGGAACCGAATCGCCACCCGTGAACATGTGGCAGATGATGCCGTCGACCTGCGTCCCGTCGAGGCTGCCCACGGTCTCGTGAACGAAGCGTTCCGCCGTGATCGGCGGCGGCACGTACATCAGGTACGAGCCGTCGAGATGGAAGAAGAACTTCGGGTGCCTCTCGGGTTTCTGGTTCGACATATCGGGCCTCGAAACTCCGTCCGTATCGACATTACATCTGGCGTATCGTAACCTGCCGGTCGATAGGGAAACATGCCGATCGCGCGGGGGAATCGTTACCGGTCACGGCGCGGTATCACGCTCGTGGATCTCCTGGTCACGATGGCGCTTCTGTCCATGCTCGTGGCCCTGCTGCTGCCCGTCATAAGTTACGCGAAAGAGGCGACTCGGCGCGTCACCTGCGCCGGGAATCTGCGCCACCTCGGAACCGCGATCCTGATGTACGCCGGCGACCACCGCGGATCACTGCTGCCGACGTTTCGATCGAACCGGGGTTACGGCCAGACCGTCGTGATGGTGCCCGACGCGTGGCGCGAGCTGTCGCGTAATCATGCGAGCGACGCGTTCGAGATCTTCGATTGTCCGAACCTCGCCGGCCTGAGCCGCGCCGAGTTCGAGGGCACGCGATACAAGGACCAATGGCTCTACCTCGGCTACGCCTACCTGGGCATGTCGCGCCCGCCCAACGTTCCCGCGTACCGGCTGTTCGGCGCTCCCTTCCACGACGGTGACGTCGACGGCCGCAAGAACCCCCATGAGGTGACCGAGCCGCCCGACGTCCCTCTGCTTGCCGACCTGGCGCTCAGCGCAAGCAACCTCACGGCGCTCACCGGGATCCATCGAGACGTCAAGTGGTGGCACGTCGCGCACCTCCAGGGCGGATTCGGCGCGAGCCGCATCATCAACTGGCACGAGGCGAATCCCCGCCTCAAGACGTTCGGCTCGCTGGCCGGCGCCAACCACTTTTACCTGGGCGGCCACGTCGTCTGGCACGGCCCGGACGCGTTGACGCCGAAGCTTGGCCGCGGATGGTGGAAGGACGGACCGGAGCCTTACGGGTTGCCGTTCTGATCATCGAATGACGGCGCGCCACGACGCGACCGCCACAATCCCGCCGCCGAAGCGACCAGCAGCGTCACGAGGCTCGCGGGCTCGGGAACCGCGATGATCAGCGATCGCAGGGTGTCGAGCCGTCCGACGAACGCCACGTGCCCGCGGTCGTCGATCGCAATCGCGCTGCCGCCGGGGGACGTGAACGGCTGGCCCAGGATCGTGTCGCCCACGACCGCAAGGGCGGTGTGCTCGAAGAACACGCCGCGATCGAGGCCGCCGGTCAACTCCGCCAGGTACGCGACCTGGCCCGCATCGTTCATGCCGATGACGTCGCCCGATTCTCTCCTCAGTAGGTCACTGACTGAACAATACGATAATGCCGCATTCCCGCGCGACAATGGCAATATCGAGCATCGACCATAGACGGACATCCAATGCGCATGAATCACGGGCCCCTCGGTTTTCTGATGTTCGATGCGCATTGCCGAGCGGGGCCGTCGCCGACCCGGAATCGGCTGTGCATTCGGTTCGCGCCCTGACCTCAGAAATTCCGCATCATCATCGCCTGCAGCGGCCCCAGGCGAAAACTGCAACGCTCGCCGTCCATCACCCACTCACCGCCCGGCTCCAGCTCGTTGACGAGCCGGCCTGAGCTTCCGGGCAGGGTCAGCGTGACGTTCTCGGGACCGCCGCGCATGTTCACGAGCAGCACCCAGGTCGCGCCGTCGTGGCGCCACGTTCGAAGATGAACCAGTTCGTTGTCGACGGACGCCTCGGGCCGGGTGAGCTGCTCCGACGTCAGCACCGGCGCCAGGCGCCGCACCACCCTCGCCGTGCGCGCCACCTCGCGCCAGAGCACCGGGTCGCTCTGCAGGCCGCGAATGTCCTCGCCTCCGAATCCGTTGCGCAGATCGTTACCCCAGAAGCCGATGCCCGTGGAACCCTCGACGATCGCCGACCACACCGAATGGCGAAACTCGCTCGTCGTGGGATGGGCGCGATTTGCCTGCGAATGCCAGGCCTGCAGCGTCGTCAGCACGGCGCGGCCGTCGTCGATGTTGACGTTGAGCGTCCGCACGGACTTCGAGACGCCTTCCGAGTCGTAATGCCAGTAACTGGCGTACGCGTTCATTCCCACCATGTCGGCGGTCACGAGGCCGTCGCGATAGATGCGTCCCCAGCTTGCGACGTAGGTCAGCATGGTGGGCCGGTATGGATCGTGGGCGGCAATCCGATCGCGAAGCTCACGCACCGGCTCCGAATGCGGCAGCGGTTTCGGCTCGTCCTCGACGAGCCAGCCCATGAACGAGGGATGATCGCGCACCGTGTCGATCTTCGGCAGCGCCTCGTCGGGGTTCTCCCACGGATGGGCCGCCCAGTAGATGATCTTGAGACCGCGGCTCTTCGCGAGTTGGAACGCCTGCTCGTACCGATCGAGCGGAAGCGAAAAGCTGCCGATCAGCGCCGTGTTGCCGCCCAGCGACATGATCTTGACCATGTCGCCGCTCCACAGGAACACCGGAAAGTAGGGGCGCCCGCCAATGAGAACCACGTTGTCCCACCGAATCTTCACCTCTTCGCGGCGCGGCGCGCGGCGCACCAGCGCGGTCTTTGCGGTGGCGACCTGCGCGCCCCCGGCGTCGAGCACCTCGACGATCACCTCGCTCGTCGCCAATGGCAGACGGTCAAGATCGACGCTGACGACGAACGGCGCGCTCTTGATCGGCTGCCGGTTCTGCACCAGGACCTCGTCGCCATGCCGCACCGTGACTCGGGCCGCCGATCCCGACGAAAGATCCACGCCTGCGATCCTGCCCAGGATGCGGGCGACCGACTCGGTCGTGTAGTAGTTGCGATCCGCCAGGAGCCTCAGCACGCCGGGCTCGAACACCTCGACGAAGCGCGGCCGGCTTACCCCGAACTGGGCGTCCCGCGTCCGCTGCTTCGTCTCGACGCCCGGTTGCCATGCGCTCAGCTGAAACTGGTACCCGCCGCGACGATCCAGGTCGAGGTCGAAACCCAGCGCCTTCCGTTCGCCCGCGCCGAGCCGCATCGGCTCCAGGTCGATCACGGGGTGCTTGCCGTCCGGGCGCGAGATGGCGAGCGATGGCACGAACGGCCCGACCTCCTCGTCGCACTCGTTCCACAATTCGGCCCGCACGACGTGCCGACCCGTATGAGGCGGCCGGGAACGCTCGATGCGGCATCGGACGCGCGACGTGTTGACCGCGTCCACACCCGCAAGCATCGCGAACCTGATCGTGTTGTCCGGCTCGCCTCCGTCAGGGCAGAGCATCACCGGCTCGCGGCCACCTCCCGAAAGCGTCACGTTGAACGCCCACGCCGCTGCCGACCAGTAGACGCGCGCGCACCTTGACAGCGGAATTGCGCACTCGACCGTCCACGTGTCGCCGTCGCGCGCGGTGGCGACGCGCCACGGCGGATCGAACCTCTGGCCGTCGCTCGTGCCGTGACGACGATCTCCGTCGGCATTGGTTTCGAACCAGAGATGACGCCCGTAACGAGAGCCGGACGGATCGATCCGCACTCGAAGATCGCGAGGCGCGTCGTCGCGCACGGCGAGGTAGAGCCAGTCGCCGCGAAAGCCAAGCATCATCTGCGCTTCGGTCTTCGCGGCATCACCTCCGGACGCGTAAAACGTCCCGGTACGCCAGGCGTCGGCCCATTCGCCATCGCCGAGGGTGCCGTCGATCTTCGGATCCCGGTCGAGACGGTGCGCCGGCACGGAGCGCGGGCGCACGGCGAGGGCCGACGGAAGGCGCGCCGTCGCGGGATCCCCGGGCACGTAGGTGACGCTGAAGTCGTCCAGCAGCACCTTGCCGCCGCGCAGCACGACATGGTTGGCGCCGAGGAACCAGCGGACATCCCGAAACGGCACGTCGGACGCGACGATCTCGCCGTCGACCGAGACGTCGTACTTCCGCTCGGCGAGGTCGAGCACCGCCTCGACGGTGTACCACCTCTGAGGCTCCAGGCCCTTCAGGCGCGTCTGCTTGCGATCCCAGGCAACCGCGTACAGCGCCGGACCGTTTTCGCGGTCGTGGAACCACAGGTACGACGCGAACTCGCGCGGCCGCTCCCACCCCGCGTCGACGTCGACCGGCGGCCGTTCGTCGTCGACGGTCACCGTGAACCAGAGCTTGTCATGGTCCTCGGCCAGGCGCACGTCGAACCGGAGGCGCAGCGTGCCATGGTCGAGCCGATCGGGAAGGTCGAGGTCCAGGTGGTGGAAGTACCGGCCCTTGAGCGCCAGCGCCTGACCGCGGCCCTCGACCTCTTCGACCGCGTACAGCTCGCTGCCGGCCCAATACGGCCCACGCGCCTGCCACCGCGCGGGAAACGTACCCGCCGTCGAAGACTCGAAATCGTCCTCGTACAGGTTCTCCGCGAAGGCCGGAAGCCCAGTGAGGAGTACCAGTAACAAGAGCCCCCCCTTCGTAAGGGGGGGTTGGGGGGGTCCCCCGATGCCGCTCAATGCCCTGCCTGCCTTCGCCACCTGGTTTGTCCTGATTGGAATCTGCATCGCGAAAGCATATAGAAACGGGCTGGACTCGGCCCGAGCGGCCATCCCCGCTGCGGGATTCCCCTCCCCTTATTGCTACGATACCACCATGAACGCCAGCGGACGATCCCCGTCCCGTTCCCGAGGCTTCACCTTAATCGAGCTGCTGGTGGTGATCTCGATCATCGCCCTTCTGATCTCCCTGCTGCTCCCGGCGGTCAAGCGCTCGCGCGAGTACGCGCGGCGCACGATCTGCGCCACCAACCTGCGCGGCGCCGGCCAGACGCAGTACCAGTATGCCCAGGATCATCACGGGAGCTTCATGCCGATGTGGTCCGACGGCCAGCCTTTCCCCAATTTCTACTGGGAAGGCACGACGGTCGAGATCGC
>NYZC01000312.1 GCA_002686995.1 Phycisphaeraceae bacterium | reverse complement strand
TTCGGAGGCGAGGTCAACCGATTGTGGCTGGGGGACGGCAGCGGCAACTTCGCCGACAGTGGCCAGAACCTGGCGAGCGAGATCAGTTCCGGCGTGACCCTTGGCGACCTGGACGGCGACGGCGATCTCGACGCCGTCGTCGTGAACCAGTCCGGGGCGGACAGTCGGGTATGGCTGAACCGGAACCCGCCGCGCGTCACGCAGGTGCTCGTCGGCGGGACGTCGTGGACCGCCCCGTTCCTCGATCAGCTCGAAGCGGTCGGCACGGGCGGCGCGCGCGGCTACCCGATTCCTGTCGGATCCGTGGCGCAGCTTGATTCGCTGCCGTGGGCCGGGACCGACCAGGTCATCATCCGTTTCAGCGAGACCGTCGACGTGATCCAGGCGGATCTCGCGCTCAGCGGCACGCTCGGTCCGGACGGTATCGAAGATGCGAGTGACGACTACGCGTTCAGCGGCTTCACGACCGAGACCGGTCCGGACGGGTCATTCCAGGCGGTATGGACGCTTCCGACGCCGCTGCGCGGCGACCGGCTGCGGCTGCGGTTCGGCGACGGAAGCGTGACCGGCGTCGGCGTGCCGCTGGACGGCGAGTGGTCGGATGCGACGAGCGTCTTCCCCTCCGGCAACGGCGTTCCGGGGGGGGCGTTCTCGTTCCGTATCGACACGGCGCCGGCCGACGTCGACCGGGACGGCGCGGCGACGATCTTCGACATCAGGCCGCTGCGCGAAGCGCTGGGCGCCGTCGCCGGCGCGGGCGCTTATTCGATCTTCGCCGACCTCAACGGCGACGGGACCGTGGACGACCTCGACAAGGCGCCGCTGCGCGAGAACCTCGGCAGCGCCCTTCCGACGTCAGCGCCGCAGCCTGCGCGCAACGGCTTCTCGGTCACGCTCGGCGGCGCGGACCGCGTGGTCACGACGCCTTCGGCCGCGATCTCCGGATCCGTCGACATCACCTTCGGCACCGACGAGGGGATTCCGCTCAACCTGCTGAACTATTCCGTGCGGGTGCGCGTCGAAGGTCCCGGCGACGGCGCGGACGTCGTGCTCGTCGGCGGCGGCGCTGCGCTCAACGCGCCGGCCGCCACCGCGCCCGATCCGTTGAATGCCTTCGGTAACACGGACCACGCACCGCGCGAGTACTACCACGGCACGGTCAACTTTACGGAAACGCCGTTCCCCGTCAGCAACGGCGACGGCCTGATCCGTGTCGACTACCGCGTGCTTCAGGGCGCGCTGGGGGTGTACACGTTCGACATCGTGTCGGGACGGACCCACGACACGGCGCTGATCGAGGACGTCCTGAACACGGCGGTGCCCTTCGCCGTCGCCGCGCCGCGCCTGATCGTGACGATCCCCGGCGATCTCAACGGCGACTTCACGGTGGGCACCTCGGACCTGGCGACGGTGCTGACCAACTTCACGCAGAACGTGCCGACCGGTGACCTCTCTCGAGGTGACGCGTCGGGGCCGGGCGGCGTGCCCGATGGCATCGTCGGGACCGACGACCTGCTGGTCGTCCTCGCGAACTTCACGAACTCGATCACGCCGCCCACGAGCCGCGCCGCGGCGCAGACCGACACGGTGGACGCGCTGGCGCTGGCGCTGGCGCGCTGGCAGGGTTGGGGCGAAGCGTCACTGCGCGCCGCGACCCGGGGTCGTCCTGGCTGGCTCGACCGGCTGGACGAGGATCGTCTCGACGGAGGGACGGGGGGGGCGGATAGGTTGTTCACGGTGGTGTAGTGCATGTGGATCAGGCCCCGACCCTTGGGAAGTGGGGGCTCTTTCAGGAGCAGCAGTTCATGGCCAATTCGCGAAATCGCAGAAGATCGCGCCGCAGTCATCCGCGTATGGACCGGAGCGCCGGGCGCTTCGAGATGCTCGAGATGCTCGAGGACCGGTTGCTGCTGACGGCCAATCTCGGGCTGATCGAGGCGGGGCTGGGGGGCACGGGCGCGACGGACCTGTTCCCGGTCATCCAGGGCGTGCTCGACGGCCAGGCCACGACGGCGGTAGACAGCCCGTTCGAAGCGGTCCTGCCCATCATCGGCGACGAGATGGCGACGCACACCGCCGGCAAGATCGCCGATCGCGTCGAGTCGGTCTGGTCGAACCCGGCGAACGCGACGTCCAACTTCGATTTCGCGACCGCGACGCCTCAGGAGGCCCGGACCGAGGTCATTCACCGGTTCAGCACGCTCGGCGCGACGGTGTCGAACGTGACGGTCGACGCGACCGATCCCGAAGTGGTGCTGTTCACGGTCGTGCTGTCGGAGAGCCTGGCCAGCCAGGATTTCGACTTCCACCTGTCCGAGGCGCCGGCGTTGCAGGCGCTGCTCGGCGGCGTCGACCAGGTGACGGCGACCGTGAACTGGACGCTGCGCCTCAAGTTCGGCGTCGATGCGAGCAGCTTCTTCATCGACGTCCGCAACAGCAGCGACCTCAGCGGCGGCCAGGACGAGCTGACGGTGAACGTCGCCGGGCAGGCCGACTCGAACCTGCTCGCCTACGGCAAGCTCGGCATCTTCGGCTCGTCGTTCAAGCAGAGCTCGACGCCTTCGCAGTTCAACATCACCTGGAGCGTCGACCTGAAGCCGGCGAGCGGGACGAACAACCGGATCACGTCGGCCGAGGTCTCGACGCTCCTTTCCGACGATCTGACGATCACCGGCACGGCGAACGTGAACCTGCGCGCCGACTTCGGCGCGATCCCGGACTTCGGCGGCCTGTTGACGAAGGACCAGTCGACGGGCGAGTTCGACATGGACCTCGAGACGAACGCCCTGATCAACTGGAAGGCGTTCACGGTCACCGATCCGACGAAGACGAGCATCAGCTACGACCTGGACTACCGCAACACCTCCATCGACGAGATCAGCTTCGTCACGGGGCTCATGAACTCCAACGTGCACGGCCTGCAGCAGGTGTTTCAGCCGCTGGGCATTCTCGTCGACATCCTGGTCGACCCGATCCCCGGCATCGACGACGTGTTCAAGAAGATCGGCCTGAGCCGGGGCCCGAAGCTCATCGAGCTGCTGCAGCTGCTGTTCATCGACAAGCCGAACGCGCTCACCGGCCTGCTGCTGCTCGACCAGTTCCTGCGGGTCGTCGACGGCATCCTCGGATTCAAGAACTTCACGCCGGGCGACTTCTCGACGTCGCAGCAGCAGTCGGGCAGCTCCACCGGCGTGGGCCGGTTCCTCTTCGCCTTCCGCACGATCGTTCCCGAGAAACCCAACGCGACCGGCAAGAAGTTCCAGCTGCTGGACAAGACCAGGTCGAAGGACCTGCAGACGCTCATTCAGCGGACCGTCGACGACCGGTCGAACAAGGGGGCGACGGTGCAACGCGGATCCAGGAAGCTGTTCAGCGGCGGCGCCGGCTTCCAGTTCCCGTTCGTGAACGACCCGACCATCCTCGGCAACATGATGATCGGCAATCCGAACGGCAAGTTCTTCGATTTCACGACGAACCTCGAGCTGGAGCTCTCGATCGAATGGCTGCTCGGCCTGCCGTTCAAGACGATCGCCAACGTCCTGAAGCGCGCGGGCATCACGGCCGAGTTCGGCTTTGCCATCGCGTTCAACATGCTGACGAACTTCACCTACGCCTACGACGGCGTGGGCATCAAGACCTTCACCGACGCGCTGGACTTCTCGAGCACGGAGAACCTGAAGCTGTCCGTCGCCGGCAAGAAGGAACTGCTGCTGCAGGGCCAGTTCTACGACGACCACAACAACACGGGCAACTTCGACGGCATTCCCTCGGGGTCGTCGCTGACCAGCGGCATCGTGCCGCAGAAGACCGACAAGCCCGAGTTCGGTTTCCAGCTCATCTTCCGGCCGTTCCTGCGGGCCGGGCTCGACATCGACATCCTGAGGGCCGAGGCGTCGATCTCCGGCGGCCTCGTCGGCTCGCTTTTCTGGGATATCAATGACATTCCCGACGGCACGCTCGATTTCCTGACCGCGCCTGAGGGCACGAACCCGGTGAAGCCGACGGCGCCGTTCACCTACGACGGCGCGCTGCGCGGCCTGGAGCGGCGGATCATCATCGACAATGCGAGCAAGCACCTGAACGACGCCGAGTTCGTCTTCACCTTCGGCGGCTTCTTCAATTTCGGCGGATCCGTGGTCGTGACGTTCGACGTGATGTTCGAGGCGGTGCTCTTCCGGTTCCTCTCGTTCTCCTACCAGCTCAACCTCGCGACGATCACGATCGTGAGCGGCAACCTCGCGTCGATGACCGACACGGAGCTCGTCAACGGCATCACGCTGTTCAAGCCGATCATCGGCGAGGTGGAGGCCGGCGGGAACCTCAAGCTGTTCTCGGGCGCCGATGCGAGCCGGCGGAAGTACACGATCGCGCGCACGAACGAGAACTCGGATGGCGGCGTGCGCGAGATGTTCGTCGTCGCGTCGCGGGGCGCGACGAACTCCCAGGTCCCTTCGCAGGGCGAGACGATCGTGGTCAACTTCACGGGCTTCAACGCGTCGGGGACCCAGGTCGGCTCCGGTCAGCGCACCTTCATCAACGTCAAGTCGATCACGGCCGACGGGGGCGGGGACAACGACAGTCTCTCGTTCGCCTCGACCGTGGGGGTGCCCGTGACGATCGCCGGCGGTCTCGGCGACGATCTCGTCGCGTACGACGGCTCCTCCGCCGTCAACCTCTCCGGCAATGGTGGTAGGGACACGCTTCGCGGCGGCCTGGGCGCCGACATGCTGAACGGCGGGGACGGCGACGACATGCTCTCGGGCGGCGGGGCCGACGACACGGTCTCCGGCGGCAACGACAACGATACGTTGGACGGAGGCCTGGGCAACGATTCGCTCATCGGCGGAGCGGGCGACGACGACTACAGCTGGGTCGCCACCGAAGGCATGGACACGATCAACGATTCGGCGGGCGCGATGGACATCATCCGCGCCACGGGCAACTCCGTGGCCGTCGGGATGATCGGGCGGCGCAGCCGGCAGGGATACGTGGACATGGCGGACCACATCGTGCTCTCGACCTCCGGGTCGACGCTGATGATCGACAACGGCGTGAACGACACGCTCGATGCGGTCGGGGTCGAGGACGTCAGCCTGTCACTGGGCGGCGGCGGCGACACCGTGCAGTACGGCGATCTCTCGTCATCGAACATTCAGTCGCTGGCGATCAACCTGACCGAGGGCACCGTGACGGTCCTGGGTTCAGGCAGCGCCGACACCGTCGCCGTGCGCGGCGTGACCGTGACCGGCTCGCCGGGCGTCGTCGAGGTCGACTCGATGATCGGCGGCGGATCGACGCTGATGACCCGCCTGACGGGCACCGACAAGACGAAGGTCACGCTCGTGGTCCAGGGCGCCGGCGCCGGCGATACACTGACCGTCGACGCGACGGCGGTCGTTCCTACTGATCTGGTCGCACTCGAACTGGACGGCGGAGATGGCAACGACGTCATCACCGTCAACAGCGGCGATGTCAGCAAGATCACGGGCGGCGCCGGTGACGACGACATCTCCGTCGTCTCCGGCAATCACCACATCATCGACACCGGCGCGACGGACATCACGATTCGTGACGACGGCGCCGGCATCGGCGCGCCCACGTTCAGGATGACGCGGCAGCAGAGCGGCGCGGGCAACGTCCGGGGCCAGCGCGACGGCGTCACGGACAACATCAAGATCGACGCGGGGAACCAGAACCTGGTGCTCGATCTCACCGCGACCTCGACGACGGGCGGCACGGTGATTCTGCAGGACACGGTCACGCCGGCGACGATCGTGACGGGCGGCGCGGGATCGGACTCGGTCACGGTGGAGCAGACGAACGCCGCTTCAGACACGGTGACGGTGAATCTCGGCGGCGGTGACGACACCGTCACTTTCGGTGACGGCGTGCTGTCCGGCCTGACCGGAACCGTCTCGGCCACGAGCGGCGCGGGCACCGACACCGTCGTGTTCGACGACAGCACGGGACGGACGGCGCGCACGATCCAGATCAACTCGTCGACCGTGACCGGCATCGGCGCCGGCGCCGATCCGACGTTCGACGCCTTCGAGAAGGTAGAGATCAAGCTGGGGCAGGCGACGAACGTCGTCACGGCGCCGCTCGGTCAGGACGTGATCGTCGACGGCGGAGGGGACGCGCTGGGCACCGACACCGTCAACGCGACGCTCACGGGGGCCGTGACCGGTGCGAACGACACGCGAAGCCTCACGACGACGGGCGTGGATCACGTGAACTTCACCTACGACGATCAGGGTTCGGGGAGCACCGACTACTGGCAGCTTTCCGGATCGCAACTGCTGGGGTCGCCGAGTCCGATCGACTCGGCCCTCGACCACGTGCTCGTCAACGCGTCGGGCACCACGCTGACCACCCTGAATCTCGGCAACGGCTCCGGCGGCGACGACCTGATCGTGCGCTCGCTCACGGAGCCGACGACCGTCAATCTGAGAGGGGGCAACGACTCGGTTGCCATCGGCGATGGCGCGGCGAGCACGCCGGCCACGTTCGACGGCGTCGCCATGACCCTGGCGATCAACGGCGAGGGCGGCACGGACGCACTGACCGTCGACGAGCGCGCCCGGTCGGACGACGACACGGTGTCGATCACGGGCGGCTCCATCACGGTCTCGTCCACGGACAGCGCTGCGATCACGACGAACGGGTTCGAGAGCCTGGCGGTGACGGGCTCGACGAACGCGGCGGCCAGTCCGACGATCGTCATCACCGGAGTCTCGGAGCCGACCACCGTCGACGTCACGGGCGCGTCGAACGATCTCGTGCAGATCGTTCGGCCGGCTTCGACCACGGTCGTCTTCGGCGACGGAAGCGACCGACTGGTGATCGACGAGCGCGGCGGTCCGGCCGTCTCGGCCACCTACAAGGACGACGACACTGCGCCCCTGCGTGAAATGAACTACAGCCGCTCGGGCGCTGACGTCGACATCAGCGGCTTCGACCCGGTGACGATCGAGCTTTCGGAGCACGCCGACCACCTCCGCGTCGACCGCACCGACAGCCGGACGCTGGTGCTCTCGGGCAACGCCGGCGCCGACGTCTTCGAGATTGATCGCTCCGCGGCCACGACCGAGATCGACGGCGGCGACGACACGGATTCGGTCCAGGTCAACGTCCCGTTGATCCCGAGCGACGCCTCGTACAGTTATCTCCGCCCCGGTCTGCCGGTCACGGTCGAGGGGCTCGTCATCGAAAACAGCGCTTTCGGCTCGACCGTGGACTGGCGCGTCGACGACCTGGGCGACGTGTACGCGGACGACCCGGGCACGTCGGGCTTCGAGCTGTTCATGGCCACGACCGGATTCGACAACGTGCGGATCCGGGCGGGCGCCGCGGGTGACGACACGCTCGATCTGCCGCGCCCGATCGGCACGACGAGCGCGACGATCACGGCGGACTCGATCAGCAGTCTGCCCGACCAGCGCCTCCGGGTGCTCTCGGGCGGGCTCGGCGAAGTCGCGGCGACGATGGGGATCGAGTTCACGCAGGTCGTGGCGGCGCGCGGTCGGCTGTACACGATGGCCACCGACAGCGTGATGCGCCTCATGGACGCGACGACACTCGCGACGCTCGGCACGATCACGAACCCGGACTTCACACCTGCTTCGCGCATCGCGGTCAACGATTTCGGGATCAAGATCGAGCTGACCACCGGGCTCGACCGGGTCATCTCCTACGACCAGTTCGGCAGCGGTTTCGCGTTTCCGATACCCATCGACCTGGGCTTCGCGCCCATCGACGTGACGGACGACACGGATTTCCGCGACCAGTACTTCGCGCTCGGCGCGACGGACGTCGCCTTCATCGACGGGTTCCCGACTCCGAACAACTCGACCGTCACGGAAACGTCGCTCGTGTCCTGGCTCGGCGCCGGGGCGACGATCAAGTCCTCTCTGCGATTCGGCGATCAGCTCCTGGTCGCGGTCGACGTGCCGGGCGCGGACAACGACGTGCTGCGCTCGATCGGCCTGTCGACGAACGGCGTCTTCCTCAATCCGAACACGACGCCGATCGCGGAAGGGACCGTCCACATGGTGCCGGCCGGCGGGCACCTGTTCATCGGGTCGCCGGGCCGCATCGACGTGCTGAGCAACGGCATCGTGGGCAGCGGCCCCGGGACGTTCCAGGACAGCGACCCCGGCATTCGCGGCCTGGCCGGCCTGAGCGCGCTGGCCGCGGACGGGACGAACCTGTACGTCGCGTCGGACACCACCGACGGCATCACCGTCCTGCGCCGCAGCGTGACGTCGCTCCAGTTCGTGCAGACGCTGCTGGACACCACCTCGTCGCTGTTCGCCGATGCCCGACTGATGTTCACGCAGGGCGGCAACCTCTACGTCGACGGCGAGGCCGGGCTGACTTCGCTCGATGTCGGAAGCGCGTCGCGCACGCTCGGCATCGGTTTCGAGAACTTCGAGACGCTCACGCTGACGACCGGTGGCGCCGGCGACACCATCAACCAGACGGCCGCGCCCGCGGTGAACGATTTCACCCTGAGCACCGGCGACGGCAACGACCGGATCACGGTCGTCGACACGGTGTCGAACCACACGATCCACGCGGGGACGGGCTTCGGAAACCGCATTCGGGTTTCCGGCGATATTCCGGGGACGTTGCGCATCACGACGAACCAGGGCGGCAACGTGGACGTGACCGGCGCTATCGGACCGTCCACGGCGATCGACATCGACACCTTCGGCGACTCGCTCGATCACGTCACGGCAAGGGGATTCACCGGCGACGGCGGATCGATCACGATCGACACGCACCATCGCGGCGACACGGTCATCGCCGAAGCGAGCACGCCGAACAGCACGTTGTCCATCAGCACGCACCAGACCGCGTCGATCGAGGATCGTGACTACGTGGAGATCCTGAGCGTCGCCGCGGGCGCGGCGGTCACCCGCCTCGACCTGGGCGATGACGCGGATCTCCTGACCCTGCACCTGGACCGGATCGACACGACGGCCACGCTCGTGATCGACGGCGGGACGGGGCACGATCTGCTCGATCCGCTGGGCATTCCCGCCGCGGGGCTGTTCCCGAACGAGCCGGACAATCCGAACACGCCGGGCGTCAACGAGAACGAGGAGCCGAAGTTCGTCAACAACCCGTTGGCGCCCAACCCGGCCGAGGACAATGTCGATGTGCCCGGCACCGGCATGCTCGAGTACATCCGGATCGAGGAGATTCCCGGCTCGCCCACGCGCGTGCTTGCGCAGGGGCCGTACGGGCCGATCCAGGAGGGAGATTCCGTCAACCTGATCGGCATCGTCCAGCTCGAGAACGTGCAGCCGCCGCCGACGATCGCGTCCGTGGGATGGGACTTCGACGAGGACGAGCTGTACGACGACTTCGGCGCCGCGGCAGGACGGTTCCGCTGGCGTGACATCCTCGCCGCGACGCGCGACGGCCCGGTGGTCGTCAACGACGAGGGCGTGTACACGATCGCGCTGCAGGTCATCGACAGCAAGGACTTCGTGTCGACGCAGGCGACGACGCTGACGGTCACCGAGCGCGACCCGCTGGCCTACACGCTGTTCAGCCTGGGCAGCGAGGGGCCGGTCCCCGAGCCCGAGGTCACGGCGACGGTTCCGTACGTGACCGAGTTCACCGATCAGGGCAACGACCCGGTGCGCAGCATCCGCCTGGACTGGGGGGACGGGACGGTGGAGACCTTCGACTACGACATCACGACCGACGTGGCGAACACCCAGCAGTTTTTCAATTTCGAGCACCGTTATGACACGTTCGGCGAGAACAATTCCGGGTTCTTCCACCCCTCGGTGATCTTCTTCACCGACGAAGGCTCGTGGGTCCCCGACTTCTCGACCGACGTCCGCATGCGCCCGACACCGCCGGCGCTGCAGGGCCCGAACTCGCTCTCCGTCGTCGAGGGGCAGCCCCTGACCGTGACCGCCGTGGCGCCCGGCGCCGACGCCATCCTCGCGGACCTCGACGGCGACCTCCTGCCGAACATCGTCGCCGAAGCGGCGGGCAGCACCGGCAGCCCGCTGTCGATTCCCTGGTCCGACCTGATCGCGCAGGGTTTCATCGACGACACGGCGCAGGCGTTCTTCGATCTGTACTCCGACTACCGCAGCTTCGGATTCCCGATCGGCGAGGTCGGCACGATCCTCGATCCCTATGGCGGGGCGCGCGGCGGCGGCGGGGAGAATCCGATCCCCCCCGACCCCAACACGCGGGTCTTCTTCACGATCGCCAACGCGCCGCCGACCGCGATCGGCATCACGGGCGACACGGTCGACGAGGCGAACGACGCCACCCTCACGATTCTCGGCCTGTCCGATCCGTCGCCGGCCGACGTGGCTGCCGGGTTCACCATCTCGCTGGATCTCGGCAACGACGGCACGATCGACTTCGTCGAGACGTCGGCGCCCGGCGGCGACCACGCGGTCACGGTGCCCTCGGCGCTGCTGGACCTGTTCTCGTCGCCGATCACCGTGCGGGCCGTCGTCGAGGACAAGGACGGCGGGGCGCTCGAGCTGTTCACGTCGATCACGGTCAACGACGTGATCCCGGTGCTGGACCTCGCAGGCGATGCTGCGATCGACGAAGGCAGCACGTACGCCCTGGCGCTCGCGGCGCCGGGGCTGCGCATCGGCCCGGCCACGCAGTGGATCATCGATTGGGGCGACAACACGACGCCCAGCGTGCTTTCCTCAGAGGCCGGCGTGCTCACGCACGTCTACGCCGACGGACCGGCGGGCGGCGTGCAGCGGACGATCACCGCCACGGCGTTCGACCTGGACGGCAGCTACGAGCAGACGAAATCGATCACCGTCAACAACGTGGCGCCCACGCCGACGATCAGCGCGGCGCTGTCGACGCTTACCGAGGGCGGCGATCTGCTCTTCGACCTCGGCGTCACGGATGATCCCGGCGACGACGAGCTCCAGAGCTGGACGATCGATTTCGGCGACGGCAACTCGGTCGTCGTGTCGGCCGACACGCCGCAGATCGATCACGTTTACGTCGACGACGGCACGTTCACCGTCACGGCGACCGTGACGGACGAGGACGGCACCTACGCGGCCACGCCGATCGTGATCGACGTTCAGAACGTCGCGCCCCAGGTGACGTTCAGCGGCTCGTCGGCCGAGGTCCGCGAGGGGACGGACTTCTCGCTGAACGTCGACGAGGTGATCGACGAAGGCGCCGACCACGTCGCGTCGGTGACCATCGACTGGGGGGACGGCACCACGGAGACGGTGCGGCTGCCCGTCGATGCGATCGGCGCCGAGCAGGAGAGCAATGACGACGGCGTGCCGGGCACGTCCGCCACCGACCTGGAGCGCGCCAACGACCTGCGCGGCAGCTTCAGCCACGATGCGGGCTACGTCGGCCCGGGCGAGCGGTTCACCGCCACGATCTCCGGTGAGATCGCCAGTGGCGACGACGAGGATCACTTCCTGGTCGAGGTCGCCGCGGGGGATCAGCTCGACGTCCAGGTCGGCGGTGCGCTCGGCGCCGCGGCGACGGGGCTCTGGCAGCGGCCGGACGCGCTGGAGACCACGGCGCTGGCCACGCTCAACGGCGGCAGCGGCGTCCAGACGCGAAGCGGATTCGACGATCTGACGATCACGGCGATCGACGGCACGTCCTTCGGCGTCGACATCGACGATGCCGTCACCGTGCAGGACGTGCTCGACGCGATCAACGCCGCGGCGGAGACGAACGCAGTCGCGATCACGGCCCGGGTGGGCTCGGAGCTCGGCATCGAGCTGGTCGACGCGACCACGGGCGGCGGCACGTTGACCGTGGCCGACGCGGCGGGCGGCGTCTCCGCGACTGACCTCGGCCTTCCGGGCAGCGATGTCGACGGCGACGGCGCCTTCCAGGGTGCGACGCTCGTGTTCCCCGTGCAGATCGGCGCGGGCGGCGCGTCGCTGAACTTTTCGAGCTTCGCCACGGACGTCCAGGTCTACGTGGCCGTGGCATCGTCGGGTTCGGCCACCGGCAGCTACACGCTCGATATCCAGCACGTGCGCACGGCAACCGCCGAGTTCACGCCGAGGGACGCGACGCACGTCTACGACGATGGCGAGATCACGCGCACCATCAGCCTCATGGTGACCGACGAGGACGGGACGTTCGCCGTGCCGCAGACGCTGGACGTGCTCGTGCTCAACGTGACGCCGACGATCGAGGCCGGCGGCCAGGAAGTCGTCGATGAGAACGAGACGTTCACCCTGTCGCTCGACACGGTGACCGATCCCGGCGCCGACACGCCGACGGACCTGATCGTGGACTGGGGCGACGGCAGCGTCGAACGCGTGGGCGTCGTCAGTCAGGCGACGCACGCCTACGCGATCGCGGGCAGCTTCACGATCTCGGTCGCCGTCGAGGACGAGGACGGCGTGTCGCGCCCGGGCGCCGGGACCTATCGGCTGGCGCTGCAGCTGACCGACGCCGACGCGCTGCCGATTCTCGAGACCGACGAGGAGCCCAACGACGACGGCGCCGACGGCGTGCTCGCGGCGGATCTCGCCGTGGCGAACGATCTGCGCGGCGACTTCTCCCCCGTCGGCGGAAACGACTACGAGGCGGCCGTCGTGGGCTTCATCGAGAGCGAAACCGACTTCGGCGATTTCTACCGGTTCGACGCCCTGTCGGGCGAGTCGCTGGCGGCCACGCTCGTCGGGGCGACCGGCGGAGGCGGCACACTCGTCGATCCGACGCTGGCGCTGCTCGACGCCACCGGCGCGGTGCTCGCCGCCAACGACGACATCGACGCCATGAACCCGGATGCGCAGCTGATGTTCACGTTCACCGCGGACGCGACGTACTACCTGCTCGCGGACACCGAGCTGCTGACGAATCCGGACGACCAGTCGACGTTCCGGGGCATGGGCGACTACACGCTTTCGGCCGTGGTCAACCGGCCGACGGCGGTGCCGTTCCTGTCCGCCGAGAGCGAGGCCAACGACGACGGCACGATCGGCGTGAGCGCGGCGGACCTTCCGTTCGCCAACGATCTGACCGGTAGCCTGGTCGTGCAGGGCAGCGGCGGCCGATCGGTCGAGGTAAGCGGCGCGATCGCCGACGGCCTCGACCGCGACCTCGACTTCTTCCGCATCACGGCGGCGTCCGGCGACACGCTGACCGCGACGGTGGCGGGCGACGTCACCTCGAGCGGCACGCTTCGGGAGCCGGTGGTGCGCCTGGTCGATCGCGACGGCAACGAGCTGGCATCCGACGCCACGAACGACGGCGTCGGCAGCGCCGAGATCTCGTTCGATGGATTCGCGTACGACGGTGACTACTTCATCGTGGCCGATTCGCTCGAGACGTTCGGCACGCACCTGCTGACCGTCGAACCGGTCATCGCGCCGCGCATCGACATCAGTGGCGCCACGACGGTCCAGGAGTAGGAGACCTACACGCTCACGCTCGGTCAGATCACCGGGCCCGGCGCGGCGACGGTCGACGCGATCGTCGTGGACTGGGGCGACGGCATTCTCGAGACGCGGGGCGCGACGGGCGACGTGACCCACGTGTACCAGGACAATGCGCTGCCCACGATTTCGATCGACCTGATGACGAGCGGCGGCCAGACGTTCGCCAACGCCGCGGCGCTTCAGCTTGCGGTCGAAGGCGTCGCACCGGACGTCCGCCTCAACCCGATCGGGTCGATCGACGAGGCGGGGACGGCGACGCTGACCGGCTCGTTCACGGACGTCGGCGTGCTCGATACGTTCACGCTGGAGGTGAACTGGGGTGATCCGTCTTCGCCGACCAACGTCGAGACGATCACCTACGACGCGAGCGCGGCGACGGGCCAGCCGTTCACGCTGACGCACCCGTACCAGGACGACAGCCCGACCGGCGTCTTCGACGTGACCGTCACGGTGACCGACGACGACGGCGTGGCCGACAGCGAGCAGCGCACGGTCGTGGTTCGCAATGTCGATCCGACGATCACGCAGTTCGACGTGCCGGCGCAAGGCTCGATCGGCGCCGGCGTGCCGCTCGCCGCCGCGGCGACGGATCCGGCCGGCGCGGCCGATCCACTGACGTTCGTCTGGGCGATCGAGCTGCTGACCGGTCCCAATGCGGGCGAAGGGACGCTGCTGGTCGGTGACACGGTGAGCTTCACACCACCCCAGGGCGGCGACTACAACGTGGTGCTGGAGGTTACGGACGGTGACGGGGGCACGACGACGACCAGCGCGCCGCTCACCGTGACTGCGCCGCCGCCGCGGGTGACGCAGGTCCTGGTGAGCGGCACCGCGTGGACGCAGGATTTCCTGGACGAGCTCGAGATCGCCGGCCCCGGCGGCCGGCGCGGCCACGCGGTGCCGGTCGGATCGATCGACCAGTTCGATCCGCTGCCGTGGTCCGCGGTCGACCAGGTCATCCTCCGCTTCAGCGAGCAGGTGAACGTCCAGCAGTCCGACCTGCGCGTCTTCGGCGTGCGCGGGCCCGACGGCATCGAGGATGCGAACGACGAATACGCCTTCAGCGGATTCGCCACCGAGTTCGGGCCGACCGGCGAATTCCAGGCGATCTGGACGCTGTCGTCGGCGTTCGGCAGCGATCGCGTGCATCTCGTTCTCGACGACGCGAACGTGAACGCGACCCTGACGACCGTCGCCCTGGACGGTGAATGGACCGATGCGACGAGCACGTTCCCGTCCGGCGACGGCACGGTCGGCGGGGATTTCGCGTTTCGATTCGATGTCTCTCCGGCCAACGTCGGCCGCGACAGCGGCGTGACGATCTTCGACATCGCTGTACTCCGCCTGCGTCACGGCTCGGTCGCGGGGGCGCCGCCTTACGTCGTCTTCGTCGACGTGAACGGCGACGGGATGATCGACGAACTCGACCGACAGCCGCTTCGCGACAATCTCGGCCGGATGCTGCCGGATCCGCCCGAGGGCGGCACGAGTGGCGGTGGCCAGAACCTGGTCACGGGCACGGACCGGATCATGACCACGCCGGAAGCGGTGGCGGCCGCCGGCTCGATGGACATCGTGCTCGACACGCCGAACGGATCGGTGTTGCCCATGCTGAACTACGCCGTCCGGGTTCGGCTCGACGGCCCTGGCGCGGGCACGAACGTCGCGCTGACGGGCGGCGGCGTGGCGACGAACGCGCCGGCGGCGACACCTCCCGACCCGCTCAACGCGAGCGGTAACCTCGACCGTCTTCCCGAGGAGTACTACCACGGCACCGTGAACTTCAGCGAGACGGCGTTTCCGGTCAGCGACGGCGACGGGCTGATCCGCACCGACTACCTGGTGCAGCCCGGGACCCTGGGCGTGTATACGTTCGATATCGTGGTCGGTCAGAATCACAACACCGCGCTGATCGCGAGCCTCGGAAACGCGAGGTATCCCTTCACGGTCGCCGCGCCGCGCCTCATCGTCACGATCCCGGGCGACCTGAACGGCGACTTCAGGGTCGGCGCGGCGGATCTGCAGATCATCCTTGCCAACTTCACCCAGCAGGTGACGACCGGCGATCTGACGCAGGGCGACATCACGGGGCCCAACGGCGAGCCGGACGGCCTGGTGGCCAGCGACGATCTGCAGTTCCTGCTGCAGCGATTCACGAACTCGGTGACACCGCCGACCGCCCGCGCGGCGGCCGCGTCGTCGAGCGCCGCCGACGCGCTGGCGCTCTCGAGCTGGCAGGGTTGGGCGAGGTCGCGGCTCCGGGACGCGACGGGCGCCGCGCGTCGGGCGCCGCTTGACGCGGACGACGTCGAGGACCGCGTGAGCGCGTGGTTCGAGCGAAGGACGGCGGGAAGCGCGATCGAGAGATGACCAGGCGTTGGATTCTTCGGGTGTAGCTTCTCGTCACGGTGGTGAGAAGTCGAAGGTCCAAGGTCGGAACGTCGAAAGCGGAACTGCCGATGCGCCACCGCGCCACCGCGCCGCCCGGAGCCGGGTTCTTTCGACATTCCGACTTTCCGACTTGCGGGCGAAGTCCGCGATAGATTCTTTCGCCGTCACTTCTTGTCGCGGTGACGAAAAGCTGAAGAACCACGGATGAACACGGATTTTTCGGTGTCCATCCGTGTCCATCCGTGGTTCCTGATCGTTTCGGCTCGGCCGTGTCAGGCGCCCGGCTTCGATGGCTCGGCCGGTGCGGCCGCGCCATCGACTGTCTCGAGGTCGGGAAACCGCCGTCGCATCAGGATCTTCTCCCACCACATTGCGTGGCGAAGATTGTGGTCGTCGACGCCGAAGACGTGCACCTTGCCGCGTCGCGTCCGCATTTCGACCTCGTCGCCGCAGACGCGGCTGACGACCCAGAACTTGTCGACGTTGTACGTGTAGTTGTCGCCGGTCCGGTCGGGCATGACGTCGCGGGCCCGCGGGCCCGGCTTCGCGCTGTGCTTGGTCACGCGAAAGATGACCTGGTCGCCACGACTGAATGTTTTTCTGCGACGCAACATCGACCCTTTCCGTTCGACATTGGAATGCTATACGCGGATTCGCGCGAAAGCCATCGCGCCCGGGCGCGCGGAAACGAGATTCTCCACGGTTCCTCGTCCCTCCAGATTTCCGCGCTTGACCATCTCGCCCGATCGTCATCAGCCGAGCTTCGAGACCCAGTCCGCGACCGGTGCGGCGACGAGAGGGGCCAGGATCATCGCGGCTCGGGCGAGGTACTGGCCCGGCGACGTCGCGAACCCGTGGTCTCCGAGCCAGCGCCGCACCTCGACGGCGCCGTCGCCGCGTTCGCGCATCGCGGCGGCGGCGCGGCCGCGCATCAGCAGCGCCGGCGGCAGGAAAAAGACCGCCGCGAGCAGCGAGAAGGACGTACCCCAGTAGGAGGTGATCGCCACGGCGAGCGCTGCGATGCGCCGCGCGTGGTCCGCGTCCGCCACGAGACCGGCGGTCCACTGCAGCCACGCGCCCATATGCAGCACGCCCGCCACCATCATCACGACCGCGGTCGTGCTCAGCTCCTTCAGATGCCGCAGCCGGTCCGCGACGTGCGCCGCCTCGTCCTCCGGTGCGTCCGGCGGCCGGGCGGCCGTACAGCACGTCGCCACCAGGATGAACAGCGGGGCGATGACCGCAAGCGCGTTGATGATCAGCAGGATCGAGCGCACGGCATCCAGAAAGATCGGCGAGAGACCGCCCGGAAACGCCTGGAGCGAGCGCCAGGTGAAGTCGAAGATGACGACGCGCTGCGCGCCTGCGCCGCGACTCTGCAGGAACAGGAGACAGAGCCCGGCGGCGCAGAGCACCGCGCAGGCGGCGAAGGCGGTCGAGCGCTGGCGTCCCGACAATCCGCGGAACAGGAACGCCGCGCAGGAAACGATCGCGTACAGCGCGGCCACGAAGTAGAGCATCGCCGATCCGAGCCAGGCGAACCGGGCCGTCGCCTCGCGAATGAGCAGGTCGTCACCGGGGGAGGACGCTCCGACTTGACGCCAGACGACATCGAGGTAGTCCGTCGCCCCGTGAAACGCGAGCGAGAAGAGCAGTTGGGCGAGCAGCAACGTCAGCAGCGGGGGCGCGAGCAGCAGCAGGTGCTGCTGGCCTCCGCCGCGCGTGCCGGAGGCGATCGGGGCGGAAAGATTCGGTTCGGTCGAGGCCATGAGCCGTCAGGTTACCACGAGCGCACGATCAGGCTGAACGCGCCGGCGAGGTAGATCAGGCCCGACGTCGCGCTGGCGACGACGATCGCCGAGCTTGACCGGATGGCGCGGCGCGACCGGGTGTAGGTCCGGTGCAGGTGTCGGCATCGCCCGGCGACGAGCGCGCCCGACACGGCCAGCACCAGCCCTGCCGTCGGCGTAAGCACGAAGGACTCGCGGTCCATGCGGTTCACCGCCACGAGCCAGGCGCCGTAGGACAGGACCACGAGGTTGAGCAGGCCGATGATGCCGGCCGCGAGCATCCATGCCGCGGGCCGGTGGCGGGCCGCGGTCGTGTAGGTGCTCGGATCGTTAGGGTCGAAGCTCCGCCCGCACTCGGGGCAGTCGAACTCCCTGAGCCCGTCGACGGGGTACCCGCACGTACGGCAGTAGCGGTGAATCTGGGCGGCGTGCATGGCGTTCATGGACGCTCTAATGGTAGCCCGGGGTCGAGGGCGGGATCCGGGTCTGAAAGGTGACGACGTTCAATACGCACCCCGGAACCCGAGACTCGGAACCCGGAACCCGGTTCCCGATCCTCGCCTCCTAAAGCGCACGTCCGATCATGTCGATCCAATCGATGCACGTCCGGGGGGAGGGACCTCGACGATGCGTAGATCAACAGCCTCGCGGCGCCGTGAGCACGACCGTTATCGGGCCGTGATCCTCGTCCTGGTCCTCCTCGCGGTTGCGGCGGCGACGCTTCTCGCCACCGTCTTCCTGACCACGCACGGCACCACCATTGGCATCATGGACAACGTGCGCCGCTCGACGCAGGCGCGGGCGATTGCCGAGTCGGCGATGCAGCTGGTCATCAACGAGATCCAGAACAACGAGAGCTGGCGCACCGATCACGTCGACGGCCTCTGGGTCTGCGACGAGCCTCTGTTCGGCGGCGCCTACACGATTCTCGGCGAGGACGGCACCGATCCGGATCGCGACGGCATCGTCAACGGCGACGGCAATCTCGCGGACGACGTCACCGATCCGATGACGCTGACCGTGACCGGGCGTTTTGACGGCGCGGCGCACCGGTTTCGCGCCGCGCTGCGTCCGACCGACGCGTCCATCCTGAGGCTCCTGCTCGTCGTCGCGGACCGGGACAACCCGTCCGTGGCGGACCGTGCGCGGCGCACCCTGGCGCAGCAATGGGACTACGAGGTGACGCTGATCGACGACGACGACGGCCAGGGGCCGTTCGACGCGGCGTTCGCGGACCACTACGCGGTATGGGTCTCCTCGACCGTGTCCGACGGCGCCCTCGGGGTGAAGCTCACGGCCTGTCCGATCGGCGTCGTCAACGAGCACTCTGCGTCCTGGGACGACCTTGCGATGACGGCCGGGGCCGCGGGAAGCACAGTATCCGACCAGGTCGAGCTGATCACGAACGCGCATTACATCACCGAGCCGTTCGCGACCGGGCCGCTCACGATTCTCGACAGCGCCGAGCCGATCGTGACGACGGGCCAGGCGCTCGCCGGTGGCGCGGTGCGGCTGGCCGAGACCGCCGCCGCGGAGCATGCGCTCGTGGTGATCGACGCGGGCGCGAGCGTGATCGGGGGCGGGGCGGCGGAGGGACGGCGCGTGATGCTGCCCTGGGGCAACGTCGCCGAGCTGAACGACCACGGCCTGGAGCTGCTGCGACGTTCGCTCGACTGGGCGGGACGGCCGCCGCTGGGTCCGCCCGCACTCGCGCACTGGCGCCTCGACGAGACGTCGGGCATCGTCGCCGACGATTCTGAAGGGAACCATGACGGCGAGGTCGTCGGTGGGGCCGACTGGGTGCTCGGACAGATCGTCGGCGCGATGCGGTTCGACGGGATCAATGACTACGTGACGGTGCCCAACGCACCGGCGTTCCAGCTCAGCACGACGTTCTCCGTGACCGCCTGGATCTTCGCCAACAGCTGGGGCAGCGGGGATGACGTCGACATCGTGATGCGCAAGGGCGAAGGCAACCCGAACAACTGGCAGGTTGCGGTGCGCGACGGCCGGCTCACGATGTTTCTCGACGACAGCGACGACGCCGGTCTCAAGGCGGACACCACCCTCGCGACGGGGCGCTGGTACCACGTGGCCGCCACCTGGGACGGTGCGACCGTCCGGCTGTACGTCGACGGGGCGACCGACGACGGCGGCGGGATCGCCAGGGCCGCGCCGATCGGCACCGATGACCGGCCCGTCTACATCGGCGGGCGTATCGGCACGCGCGACCTGCTGGACGGCTACCTCGACGATGTGCGGTACTACGACCGGGCCATCAGTGCCGCGGAGGTGCGCGTCGTTCACGAGGAGGGACGGCAGGCCAACATCACGCCGCGCCTGGTCGCGCTCTACAACTTCGCCGAGCAGAAGCCTTCGCCGCGACGGGTCGGGCACTGGCCGCTCGACGACAGCGGCGGCGGCGGCGGCGGGCTTGCGGCCGGCGACCTCGTCGAGATCCACGATTTCTCCCGCGTCAACAGCTACTACAGCGACAAGGGTCCGCACGGCTCGGCCAACGAAGGCAACGAGGCGGTCGTGTCCACGAACAGCACGGCGTCGAACTACCTCGACGTGCACACGAGCGCGAGCCTGTTCGGCGACGCGTACTGCGGCGCCGGGGGCAATCCCAACGTCGTGATCGACGCCCACGCGGGCGCCATTTCCGGGCGCCGTCTGGCCATGAACGCGAACGTGTCGCTCGCCGACTACCTCGCGCCTTCGGGCATGCCGGGCACGCAGGGCAACCGCAGCTACAGCACCAACCAGACGTGGAGCACCGATCTTGCGCTCAGCGCCCTGACGTTGAGGGGCAACTGCCGGGTCACCGTTGTCGGCGACCTGCGGGTGCAGGTGACCGCCGATCTCGTCATCGAGAACAACGCATCGATCGAGATCCTGCCGGGCTCCTCCCTGAGACTGTTCTGCGGCGGAAACGTGCTGATTCGCAACGACGTCACGGTCAACTCGGCGACCGACGAACCGCAGCGACTTCAAGTGACTCTGTACGACGCGAGCGGGTACGTCGTGATCAGCGATCACGCGCGGGTGGCTGCCGTGCTCGAATGCGAGAGCGATGTGCGCATCGAAAACGCCGCGGAATTATTCGGCAGCATCGTGACGGGTGACGATCTGAACGTCCGGGACGCCGCACGCGTCCGGGTCGACCGGACGCTTCCGAGCGTCGGGGCGGCGTCACCGCCGGCCCTCGATGCGACAGGGCTGAACACCGGCGCGTGTCGCGGCGGCATCGTCGGCGGCGCTGGTGGCGCCGCGGCGCACACCGACACCGCGATGCAGTTCGACGGCGTGGACGACTTCGTCGTCGTCGCCCATCACGATGCGTACCTGCTGGACAGCGGCGCCGTGAGCTTGTGGTTCCGGACGACCGACCCGTCCGCGCCGCAGGGACTGTTCTCCAAGGACTCCTCGGGGCGCGACGGCGGCGGGCAGTTGACCCTCGCGATCTCGGGGTCGAGACTGCGGGCGCGCCTCGAGAGCGCCACGGCCGACCATGATCTCTGGACCGGGTCGCTCGCCGCGGACACGTGGTACCACGTCGTCTTCAACTTCGGACCCGACGGCATCAGTCTTTACCTCGACGGTGCCCGGATCGCTTCGGCGGATTACACGGGCGGCACGGGCGACTCCTCCGGCGGTGCGGGCAACTTCGAGCCGATCATGATCGGTGCGGACGCGAGCGGCAGCGGAGATCGGACGATCGCGGGCTGGTCCGCGCCGTTGAGCGGAATGATGGACGACGTGCGGCTTTACGACTACGCGCTGGACGTCGCGCAGGTGATCAACCTCTACCACGGCAGCGATCCGGGACTTTCCTCGCTGCCGGGATCGGTCGTCCAGGACGTCGGCCAGGTCGGCGGCGCGATGGACCTGATCGTGCCCGACACCAGCCGGATCAGCTGGGTCGCGGGCGGCGGACTCACGACGACCGCGGCCACGGTCATCGCATCGAAGGAAGCGGCATCGAAGGTGTTCGATGCGCTGTCGACGACGAACGAGATGACTCTCGAGGCGATCGTCACGCCGTCCAGTCTCGCGCAGACGGGACCGGCCGGCATCGTCTCATGCTCGGGCGGCAGCGCGACGCGGAACTTCGCGCTCGGTCAGAAGGAGGGAGCGCTCGCGACGCGCGTGCGGACGTCCTCGACCGGAAGCAACGGCACGCCGGACATCGATACGCCGGCGCTGCTCGACACGACGGGGCGTCACCACTTGATCATCACCTACGACCGGCAGAACGTCGTCGTGTATCACAATCGGTACGAAGCGCACAGCGCAGCGCGGACGGGCGACTTCTCCACCTGGGACGCGTCACTGCCCATGGTCATCGCCAACGAGATCGGCGGCGGCGCCGACTGGCTGGGCACGTTCTACCGGGTTGCCGTCTACGACCGGGCCTTCAATCGGCTCCAGGTCAACAACGTCTTCGAAGGCCGCCCGCCCGGGACCGGCGTGGCGACGGGCTACGAGGTGCAGTGGATCGAGCACGTGCCGTAGCTGGAGGTAAGAGGTCAGGCGTTTCAACTGCTGGTCCGCGCCGGTTCCAACCTCTTACATCAAACTTCATACTTCTTACGTCTTACACCCCGGGTACTCCGTGCAGAGCAGCCGATACGGCGCCTCGTCCTCTTCGATGCTCGGGAATCGACCGATCGGATCGAGGAACCGGTTGTCCGTATTGTCGTCGTTCGTCTTCGACACCTCGCCGACCAGCACCGTGCCCTTGCCGGCTTCACCGTAGAAGCTGTGGTAGAGCTTCGGGGGCAGCGTGACGCTCTCGCCCGGGCCGAGCGTGATGCGGCCGCGGGCGGGCACCCGGCGGACGACGCCGTCGCAGGCGACCTCGACCTCGCGGTCCTCCAGGCCGTTCTCGTCTCCCGTCGCCCAGGCCAGCTCGATGACGAGGTTGCCGCCGCCGCGGTTGATGATGTCCTCGACCTTCGACCAGTGAAAGTGCCACGGCGTGATCTGGCGGTCGCGGACGATCATGATCTTCTCCGCGTAGCACTTGCCGTCGGCTTCGTCGTCGAGGTCGCCGTTGCGGATGGTGAACAGCAGCAGGCCGCGATGCTCGAACTGCCCCTCGCCGAAATCCGTCAGGTCCCAGCCGAGCGCCTTGTGGCGCACCTCGTCGGCCTCGGGGCCGACCGATTTCCATTGCTCGGGCGTCCACCGACCGAACGGCGGCAGAATGAACCGGTGCTCGGCGAAGAACGACTCCGCATTTCGAATGTAACCGTTGATCTCGCTTCGTTTCATGCGTTCAGATTATCCGAAATGAGGCCGGCACCGACACCAGACCCCGTTCTGGAGATGTCGACGCGGCGCGGCATGGTCGTGCCGCACGTCCGACCCGTGGGCTGACGCCCTCGTTGTTCTACACAAGTCTTACCTCCTGGCCCCTTTTTTGGGGAAGGGTGCCTGGGGTCGAGCGCAGCGAGCCCCCAGAAGATGCAATCGAAACCGCTCAAAGTGACGAAACCGGAGCGAAACTCGGTGTCGCACACCGTTCCTGGTCTGGCGTCTGCGCGCATGCGCTGGGGGCTCGCTTCGCTCGACCCCAGGCACCCCTTACAGGAAGCCTTGAAGGCCAGGACTTGTGTAGTACAACCAGGGC
>NYZC01000311.1 GCA_002686995.1 Phycisphaeraceae bacterium | reverse complement strand
GTCGTCCACGCTGAACGACGTCTCGGTGAAGTTGACCGTGCCGTGGTAGTACTCGTCCGGAAGCCGGTCGACGTTGCCGCTCGCGTTGAGCGGGTCCGGCGCCGTGGCCGCCGGCGACGTCGAGGCCTCGCCGCCCCCGGTGAGCGCCACCTGCGTGCCGGCGCCCGGGCCGTCGAGGCGCACGCGCACCGAGTAGTTCAGCAGATCGACCGAACTGCCGTCGCTCGTGTCCAGCACGATGTCGACCGAGCCGGCGGCGGCCGCGCCGGACGGCGTCGTCACCACCCAGTCGTCGCCGGTCAGCGTGATCCCGGGCCCACCGCCGCGAACGGTGGCGCCCTGTGGCGACCCCGCGGGCAATACACGTCCCAGCTCGGCGCGCAGCGGTTCCTTGTCAAGATCATCGACGGTCGCGTCGCCGTTCAGGTCGGCGAAGATCGAGTACGCCGGCGCGCCGGCGCTCGTTCCGAGCGCGTCACGCAGCGGCCTGATGTCGAAGATCGTCGCCGCCCCGTCGCGGTCGACGTCGGCCGGCGCCACGTCGAAGCGGAAGGCGAAGTCCCCACCCGCCGCGCCGTCGCCCGACGGGAAGCTGCTCGTCTCGTCGGCCCACTCACCGTCGAGGGCCAGGCCGGAAGCGCTTGCCGCCACGTTCGCGTCGTCGAGGATGAGCAGCAGGCGGTCGCTGCCGATCGCCGAAGAAAGCGTCCACACCGCCTGGAACGCGCCGGTCGGCCCGGTCTCGGTCGCGAAGGCACTGAACGCGTAATCGTCACTGGCGTCCTCGACGCCGTCGGGTCCGAGCGTGCCGCGCAGCGCGAGATCGGTCTGGGCCACGTCCACCGGCTCGCCGAAGCGGAGGATGACCTGGTCCGCGTCGGCCCACGGCAGCGGGTCCAGTTGGGCGGCGCCGGAGGGAATCGCGTACCCGCGCGTCCCGCCCGCGCCTGCCGGCTCAAGCTGGTCGAGGAAGGCGCCGGTCCAGGAACTGCCGCCGATCAGGACCTCGGTGATCCGCGGCGGGTTCGCGTTCAGCCACACGCGATCGGCTCGATTCAGGTTGGCGACGAAGGCGTCCAGGTCACCGTCACCGTCCACATCGCCCACGCTCACGCCAAAGCTATTGTGATTCCCCAGGGTCTGGCCACTGTCGGTGAAGCTGCCGCTGCCGTCGTTGATCCACACACGGTTCGGCTGATCAAGAGGGCCACCGTTGGCGACGAAGGCGTCCAGGTCACCGTCTCCGTCCACATCACCCAGGCTCACGTCAAAGCTGGCGTGATTCCCCAGGCTCTGGCCGCTGTCGGTGAAGTTGCCGCTGCCGTTATTGAGCCACACCTGGTTGCCTTGACCGAAGTGGACCACGAACGCGTCCAGGTCGCCGTCACCGTCCACGTCACCCAGGCTCAGGCCACCAAAATCGGCGCCGCTACCGGCCAGCGTCTGCGCGCTATCACTGAAGTTGCCGCTGCCGTCGTTCAGCCAGACACGGTGGGCTTGGCCACTCCCGAAGTTGGCGACGAAGGCGTCCAGGTCGCCGTCTGCGTCCACGTCGCCCAGGTTCACGTCCCAGCTAGTGTGATTCCCCAGGCTCTGGCCGCTGTCGGTGAAGTTCCCGCTGCCATCATTCCACCACACGCGGTTGGCTTGCTGCATGTTGGCCGCGAAGGCGTCCAGATCGCCGTCACCGTCCAGGTCGCCAAGGCTGCCGCCAAAGCTGCTGCCGTTCCCCAGGCTCTGGCCGCTGTCGGTGAAGGTGCCGCTGCCATCGTTCGTCCACACGCGGTTGGCACCACTGGTGAAAACGAAGGCGTCCAGGTCGCCGTCACCGTCGAGGTCGCCCAGGCTCACGTCACGGCCCTCGTGACCCCCCAGGCTCTGGCCGCTGTCGGTGAAGGTGCCGCTGCCGTCGTTCACCCACACAGCGCTGGGGTTACCGCCCCCATTGGCCGCGAAAGCGTCCAGATCGCCGTCACCGTCCAGATCGCCAAGCGCCACGTCCCAGTCACCGTCATTCCCCAGGGACTGGCCGCTGTCCCCGAACAGCCCGCTGCCGCCGTCGGCCGCCACCACCACCACGTCGCTGTCGTGGGCGGTGTTGTTCGACAGGTTGCTGTCGACCGCGCCCACAGGCCCGGTCACGGTCGCGGGATTGGTCACGATCGATTCGACCGCCAGGTTCGCCGCTCCCGCCGACACGACGGTTCCGGTCACCGTGTAGGTGATGAAGCTGCCCGACGCCAGGTCGATCGTCTCGTTGATGTCGCCGACACCGTCGAGGTTGGCCGTACCGCCGCCCGTCAGGACCGCCGTCCAGGCCATACCCGCCAGCGTATCGGGGAACGTGTCGGTCACGGTCGCGCCGGTCACATCATCCGGCCCGGCGTTGGTCACCATGATCGTGTACGTCACCGCATCGCCCTGGGTCACCCACACCGGGCCGGATGTCTTGGTGATCGACAGGTCCATTGCTTCGTCGTCGGTCACCTCCAGGGTGTCCATGCCGTCGGGGTGACCCGCCGCACCGGCAGTGATCGTCACCGTCTGCGTGCCATCGGCGATCGCGTCCTGCTCCGCCCCGATATCGAACGTGGCCGAGAACTCGTCTGCCGGAATCTCCACCGTCAAGGGCACCGTCGCCTCGGTCGTGTCGTCACTGGCGAGGTTCACCGTCAACGCACTGGTCGTGTCCGTGTTGCGCGTGACCGTGCCCACCGCCGCCATCGCACCGGCACCTTCGGACACCGACACCGGAAGAATCGTCAGCGTCAGGATCGGAACATCGATGTCGGTCACATCCAGCGTGTCCGTGCCGTCGACGTGGCCCGCCTCGCCGGCGGTGATCGTCACCGTCTGCGTGCCGTCCACGATCGCGTCCTGCTCCGCCGCGATATCGAACGTGGCCGACGCCTGGCCCGCCGGAATCTCCACCGTCAGGGGCACCGTCGCTTCGGTCGTGTCGTCACTGGCGAGGTCCACCGTCAACGCGTTGGTCGTGTCCGTGTTGCGCGTCACCGTGCCCACCGCCGCCATGGGCCCGTCATCTTCGGACACCGACACCGGAAGGACCTCCAGCGTCAGTGCCGCCGGACCGTCGATGTCGGTCACGTCCAGCGTGTCCGTGCCGTCGAGATGCCCGGCCTCCGATGCCGTGATGGCGACCGTCTGCGTGCCGTCGGCGATCATGTCGGTGAGCGCCGCGATGTCGAACGTGGCCGACGCCTGGCCCGCGGGGATCTCCACCGTCAAGGGCACCGTCGCCTCGGTCGTGTCGTCGCTGAGCAGGTTCACCGTCAACGCGTCGGTCGTATCCGAGGACCGTGTCACCGTCCCTTCCGCGGCCAGCGGGCCGTCATCTTCGGACACCGACACCGGAAGGATCGAGAGCGTCAACTGCGGCTGGCGGTTGAACCACACCAGGTTGCCTTGACCGCCGTCGACGACGAACGCGTCGAGGTCGCCGTCTCCGTCCACGTCGCCCAGGCTCACGCCAAAGCTGTTCGAGCTGCCCAGGCTCTGGCCGCTGTCGCTGAAGGTCCCGCTGCCGTCGTTGAGCCATACACGGTGGCCGAAGGAGAAACGTTCGACCACGAAAGCGTCGAGGTCGCCATCGTCGTCCAGATCGCCCAGGCTCACGCCCCAGCTAAGGCTGCCGCCGACGAGGGCCTGGCCGCTGTCGCTGAAGTTGCCGCTGCCGTCGTTGACCCACACACGGGACACCGTCGGGTTGACGACGAAGGCGTCCAGGTCGCCGTCTCCGTCCACGTCGCCCAACCTCACGCCGCGGCTACCGTCATCCCCCAGGCTCTGGCCGCTGTTGGTGAAGTTTCCACTCGAGTCGTTAAGCCAGACCCGGTTAGCGCCATACCCGGCGACAAAAGCGTCGAGGTCGCCGTCCCCGTCCACGTCGCCCAGGGATACGTTGAGGCTGTCATGGGTCCCCAGGGCCTGGCCGCTGTCGGTGAAGTTCCCGTTCCCGTCGCCCAACCACACGCGGTTGCCCTCAAATCGATTGGCGACGAAAGCGTCGAGGTCACCGTCTCCGTCCACGTCGCCCAGGGTCACGTCACGGCTGGCGTGGGTCCCCAGGCTCTGGCCGCTGTCGGTGAAGGCGCCGCTGCCGTCGTTCAGCCACACACGGTTCGCCTGGAAAGAAGCGCCACCGTTGGCGACGAAGGCGTCAAGGTCGCCGTCTCCGTCCACGGGCACGCTGACGCTCACCGGCGGCGATGACACCACACCCTCGAGCATCGGAACCCTCCTGGCAGCAAGCGGCACCGTCGTTGTCGACGGCGCCCGCATCGACCTCACGAGCCCCCCTGCCAACCTTCTAACCGGGGCACTGTTGGCCAACGGTGGCGGACTCACAATCCAGAACGCCGCGGACGTCCGTTTGATCGGGCAGAGCTTCGGGTTCGCGGCAGGCAACACGCTCACCGTCACCGGCATGGGTACGTCGCTGATCGGCGAGAATCTAACCGCAACGGAAGACCTCAGTGGCACCCCCGGCAGCATTGTCGTGGAAGACAGCGCATCGGTGGATCTCACGGCAGGTACGTTTGGTTTCACTATCGGTGTAAACGAAACCAATGGCCACCTGACGGTGCGGACCGGGGCGACCGCCACCGCCGACGACGCATTACTCGGCCAAAGGGGCACTGAGAGCACTGCGCTGGTGACCGGCAATAACAGCCGGTGGTCTCTGAATTTCCTGAATATTGGCGGCAATTCCTCCAGCCGGGGCGGCACGGGCACGCTGACGGTGGAACACGATGGAGCCGTGCAGGTGGCGGACCAGACCAAGTTCTGGTCCTCGCTCAGCAGCATCACCATCGACGGTGGGGCGTTCGAGACGAACAGGCTCACCAACCACGCCACGGCGGTCACCGAGACACACACCGCGACGGTGAGCATCTCTGATCCCGTCGGAGGTACCGCTCTCACCGTGGGCACCCACAACGGCAGTTCCACGTTCGACGGCCTGATCCAGGACGTCGCGAGCAGTGCTGCCGGCAGCCTCAGGAAGACCGGAACCGGAACATTCACGCTTGCCGGCGCCAACACGTTCACCGGCACCACGGAGATTGACGCCGGCCAGATCATCGTCGCCAACGCCAATGCCCTGCAGAACTCGACCGTCTCGATCAACGTCGACAACGGCCTGGATGTGAACGGCTTCAACGCAACGATCGGCGGCCTCGCCGGATCCGGCAGCCTCGATGTCGACGCGCTGAACATCACGGTCGGCGGCAACGATGACGACACGATGTACGCGGGCGAGTTGTCGGGCGACGGTGGATCGCTGACCAAGACGGGCACCGGGACGCTGGCTCTGACTGCGACGAACATCCATACCGGTGGCACGCTCCTCGACCGTGGGACGCTGTCACTGGGTAACGACGGCGCGCTGGGAGCCGCGGGGCTGACGGTCCTGACCGTCGGCCCGACGATCGACTATGCCGACACGGTCAGCATCGACAATGCGATCGAACTGCAGGGCAGCGTGACGCTGAACGTGGACACCGGATTGGCGACGCAATCGGGCGCCATCAGCCAGTCGGGCGGCGCCGCCAGCGTGGAGAAGGCCGGCCCCGGGACGTTGATCCTGTCGGGTACGAACAGCTACACCGACGGCACGGTCATCTCGGGTGGCAGGCTGTCGATCTCGACCGACGCGAACCTGGGCGGCGGTTCGGGTGAGGTGTCGATCATTGGAAACGGCGCATTGCAAGTGACGTCGACGCACTCCACCACGCGTGACTTCACGATCATCGGGGATGGTGGAACGGTTGTCGTTGACAGCGGACAGACTTATACGGTCAACGGCATCATCGGCGCCTCCGGCAGCCTGGCGAAGACCGGCGACGGCACGTTGACACTGAGTGGCGCCAACATCTACCAGGGCGGCACGACGCTCGACGGAGGGACGCTGTCGCTGCTCAATGACAGCGCGCTGGGTTCGGGCGGGCTGACGGTGCTGGGATCGACGATCGATTACGCCGACGGCATCGAAATCGCCAACCCGATCGAGCTGCGGAATGACGTCACGCTGAACGTGGACAGCGGCGGGGCAACTCAGGCCGCCGTCATCGGCGAGGACAGCGGCTCATTCGGCATCAGCAAGACCGGCGTTGGTTCCCTGACGCTGACGCGGGCCAACACGTTCACCGGCACGACCAGCATCGACGCCGGGAAGATCGTCGTCGCCAGCTCCAATGCCCTGCTGCTGTCGACCGTGGTCATCAACGTCGACGGCGGTCTGGATGTGACGACCAACGCTACCAACAACATCCGCGGCTTGATCGCCAACGCCGACCTGGATCTGGGCGCCCGGACCCTGAACGTCAGCGCCACCACCACCGTGAACGCAGGCGCCACGATCGACATCGGCGCCGGAACACTCAACGCCCAGGACGACGTCACCCTGAACAGCGGCACGATCAACATCGCCGGCGGCAGGCTCGACACCACGGCCGACAGGGGCAACGGCCAGCCCATCACGCTCACGGGGACCGCCGAGTTGAACGTCTCCAACGGGGGGGTGGTCGATATGAACGGGGCCAACCCTCCACCGCCCGGAAATCGTGGAGGATCACTTTTCGTCAGCGGAGGAACGTTCAACCTCGAAGCCGGTTCCAGGCTGCAATCCAGAGGCGGTACTGGTCCCGGCACCACCGGAGATCCTGGAGCAGCCGGCGCGATGAATCTCTCTGGAGGCGTCGCCAATCTCGACGGCGAAGTGAACCTCCGGGGACGCGACGGAGGCGACGGAGGCGGCGGCGGTGACGTCACCGTCAGTGGCGACCACGCCGGCGCCCTCAACGGTACGATCGACCTGCGTGGTGGCGATGGAGCCCTTCGCCAGGACGGAGGCGATGGTGGGCAGCTCGAAATCCTCGGCGGCTCGTTCACCTTCGACGACTCCGCTGCGGTACTCGACACCACCCCCGGCGAAGGCGGTAACGAGGGCGGTCGGGATGGAAGTCCCGGTGCCGTCGACGTCTTCAGCGGGACGCTCATCCTCAACGCCGGACTGATCACCGGCGACAGCAGCGTCACGCCAGCTTCCGCCGACCCGATCACGCTCCACGAAACCGACATTATCGTCACCGGCGGCGACGTCGTGGCCACGGCGGCCATGACCATCGATGCCGGGGCCGAAATCAGACTCTCATCCGGCTCGGTCACCGCGACCACGCTGCGCGAGGTCAATGGAGGCAACTTCAGGTTCACCGGCGGCGTGCTCACCGTCGACGAGTTCGAGGGCGCCCTGACCCAGGCCGGCGGCACGCTCGCCGCCGGCACCTCGCCCGGCATCACCCACATCACCGGCAGATACACGCTCAATGCCGGTGACCTCGAGGTAGAGATCGCCGGCCTGCTCCAGGACACCGAGCACGACTTCTACGACGTCACCGGTAATGTCAACCTCAACGGCGGCTCGCTCCACGTGTCGTTGATCAGTCCGTTTGCACTGAGCAACTTTCAGCAGTTCGACATTGTCAACGTCGGCGGCACGCTCTCGGGCACCTTTGCCGGCCTGCCGCAAGACGCGCTGGTCGGCAACTTCGGCGGCACGGACCTGTTCATCAGCTACACCGCCGGCAACGGCAACGACATCGCCCTGTATACGATCCCCGAGCCGACGTCACTGGCGCTGCTGGGGTTAGGCGGATTGACGCTGATGCTCCGGAGGGCCTGAAGCGCTCTTCCTCCAGGTGTGTTGGCGCCGCCGAACGTCAAGGTGCCGTTGCGTGAGCCGTCCAGCGTGAGTCCGGCGCCCAAGTTTCAAATCCCCGTTGACCACCATTGCAGCAGTGCAGCGTCGCCGTCGATCTCGTGCGTCACCGAGCCCGTCATCGTGAGGTTGCCGGATTCGAGTGACAGGATGTTTCGTTCCGTGCTCAGCGGCGGACCGCCAGCGCGGCATCGAAGCCGCGCGGCAGGCCGTCGAACATGCCCGGGCGGCCCTGCGCGCCATGGCGGACCATGTCCGCGACGACTCCGACCGCGGCGCGCTCGCCGCGTACAACCAGTTCATGCTGCGCGTAGTCGAGCAGGGAATCGAATCGTGGCGCGGCCGGCTCGAGGACGGGGACGGGTCGGACCGGCCTTGACGCGCCCTCAATCGTCGTGCCCCAGGCTTCATTTGGTGAGCGATTCGCGACGGATTCGGCGACCGCCAAGCACGATTTCGGGCGCGGCCCGGAACTGCCCGTGGTCAATTCGCGTCCGGATTGGCGACGAAGCGATATCCCGCGTCACGAATCGTCAGGAAATGCTTGGGCCGACCCGGATCCGGTTCGAAGGTCTTGCGCAATCGTCGGATGAACTGATCGGGGGCCCGCGTATTGACCTCTCCGGCCATCCCCCAGACGCTCGTCAGCAGTTCCTGCCGCGGCACGACGCGCCCCTCGTTCGCGGCGAAGTACCGCAGCAGGCTCATCTCCAGCCGGGTCAGGCGAACCTGTCGGTCACCGACCCGCGCCTCGAACGTGTCGAAATTGACATTGGCATCGCCAAACGCCAGCTCGCGCACGCTACGAGCATCGTCGTTCGCCGATTGACGCACCGCGCCATGCAGCGAGAGCAGGTTTCGGACGCGGCTGAGAAACTCGTCCAGATCGAATGGCTTTGTGATGTACTGATTGGCGCCCACGTCGAAGCCGCGGGCTCGATCCTCCGCCAGCGTTCGCGCCGAAACGATGAGTACGGGCAGTCGGGTGTCCCTGGCGCGGATCGATTCACAAACCGTGTAGCCGCTCATTCCCGGCAACATGAGGTCCAGCACGACCAGCTCGATGTCGGCGTCATTCGATTCAAGCACGCGCAGCGCCGACGCTCCGTCGGCGACCACGGTCACGCGGTACCCCTCCGCCTCGAGGTTGTACCGGATGCCGGTCGCCAGGTGCAGTTCATCTTCGACCACAAGGATGTGCGATTTGCCTGCCATGATTACGAATCCGCCGGAAGTCTCACCTCGAAGACCGTCCCGACGCCACCCTCGCGATCCTGGACCCGGATTTGCCCGCGAAGCCGCCTGACCAGGGTTTCCACGATGTAGAGTCCCAGTCCCGTCCCCCCCTTTTCACGCTCCAGTTCATCTCCCACGCGCACGAATCGTCCGAATATCCTTTTCCGCCATCTCGGAGGGATTCCCTTGCCGTTGTCGGCAATCCGCGCGACGACCGTCTTGTTTCCAACCCTCTCGAGGGTAACATGAACCTCCGGTTCCGGACCCGCGTACTTCATCGCGTTATCGAGCAGATTCCGAAAGATCAGTTCGAGATCCACAAGTCTGGCGCGCACGGCGCATGGCTGCATCTCCCACCGGATCGTCGTCAGCGGCACCCGGTAGCTGAGACAGACCGAATCACCGCATCCCTTCAACAGCTCCGGTAGTGCCACCGTTTCCGTCTCGGCTTCGATCGATCCTGAATCCAGACGTCCCGCATCCAGTATCCGGTTGATCAGACGATCGAGTCGATCAACATCCTCGCGGATGAACCGGTGGAACGTTTCGCGCTGCTCCCGGCTGACGTCGTGACGATCGAGGGTCTGCATATAGAGCTTCATCGAAGCCAATGGGGACTTCAGCTCGTGCGTCACGCTGTCGATGAAGTTCGACTGCCGACGACTCAGGTTGATCGCCTTCACCGAAAGCATCATGTACACGACCACGCCGACCACCAGCAGCAGCATGAACGTCGACCCGACGACGAGGAACGCCCAGTGCCACCCCGCGACTTGAGGGTTGTCGAGCGCCGTGAAGACGTTCAGCAGGACCCATCCCGTGGTCACCACCCCCAGAAGCATGAGCATGATGACGGCGAGCGCGATCGGTCGCTGAAGTGAAGGTCGCAGCCGCATCCCAGGCGCACCTGTGTCGGGGACCGAGGTACCCGTGACCTGCTGACCATTCGAGCGTAGCCGCCTGGTACGGCGTGCGTCAACCGGCGATTCCGCATCGCCGCAGCCCGGGGGTGCACGACGGCTGACGCGGCATGATTCAGATTGCTGAGGATTGGTGGCTGGGGTCGAGCGCAGCCACCCACTCTGCGAACGATTCCAAAGGGATCCGCGACAGCTGTCATGCACCCGCAGCCCGGCGAATGGACAAGCGGCAGAATTATTACGTATCCGTTACATGACGAATACGTTGCGACAACAACCGACCGGCCCCTGGCACGTAGCATGGATCGCGACTGGTGGACGCCCCGACTCACACCCCGCGAGAACGATCCATGCTCATCCAACATCCGACGACCACCGTGGGAGACGCTCCGCCACCGGCGACGCATCCGCGAGGATCGGAAGCCCGGGTGCTTCTTTCGAGCGTCTTCGGTCCTTATGCCCGTGACGACGAATACGGTTCACGCAGGATGAACCCGATGGAGCTTTACCACAACCAGGTCACCCGGGTCCAGGGTCCGTTTTCGTTGCGGATGTTCCATCGGAGCTGGGGATTGATGTTCATCCAGGCGAACATCGACGCGCCCTGCACGCTTCTCGACTTTCCCTCACGGGATCGATTCATCGAGGAGATCCGCGATCACGACTACGACGTCGTGGGCATCTCCAGCATCATTCCCAACGTCCTCAAGGTCCAGGAGATGTGCCGACTGGTGCGCCATCATCTTCCGGATGCCACGATCGTCGTCGGAGGGCACGTCGCCAACGCTCCGGACCTGAATCGGCGAATCGATACGGACCACATCGTGCGCGGCGAAGGGGTCCGTTGGTTTCGCGGATTCCTCGGCGAGAGGATCGATCGTCCGTACCGACATCCGGCCATCGCCTCCGGTATCGGCACGCGCAGTATGGGCGTGACGCTCAAGGAAGGACCCCGCGACGTCGCCGCCAGCGTGATTCCATCCGTCGGCTGCCCCATCGGATGCAACTTCTGCGCCACCTCGTCGATGTTCGGCGGAAAGGGGCGATTCATCAACTTCTACGAGACGGGCGACGAGCTGTTCGACATCATGTGCCAGCTCGAAGAGGCGATGGACGTGCAGTCTTTCTTCATGATGGACGAGAACTTCCTGCTTCACCGAAAGCGCGCCCTTCGCCTGCTCGAGCTCATGGAAGAGCACGACAAGGCGTGGGCGCTCTACGTCTTCAGCTCGGCCAACGTGCTTCGAACCTACTCGATCGAGCAGCTCGTGGCCCTCGGCATCTCCTGGGTCTGGATGGGGCTGGAAGGGCCGGACGCCGACTACTCGAAACTGCGCGGCGTCGACACCCAGGCGATCGTGCAACGTCTCCAGGCGCACGGCATCCGGGTGCTGGGTTCCTCCATCATCGGCCTGGAGGATCACCGTCCCGAAAACATCGATGAAGTGATCGATCATGCCGTTCGATACGTCACCGACTTCCATCAGTTCATGCTCTACACACCGATTCCCGGCACGCCGCTCTACCGGGAACTCGAAGCCAAGGGCCTCATGAAGGAGCCCGGCACCTATTCCGATTGTGACATCCACGGTCAGTTCGTCTTCAACTACCGCCATTCGCACATCCAGGAGGGACAGGAAACCGAGTACATCAAGCGGGCGTTCATCCGCGATTTCGAGGTCAACGGTCCGAGCGTGCTGCGGGTCATTCGAACGACGCTGGCCGGCTGGCGTCGGTACCGCAACCATCCCGATGCGCGAATCCGTCGCCGCTTCCATTGGGAATCCCGAAGTCTGCCGACGACGCTGGCGGCCGCGGTCGGGGCGATCGAACGGCACTACCGACAGCAACCGGCGATGCAAGCCGGGATCAGGGCGATACGGCGCGATCTGCATCATGAATTCGGATTCAAGGCGCGCCTCATGTCGCTGCTTGGCGGCTGGTGGCTGTCACGAAGGATTCGCCGCGAGGAACGGCGCCTGGCATCCGGCGGCACGTACGAGCCTCCCACCTTCTACGAAAAGAGCGCCAGGTTCGTCGCCCCCGGGCGCGTGGCCGCGACCAGGAAGGCTCCGTCCCGAGACGCGGGTACGAATAAGGAAGGGATGCGTCGGACGAGCTCCCGCCCGTCCCTCCGTGCCGCCGTAGCTCCGTGAGCGGCCGCGCACAGGTCAACGGCTTGCCGCCTTCGTTGACGACAACCGGCGCGCAGCCGCCCGGTTCCAGTCGACCAGGCCCCGTATCGCAATCACGAGCAGGATCACGTAGAGCAGGGACACGAAGCGTACGTCCTTTGCGAAGTAGATGCCGACCCCGATCACGTCGACGATGATCCAATAGATCCAGCTCTCGACGTGCTTCCGCGCCATCAGCCACATCGCCACGAGGCTCATGACGGTGGTCAGACGATGACCACCATCTCGTCCGTTTCGGCCAGGCCGGTCTCGATGACGAGTTGATGACCACGGTGAAGCGGCGCGTACTTGCCGAGCGTGAGACCTCGTTTCATGCCCATCGCGATCCGGATTCTTCCACCGTAACCTCGCTTCCCGGTGACGTGAAGTTACCGAACCTGCGGATCCGCCGTAGGCGGACGGCGTGGGCGCGGATGCGACGGGCGCGTCGAGAAGCCTGCTCTTCCGCCCAACCGGGTTCACCAGTATTCATCCGTGTTCATCCGTCCGCCTACGGCGGATCCGTGGTTCCTGATCGCCGCCGCGCGGCAACTCAGCAAACCCCCACGAACACGTCCCCGCGTTTCGTCTCATCGGTCTCGACTCGGCAGTCCAGGAACATGCGGATCAGGTCGATGTGCGTCGTCGCGTGCCGGGTGAGACGGGTCGTGCGGAACGAACCCGATCCGGCGATGGCCATCGGCAGCAGCAGCTGGTCAGCGAGGTACTCCCCCACCGGGGCCTCGGACTTCAGATAGTCGCGGCACTGCCGGATCGCCTGGTTCGCGACGTCTTCCGCCGGTCGGCGAAGCTCGCCGAATCCGGTGAACACCTCGCACACGCTGGTCGACTCGACGTCGATCGTGAGGATGTTGCCCGGACCGGGAGTATCGCGCAGCTCACGGACCTCCAGGTGCTTCGGAGGCCAGTTCAGCTTGCGCGCGACCATCTTCAGCTCGCGATCGGCGATCGATGGCGACAGGTTCGCGACCGTCGCGGTCGCCGCACGACGGACGATGTCGCCGCGCTGCTCGAGCGACACGGGCCGCAGCCGGGACACGGGCTCGACCTCGACTCGGATGCGCCCGCCGCCGGCCGGAAAGAAGCCCGGGCGCTCGAGGGTCGCGACCACGGAGGGCCCCATCCGTGACAGGACCGGAAGAAACGTCCGGGCCAGGAAGTCGAACGGCGGTGCGAACGGGTTGTGCGTGCCGCCTTCGAGCACGACCGTGCTCGGCCGCTCCGCCAGCACGAGCGCAGGGAGAATCGCCTGCAGGACGAGCGTGGTGCTGCCGGCCGTGCCGATGCTGAACTGGAAATCGCCGCCCTCGACGGGGCCCGGCTCGAACGTCACCTCCGCCGACCCGATCGCGTCGCCCGTCACGTGCGCGGACGACACCCTCTGCGCCGCGCGGACCGCGGTCAGGTGCTGGCGCATCAGCCCGGACTTCTTCCGGCCCGCCCGAATGCGCTCGATCCGAACGGGCCGGCCCGTGACCATGCTCAGCGCAAGCGAGGAGCGAAGGATCTGTCCCCCGCCTTCACCCTGCGCACCATCGATCGTCAGCACCGCACTCATGACGTATCACCAACCTTCCGACGCTCCGACTCTTCGACTCGCCGACGTTCCGACGCGCGGTTTCGCCGCTTCGTCAGTCATCGGCCTTGCCTGCATCCTTGATCACGAAGCGCGCCCGGAGCCGCGCCACCTCGGCCGCAAGGCCGGCGGCCTTGACCGAGTCGAGCACCTGCTCGAAGTCCTTGTACGCCGCCGGCGCCTCGTCGCGCGGGTAGTTGCGGCAGTTGGTCATGATGTCGCGGGCGTCGAACGACTGGTCGACGGCCTTCTGGTCGAGCGATCGTATCGCGGCCTTGCGACCGAGGCACCGGCCCGCGCCATGGTTCACCGAGTAGAGCGAACCGGAAGCGCCTTCCTGCGCGACCATCACCGCGGAGCCGCGCTGCGGGTCGCCGGGCAGAAGAATCGGGTGACCGGTCTTCTCGAACGGCGTGTCGGCCAGCGCGTGGTGGCCGCCGGGAAACGCGCGGGTCGCGCCCTTGCGCATGACCCACATCGGCCGATTCTCCACGATTTCGCGCCGCGCGATGTTGTGGCTGATGAAGTAGACGAGCTTACCGCTCGCGCCCGGCAGCACCTCCTGGAACGCCTCCAGCACGAGCGCGTTGATCAGCATGTGATTGATCGTCGCGAAGTTCGCGCCGAGCGCCATGTCGTCGAGGTAGTCGTCGGCCTCCGTCGTGCCGAGCGGCGCGTAGCACAGCTCACGGTCGTCGCCGGGGAACGGGATCGACCAGGTGCGGAACTTGTCCTGCATCGCGCGGAACTGGCCCATGGCGAGGTCGTGTCCGAAGCCACGCGAACCGCAGTGCGACAGGAACGCCACGCAGCCGTCTCGCAGGCCGAACCCCTCGGCAACCTCGCCACGGTGCTCATCCACGTGCACGATCTCGCACTCGCCGAAGTGGTTGCCGCCACCGTACGAGCCGAGTTGGGTGATCTTGTTGGCGAACGACGGGAATCGGCCGGACGCCGTCAGCCGGTCGAGACGCTCGTACAGCGCATCGGTCGTGTCGTCGTGACCGACGTGCGCCGCATCCTCGCAGCGGTGGCGCCACTGCCGCGGGACGCCCAGCATCTCGAGGTTCGTCTTCGTCGCGCCCTCCGCCGCGACGATGCGGCCCATCTGCTCGTGCACCCGGCGCGACTTCGGCGCCTGACGCTGACCGCGGCCCGCGCCGGTCGGCACGCGCTCGCAGATCGCTTCGATCAGGGCGCGGCGCGTCCGCTTGTCGTCGATCCGGTCGGCGGGAATGTCGAGCTGCAGCAGGCTCATCGAGCACTTGATGTCGACGCCGACCGGGCCCGGGTAGATGTGCGTCGGCGACGCCATCACGCAGCCGACAGGCGCGCCGTAGCCGACGTGGGCATCCGGGTTGATGACCAGGTGATGGACGCCGGGCCCAAGCCGCGCGTTGACCGCCTGCTTCAGGCAGACGTCATCGAAGGTCTTACGGATCGCGTCGTTGCCGATCACGGTGATCGGGTCGCCCGCGCCCTTCGGCAGCGGCAGCTTCGCGATCGCATCGCTCGTGGGAATCAGCTTGCGGGAGTTGTCGGTCATGGGTGAACCCTCTGTGCATGGATTCTGCGTTTTCAGGTCTTCGGTCTGCCGGCACTCAATGAAAAAGACCGCGGTGACAAGAGTTGGCGAAACTCGTTTTACGACGCTCTACCTTTTGAGCTACCGCTCCGTACTCGGATCTGCATTCCGATCAATGGAGCGGACGGGACTCGAACCCGCAACCTCGGCATTGAAAGCATGTAGTTCCACCTGGCATTCGCCGCGGCCTTTCACGTTCCCGTCCCCGCTCCCGTTCCCGTCCCCGTCCCCGTTCGAGCCCGCGGGCTGACTGCGGGAACGGGAACGGGAACGGGATCGGGAACGGGCACGGACATTTGCGTTGGCCGTCGAAATCGACAAGTCGAGCCGGGACATCTGCTATCCAAGAGAAGATGTAGTCGCGACGGCATTCGGTTTCGTCCGGCCAATCGCGTGCGTCGCCGCCAGGCGGCACACGCGCATCGGTCGTCAGGGGCTAGATCGTCTGCGCCTCGATCTGCCGCACCCAGTGGCCGGCCTTCGCCCCGCCGCGGGCGACGGCGTCGATGAGCCGGAACACCTGGTCGGAGAAGCCGGCGACGTTGATCACGTCGTCGCGCTCCTTGACCTGCGTCGTGTCGTACGGCTGGATGTCGATGCAGATCATCTTCGCCCGGGGATTGCGCCGCTTGAAGCGCGCCCACTCGGCCGCCGTCCGCGTCGCGCACCGGCCCCAGTGGCTCTGCCACGGCGCGTCCATCCACGACTCGTTGTCGGAGACGTAGATGACCAGGTCACCCTGCGCGCCGAGGCGGTTGAGGTACCGCAGCGGCGCCGAGCACGCCGTGCCGCCGCCGGCCAGCGACGCGAGCTTCGAGGCGTTCGTCATCACCGAATCACGCGGGTTCAACCGCCGCTTCCTCGAGAGCACGACGTCCGACTCGAACGGGATGACCTCCGCATCCGGGTTCTTCCGGAGCATTGCCGCCGCGACCAGCGCCGCGACGTCGACACAGCGGACGGCCGTTGTCGCGCCGCGACGGTGACCCGTCACCGGCGACAGCATCGACGCGGAAACGTCAGGGAAGACGTATACCTTGCCGTCCACGGCCGGGACGTTCTCGATCGCGATCTCCATCGCGGCCTGCAGCGCATCGCGCAGCAGGTCCGGTAGGTCGCACGACGTGTTCATGTACGCCGCCATGAGCTGGTACGGGAACACGCGAGCCTTCGCGATCTTCCGGGCGTCGTGCAGCCGTGCGGCGAGCGCCCGAACCATCCCACGATCCTGGAACACGCCGTGCCGCAGGAAGGTGTTCAGGTTCATCCGCGTCGTCTGCCAGGGCGCATTGCGGGCAATCATCTTCCACTCGCGAGGCGAGAGGTCGAGCCCGGTCAGCATCTGGAACGGCACGTCCGGCACGTCGATCGATCGGCGGTTTCCCGCCTGCTTGAACTTCTCGAACTGCTTGACGATCTCCGGCAGCGCCGCGGCATCGTGATCGCGACCGACGAGGTAGCCGAACAGCGCCTCGCGCTGCGCGGTCGCCGGCTTCGGGTGGACCATCCGGATGATGTCGGCCAGCGACGGATCGTTGCCGATCGAGCCCGCGAACAGCTGGGCGTCGGTCCGCTTCTCGATCCACTGCCGGACCAGACGCTTCGGCAGCGTGCCGAGCGACCTGCGCCCGACGACGCCGCTGCGCATGATCTGCACGTAGTTGCGAAGCATCTTCGGCGAGTCGATCACGCGGTCGAACACCTCGGCCATCAGGCCAGGACCGCGAAGCGAGAGCGACGCCGTCAGCAGCGCCGGCAGGTCCTTCATGTATCCGACGCGCCGGGCGTAGAGCGCCGCGCGAGCGATGAACTCGGGATCGACGCGATTGACCAGTGCGAGCACCTTGTCCAGTTGTGCCTCGGCCGTCGCGTAGAACGTGCCGTTCAGGCAACCGGTCGCCGCGAACTGCGCCAGGGCGTGCTTCGGGTCGAATCGGTACGCCGCGCCGCCGGCCTCGTTGATCGTGTCCGCAGCGGCAAGCCGCTTGCCAAGGAGGTTTCTGAAGAGGGTCTTGTTCGCCATGACGGGTGCTGCTCCTCAAGGCCAATTTCGCTGTCGTGCATGTCTTACACACCGTCATAAAACAATCAGCGTGCCAGCCGATCGACCGGACCCCCAAAAAAGTTATTAAACCATTTAATTCAGATATTTAAGACAATAGACCGGCGAACCATCCGCCGTGCTCGATCTGAATCATACCGAGCATTTGTATACTGATTAATCGTAATTTATAATATTATATATGCCACGCCAGGTAGTCATCGGCCTGCTCGGCCCGACGCTCGACCGCGGCCACCATCCCGACCGGTGGAGCCAGTGGCGGCCCTCGGTGTCGCTGTGCCGTCACGAGGACCACCTGATCGACGAGTTCAACCTGCTGCACGAGCCGCAATTCACCCGCCTGGCCGACCAGGTGGCCGAGGACATCCGGTCGGTCTCGCCTGAAACCGACGTGAGGCAGCACGTCATCGCCTTTGGGGATCCCTGGGATTTCGAGGACGTCTTCGCCGCGCTCTACGACTTCGCATCCGGGTACCCCTTCGACACCGATCGCGATGAATACCTCGTGCACATGACCACTGGCACGCACGTCGCGCAGATCTGCCTGTTCCTCCTGACCGAATCGCGTCACCTGCCGGCGCGCCTGCTCCAGACGTCGCCGCCGCGCAAGCGCGAGCCCGGCGGTCCGGGCGATTTCAGGACGATCGATCTCGACCTGTCACGCTACGACCAGATCGCGCAACGCTACCAGCTCGAGCAGACGCGCAGCCTCGACTTCCTCAAGAGCGGCATCGACACGCGCGACGCAGCGTTCAACCGGATGATCGAGCAGATCGAGTACGTCGCCATCCATTCGAGCGACACGATCCTGCTGACCGGTCCCACCGGCGCCGGCAAGAGCCAGCTCGCCCGGCGCATCTATGAGCTGAAGCGGCAGCGTCGCCAGGTGGAAGGGCCGCTGATCGACGTGAACTGCGCGACGATCCGGGGTGACACCGCGATGTCGACGCTGTTCGGCCACACGCGCGGCGCATTCACCGGTGCCGTCCAGGCCCGCCGCGGTCTGCTGGCGGAGGCGAACGGCGGCATGCTGTTCCTCGACGAGATCGGCGAGCTGGGGCCCGACGAGCAGTCGATGCTGCTGCGGGCCATCGAGCAGAAGCGTTTTCTCCCGGTCGGCGCCGACACCGAGACGGCCAGCGACTTCCTGCTGATCTGCGGCACGAACCGCGATCTGCAGGCGGATGTGCGCACCGGACGATTCCGCGAGGACCTGCTCGCCCGCATCGATCTCTGGACGTTCCGCCTGCCGGGCCTGAACGAACGACCGGACGACATCGCGCCCAACGTGCAGTACGAGCTGGAGCAGCTGACGCGCCGTACCGGGCGCCAGGTGCGCTTCAACCGCGAAGCACGCGATCGATTCCTGCAGTTCGCGCTGTCGCCTGAAGCCTCCTGGCGCGGCAACTTCCGTGATCTGAACGCCAGCATGCGCCGCATGGCGACGATGGCGCCGGCCGGCCGGATCAACGCCGAGGTCGTCGACGACGAGCTCGGACGCCTGCGCCGGGCCTGGACGGGCACCGAGCGCGATACGCCGGGCGCCGACGCTCTGCGCGACGTCCTCGACGAGCAGCAGGTTGCCGGGCTCGACCTGTTCGATCGCGCCCAGCTCGAGGAGGTCGTTCGCGTCTGCCGCACGTCGTCGAGCCTGTCGGACGCCGGCCGGAAGCTGTTCGCCGTATCGCGTTCACGGCGCCGGGCCGTGAACGATGCCGATCGACTGCGGAAGTATTTGGCGAAGTTCGACCTGGATTGGAGCCGGGTGAGGAACCAGAAAATAAGCTATTAGTCATTAATCCATTAAGCCAATCGTTACTGGTCAATGACTAATAGCTTCATTCAGTGCGCATACTCCTTCATCAATAGTTCCAGCAGCGCTTCGGCCCGTTCCGGCTCGAGGGCGTCGACCTTCTGATGGAACTCGTCCAGCACTTCGCGGGCTTCGCCGGATTCGGTCATCTCGCGGGCGAGTCGGTGAACCCGAAAGACATGGTGAATGCCCACGGCGCCCTGCGCGAACAGCAGGATCGCCGCCGGGACCGGCGCCACCTCGGCGAAGATCGGCAGCGCGGCACGAAGGAGGGTCCGGGCGTGTTGATGGTCCCGGTGCTTGCCATGCGTCACGTCGCGGCGGACCCGTTCGAGTCGCTCGTCGTCGATCTTCGTGACGCGCGCCCGCCCCGCCTCGCGCCACGTGCTGAGGACAAGCGAGCGATGGTCCCGCCCCTTTCGCTCCGCGCCGACCTGGTCGTCGGATACGGTCATCCGACGGTTGGCGTATCGCACCTCGTACTTCGCGGGATCGTCGCCCAGCCCGAAATAAACGGCTTCGCGCCCGCCCTGCCGGCCGTCGATCGTGTAGATCCCGCAGAGGATCTCGGTATCGCGCTCGACGCGGTTGATGGTGACGCACGGCAGCACGACATACAGCGTCGGCGTGCCTGAATGGTGATCCTGGATATCGAGCACGGCCTTGCGCGCCTGGAGACGAGCGGAAACCATGGCGGCGAACAGCATTCGATACGCCGGGTCGACCTGGTTCGCATCGCGCAGCGGCGCCGTCCGGTCGACCCCCTCCGACACGAACGCCTCGCGAAGATCGTGAATGAACGGGTTGGACGCGTCGTCGAGCATCGCCGTCAGCGCGCCGCAGGAGGTCGACATCTCGCCGTACCGTGCCCACGTTCCGAAACGAGCCTGCGCGCGGTCCGATTCGTCGATCGCCACGTGTGAATTGACCTTCACGACGAGTATCTCGAACTCACCCTCGCGTCTCGGTTTCGTGTAGTGATCCTCCGCGATGCGCACGGCGCCCCATTCGTAACGACCGCCGAGATTGGCGATGCGGAAGGGGGCCCGGTGGGCGAACTTCAGCGGTGGCAGCACGTATTGCACGAACCCCCGCTGAAACGCCTCTTCACATTCAAGCTCGGACTCGTCGGCGCACGTGACCAGCATCGCGCCGATCGACGCCGCACCCATCCGGACGGAGCCGAAATGAAGCTCCTGCGTCACTTCGTTCAACGCCCGTTCGTGTCCGGCCAGTGCCCGTAGTCGCTCCATGGCACAAGAAGTGTAAGAAATTCGCAAAGAAGGATCGTGAGGCTCTGGTTCAGGGTTCAGTCGCACATGCCGCTGCGCGGCACCCGGAGATCATGAATGTCTCGTCCTCGCTCGGGTGGCTGGGGTCGAGCGAAGCGAGCCCCCAGTACCCCCCCTCGCGTGGCGATTCGCGTTTTTCATGGCATTCGCCTGGGAGCTC
>NYZC01000310.1 GCA_002686995.1 Phycisphaeraceae bacterium | reverse complement strand
GCGATGTCGCTGTGCATCGTCGATGGAGGCCGACGCCGCCAACGGGCGATGCAGCCGGTCGACGCCAGGCAGAGTTTTGAGACAGAGCCTAGCACCAGCGTGCGCCTTCGGTCACGACGCGCGATCTTCCCACGATCCCGCGACCTGCCGCGATGCCCAGAGCACCTGGCCGAAGGTCGACTCGTCGGCCGCCACCTCGATGCTCCGCGTGCCCGCGAACTGCAGTTCGTCAAGCCGGTCGATGAACGGCCCCCAGTCGATGAGTCCGCGGCCCGGCACCCAGTGACAGTCATGCTCGCCGTCGCAGTCGTGCAGGTGCAGGCAGAACAGCCGGTCGGCGGCGATGTTGAGCTGCTCGAGCGGATCGTGGCCGCAGATCCTGGCGTGGGTCGTGTCGAGGCACAGGCCGACATGGTCGGGCAGATCGTCGATCAGGGCGCGTAGCTCGGCGAGATCGTGCAGTGGGCGATCGGCCCCGTGGTGAGGCAGGTTCTCCCACGCCATGCGGATGCCCGCGTCGCCGCCGATGACCGCAAGCTCCTCGATCGAGCGGCGCGCCTGATCGACGTGCGCCTTACGATGCTCCGTGGTGTAGTCCTTTGCATAGCCCGTCGGGTGCAGCACCACGTATTCCGCGCCGATCGCGACGAGCGGCTCGAAGCAGGTGGCGATTCGCTCGACGTCGGCGCGCCGAACCGATTCGTCGAGCGCCGCCGCGTTCGGGCTGGTGTGGCTGAAGATGCCATGGCCGACCGGCGCGCTCAGCCCCAGCGCTTCGATCCACGCCCGAACCTGCGCCGGGTCGTAGTCGCCGGGCCAGAAGTGGGGCGGCTCGGCAACGATTTCGATCTGGTCGAAACCCGCTTCGCTGATCTTGCGCAGCGCCGGTTCGAGCGGGAGGTGATTGACGGCAAGCGTGCTGACGCCGTACTTCATGGTCGATTCCGTTCGAAAGGGTTTGCGTCCCAATCCTGTTCGGCACGGCGTTCGCGGAGCCTTTTCAATCGGATACGTGCTGCCGAGCCGGGCCGTTCGCGGCCCGATGTGCGTTCAGGCGCTTGCCGACTCCGGGCCGAGTACGGCCCGGATCGGCAAGCGTCCGGAGATACGGAACAACGCAAACAGCAATCACTGGGGCTGATCCCGGGGCCGGCCCCGATGTCTGCGCTGCAACCCGAGTGCCGAACAGGATTGTTTACGTCCCTGCATGGACGGCCCGGGCGCATGCCTCGAATCGCTTAAGGATATCCGAATTCCCGAACCACTCGTGACCGCTGATGTAGGTGCGCGCCTTGTCGGCAAAAGGCCGATGCCAGTGTTCGGGCACGCGATCGATGCCGACCACGGCGCCCGCGATGCTTCCGGCAGTGGCGGCGGTGCAGTCGTTGTCGAGCCCCATGGCGACAGTGTGACCGATGACCTTGGTGACGTCGTCGCCTCCAAGCGCCAGGCCGAATACGGTCAGGCACGCATTGTTGTTCGTATGCACGGATGACATGCCGTCGAATCGCTCGTCGACGAGTCTTCTTGCGTGGCGGAAATCGTCGAGCCGGGTGCTCTGATCGAGTGCCCACACGAGATCATCGTGCAGGCGGCAACTCGCGGGGATCTCCGTCAGGCCGATGCGGCAGGCCTCGAGGGGATCGTCGACGGCGAAGGCGGCGGCGATCGTCGCCGAGAAGAACATGGCGCCGTAGATGCCGTTGCGGCGATGGGAAAGGCGGGCGTCGCGCCAGGCAAGATCGGCGGCCATTTCAGGCCAGCCCGGCGCCGCGTAGCCCCACGGATCCGAGCGAATATCGGCGCCGATCCATTCCACGTAGGGGTTGTTGCGCTCGCCGGCCTGCTCCCACGGGAGTCCTGCGCGAAGCTGCTCCAGCGTGACGTGCTCCGCCGTGCAGGCCATGGGCAGCAGGTCGAGCCATGCCTCGGCCATCTGCGCCGTGGTGAACGACGGGCCGTATCGCTCGAGCACGATCAGGCCCAGCAGCGTGTAGGTCAGGTCGTCGTCGACCGGCACGTGGGTGATACCGCCGCGCGTGTACTCGGCCACGCGGCTGGTGCCATAGCGCAGATGATGTGCAGGACGTCCGGGGCCGATCCAGTAGTCGGTGGGGGGAAAGTCGTCGCCGTAGTACGCCGCGAGCGCTTCCATCTGCTCGATCTGCCAGCCTTCGACGGGCGAGCCGAGCGTGCAGCCGGCGGCCCGGGCCAGCCACGCGCCGGCGAGTCGTGGCGGGTATCGAGTCGCGTCGACCTGCTGAAAGAGGCGTCGAGGACCATCCGTTCGCGCGGCGCGAATGCTGTCAAGGTCGTTCGGCTCGCGGTCGCCATGGTCGGCCGGCGGAACGAGGCGCTCGTATTGCGCGCTCAGCGCCTTCATGCGCCGCGTCAGCACCTGGAGTTCCGACGAAATCGGCGCGCCCTGTTCGTGCCGCAGGTCCGCCCAGTTGCCGAGCTGCCGTGCGGCTTCGATCAGGTCGCTGAAATAAGGCAATCGTCGCTCCTTTCGGGAACGACTCTAGCCGATCATCCTGCGCCCCGTCCGTTTCCGCTCGCCGCTGCGCGTTTCCTGCTCCGCATCACCAGGCATGCCGCGATCACCAGCATCGTTCCCGCGCCAGGTTCCGGCACCGGATCCGCCTCGATCCGCAGAGCAGGGACCTGACCGCTGTCGATGGGGGCGAACGTTCCCTGCCCGGTGCCGGTCCACAGGATCGTGCCGCCGAAATTGCCAGTCCAGCGCACCGTCGATGCGGTCTGCACGCGGACGGCGAAGCCATATTCCGTGCCGGGAACGATGACGGCGTCATCAAGCGGCACGTCGATCAGCATTGGCGACGCATCGTCGAGCTGGACCGTCTTCGACGTGACGACAGAGGGGACAGTGTCGAGAAAGCCGGCGTATACACCGACCGTCATCGTTGCAGGTGCTTCACCGGAATCGTGGTCGAGCGCGAGTCGTGCGGAGGTCAGTGCGACGGGTTCAGTCACTCGGAAGTCGAAGGCGAGGGCGCCGCTGCGTTCGCCCGGGCCGGTAAGGGCGATGCCGATGAGCGGATCGAACCCGTCGTTCGGTCCGAAGGTGTCGAAGATCACGTCGGCCCGGCACCAGGCCGGCCCGAGCAGAATCAGACTGATCGATAGCGACGACAGCAGCTGGCGTGTCGGTGGCACGGGAACCTCCTCTTTTCGTTCCCTGTACAACCCGGTGCCAGGCGGGACTATTCCGTGTGCATCCGTGCGCACGCGCCTGCCGTCGATGACGAAGGGAACGGCCTGGTGCGTCGTGCCTTCCTTGAGCGGCATCGGCTCCGATGAGTAGATTCCTCCGCCGTCACTTCTTGTCGCGGTGACGAGAAGTCGAAGAGCCACGGATGAACACGGATAGGGCATCGGGGCTCGCTTCGCTCGACCGCAGCCCGCGCGGCTCGCCAGCATTCATCCGTGTCCATCCGTGTTCATCCGTGGTTCCTGAACGTTGCGGCTCGCCCGCGTCAGGCCATCAGGTAGACGCGGCGGGGACGCGAGGCGGTGTTCGCACCGCTGCGATGCAGCGTAATGGAATCACCAGAACACGACTTCGCCGCCGCGAACGCCGAAGCGTGCCGCTTCGGCTACGAGAGCAGCCCCTCTTCCTGCAGCAGCCCCATCATCCCCGGCAGGCACCGGAGCGTCGCCGACGGAACCAGCGGACGGACGACTATCGAGTTCACCTCGGGCGACTCCGCCTGCTTCGGGCCTTCAGGATTCAACGGGGAGCCCGGAACGGGCAGGCCCTCGAGCCGGGCGCCCCACTCGGGGCCGCAGAACTCACCCGCGGCGAAGTGACGCATCATCCGTTGCCCGATCTCCAGGTACTTGCGGTCTCCGCTGTCCTGGTAGGCAAAGACGAGAATGCGCTGCATCTCGAACGTCGCCCAGCCGGTGAAGGGCTCCGGCTCCTCGCCGACGAGCTCTCCGCCTTCGGTGCGCACGCGCTCGTCGACGAGGTCGTGCTCGCCGAACAGGCAGTGGTCGACGATGAACGCGAGGTCCTCGTAGAACGCGTCGCGGACGCGCTGGTCCGCGTCCACCTGGATCAGGCTCATCAGGCCCTGCAGCGCGAGCGTCGCGAACCATGCGTGGTGTGATCCCCACTCGGGCCCCTGGTAGTTGGGCGTGGCTTCTCGTTGGAACCTTTCGACGATCTTCGATCCGTAGCGTGGGAAGAATCCGGAGGGATGCCTTTCGGCGAGCATCCCTTCGGCGAAAGCGCCGGCACGCGCGATCATCGTGTCGGTGTCGCCGAACGCGCTGTAGTTGGCAAGCTGCCAGAGCAGCAGCGCCTGCGAGCGCAGATCGACCTGGGCAGGATCGACGTCGGCGGTCGCGTCGCTGAGAAAGCGCGTGAGGTCGAGGATGCCGCGGCGGAGCTCGGGATCGCCCGTGAGCAGGTAATGATCGCGCAGCCCTTCCAGCCAGAAATGGTCCGTCGAGATGGCGTCGCTGGCACGAAAGCAGTGCCCGTACGCGTGGGTGTACATGCCAAGTTGCGGGTAGTGCCGGATGTCGATGTCCCACATATGGCGGGCCATCGCGCTCGCCGTGCGGTACGCGGCGACATCGCCGGTCGCGAGGAAGTACTTGGTCAGGCCGTGGCAGGGATCCTCTTCGTTGTTGTTCCAGTACCCCATCCGCGAATGCTCGCGCCGCGCCGAGTGCTTCCGGTCGGTGTCTTTCGAAAGCGACTGGCTGATCCACATGTAATAGAGATCGCCCGCATCGAACTTGCCCGTGACCTGGTAGGCCCGCTCATGATTCTTGAGCCACGTCGCGGCCGCGTCGAGCACGCGGGCGCCGTCGGTGGCCCTGTCGCCATCGAATTCGTAGACATCCGGGTACGTCGTCGAGCGCCGAAGGTCGGCGCAGGCGACGCGGGCCTGGTTGATCTCGAGGGCGCCGTCGGCGACCCGGCGGCGCCAGGCGACGGCGTCAAGGTCGGGATCCGCGTCGCACCAGATGACCTGCGATTTCTGCATGCCGCGCACGGTTTCCAGGCAGCCGGAATCCCGATCGAAGAAAGCCCAGTAGGGATGACACGCGATGTTGTCGTATTCGCATCGCTGGTGGCGCATCGCGGGGTTGCTGATCGCGTCGGGATGGATGGGCACGAGTCGCTTCGAGCCGATCCGGGCCGCGGCATCGGCGGGCCACAGCCCGAAGGTCGCCTCGTTCTCGTTGATGCGGATCTCGTTGGGATACTCGCGCACGAAGTCGCGCATGGCCACACTGAGCCGCGCGGTCGGAAAATGTGCCTGCATGATGCCCGGTGCCTGCCGCCCGTGACCCGATCCCCACGCGAGTCCGACGCGCTCTCCTGACGGGTCGAACCGGTCGGCGTAGTACGACTGCTCGTCTTCCTGAAGCACGCGCCACGCACTGCCCGGCATCATGCGGTCCGTCGTCGCGCCGTGCTCCATGCCGGTCGTGATCTGCGTGGCTCGCCTGGCGAAAGGCAGCGCGAAGCGGATATCGCGCAGGTGGTGGCAGACGGCGTCGTCCGCGTGTCGCCAGGTCACTGTGATCGTCACGAGGGTCGAAGCGCGGTATGCCTCGATCTGGATGCAGTAATCGAGCCCCGGATTGAAAATGTCGGCCGCGCTGATGCCGCGGATCTGGATCCAGGCGCGGATCGGGCCGGCTTCGACGATTTCCACCACGCGATCCCGGCACCGCAAGGGTTCGTGGCGCAGCAGCGTGGCGTCCAGTGTGCGTTCGCTGAGGTACGTGCGTCCGGCGTGATCCTCGACGCGCAGGCCGGTGTGCGGCGTGCCGCGGAGGATCGGGTGCTCCGACCCGCCACGATCCCGGACCGCGAGACAATCGAGCCAGGGCGGATAGCTGATCGCGTTCGGTCGCTCGGCGCAGACGGGCACGTCCATCACGAGCGGCCCGGTATCGATGCGATACCGGTCGCCGTCGCGGATCGCGAGCGCTCGTCCGGATTCATCGTGCGCCCCCGGTTCGAGAGAGAACGGGCCGTCGTCGCCGCCCGGATCGAACAGGAACAGGCCCCATCTGCACGTGCCGTCGGGCCAGTTCAGCACCGAGCGCCCCTGCGTCAGTACCGTTCGACCGCGGCCGTCCCGCATCACCAGGTCCGAAGGATCGCGGACCTCTCCCTCTTCGAACGGCACGCTGACGCGGGTCGGCACATGCGGGCTGCGCAGGTCCGTAAGGTGGATCCGTCGTGGCTGGGACATGGGGCGATTGTAACCACAGATCAGTGAAGATCAGCGGCGTGCGCTCCGAAGCGCGCCATGACTTGCGACAGCTACGTCACGAAATCGGGGCACGAGTTTCGGTCGCAGAACAACGTTCCCTCGTGCCAGCGGATGATCGTCGCCGGCAGGCTCGTGTGCGGGATCTCCGTCGACAGGACGCGCGTCAGAATGTCCTTTTTCAGTCCCAGCGGCACCATCGTGAAGACGTGCCGCGCCGACAGCATCGCCGGAAGAGTCATCGTGACGCCTTGGTCCGGGATGTACCCCAGTGCCTTGAAGTTCGGATCGTCGATGAGCTGGCGCTTCGACTGCTCGACGAGGTCGACGACCTCGACCCAGCGATTCGATCCGAAGTCGATCTGGTCCGGCTCGCACATCGCGAGGTGGCCGGAGGTCCCGATCCCCTGGCAGAGAATGTCCACGGGACCGGCCTCGCGCAGCACGGCCTCGAAGCGATCGGCCTCGGCCTGCGCGTCGGGCGCGTTGAACAGGACGAGCTCGACGCGCTTCGGACGGACCTTCTCGTAGAGCTGGCGCCGGGTCTGCCAGCCGCAGGAATACTGCTGCTCCATCCGGGGATCCCAGAAGTCGTCCATGTTGAAGCAGACGACGCGCGCCCAGTCGATGTCGGGCTCGACGGCGATGGCGTCGAGAAAGGTGATCTGGCTCTCCCCGGCCGCGAAGATCATGACGATCTCGTCCTTCGCGGCGAGGGTGGTGCGCATCGCTTCGGCGACGGCGGCGGCGGAGCGCCGTCCGAGGTCGAACTCGTCATCGCATACGACGATCCGGGTCTTTCCGTAGTCGGTCATCGGCATGGGAGACAGGGTATCGGGATGGGGAAGGGGCGGAAAGCGGGGGGGGGGCGAAGCGGGTAGTTTGGGGGGGGGGGGGTTGG
>NYZC01000309.1 GCA_002686995.1 Phycisphaeraceae bacterium | reverse complement strand
GCCGATACCGTCCGTTTCCGTGGCCAGGTGCGGGTGTCGGCTCAGCATCGCCTTGACGCGCTGCGTCTGGCCGAAATACAGCGCTACGAGAAACTGCCGCGACAGGTCGCTGGTCGGCCGCACGTGAGCCTCGAGCGCGCCGTGCTGCACGAGCATCGTCACGATGGCCTTGTTGTCCGGTACCTCCGCCCCGTAGTGAAGCACGTACCCGTCGTGGGCCGAGATGTCCGCGCCGGATTCGATCAGCAGTCGAACCACGTCCACGTGCCGCCACAGCGCCGCGTGGAAGATCGGTCGCCACTGGTGCTCGTCGTCCGCGTCGACGACGGCAGGATCGGCGGCGATGAGACCGCGGACCCTGTCGATGTCGCCGCGGGCGCAGGCGGAGTGGATGGTGGCGTCGGTCATCGCGTAAACCTCGTCGCCCGGTTGTAACGGATGCCGTGGGACTTCGCGAGACGTGACCGCGGACCACCCGCCGGCTTACGCCGGCGGTTCGCAGATCGTCAGTGACCCGTGCACGTACGGTTGCGTACCGCGGGCGTCAGCCCGCGGGTCGAATACTTCGAGAACGTATTGCCACCAGGAACAGCTCCGAAGTCCGTCGACTTCGGCTACGCCTACGCGCCCAGCCAGGACGGGCCTCGCGCCGGGGCGCCGAGCAGATCGTCGATCACCGTGTCGTCGGTGTCGTCGACGAGGATGAGGTCGAGGCCGGTGGATCGGCCCGCGTCGATCTCCATGAAGATGAACGTGCCACCGGCAGCGGGCCGCGGCAGCGCGCCGAGGTCGATCAGGCCCCGGACGCGACCGTGGTCGCCGAACACCAGCTCGGCGCCGATGCCCGCGTCGATCGAGTCGTCGCTCGTCCCGCCGAGCAGCAGGTCGTTGCCGGGACCGCCGAAGATGTCGTCCCGACCGCCGAGATCAGGATCGGTCGTCGTCACCAGGTCGAGCGTCGTCGGGTCGAAGTCGCCGCCGTCCAGCACGCCGAGGTCGAAGTTCAGCAGGCCCTGGTCGCCGAGCACGATGTCGTGGCCGCCGCCGACCGTCAGCACGTCGCGTCCCGCGCCGGGATCGGCGCCCACCTGCGGGACCGGGTCGGCGCTGATCATGAAGTTGGCACCCAGGATCGCCGCGTCGACGAGGTTGACGACCCCGTCGCCGTTGAAGTCGCCGGCCGCCGCGCCACCGGTCGTCGTCGAGTCCAGGTTGCGGGTCAGCACGAACAGGTCCGCATTGCCCACGAAGCCGTCGGCGTCCGCGTCTCCGTCGATCGCGCCGGCCGGCCCGGGCCGGTTGGCGCCGCCAAGCACGATGTCGTCGCCGTCGCCGGTCGTGACGATGTCGTTGCCGCCGCGGTCCGGGTCGGTCGTCCGGACCAGCGTGAGGTTGCCCGCTTCGAACGAGATCGTGCCGTGGTCGCCCGTCACGACGTTGTCGCCGTCGCCCGCCGACACTTCGTCGTCGCCGCCGCCGGCCACGACGAAGTCGCCGTCGCCGCCCGTGACGACGGTGTCGTCGCCGCCGAGCGCCGGTCGATCCGAGTCGATCAGCTCGAGACCGCTGTCGATCACCGCGATCCGACCGTGATCCGCGAGCACGACGTTGCGGCCGCCGGCAGGCTCGATGAGATCGCCACCGTTGCCGCCAGCCACCATGTCGTCGCCGTCGCCCGCGGTCACGACGTCGTCGCGGCCGAGGTCGATGTCGGTCGTCCGGACCACGCGCACCTCGCCGGCGTCCAGTTCGATGACGCCGCTGTCGCCCACCGCGGTGTTCGACCCCGCACCGAGGCTGACGGTGTCGCGTCCGAAGCCGGCGATCACCAGGTCGTCGCCCGCCCCGGTCGTGAGGGTGTCCGCGAGGCAGCTCTCGTCGCCGAAGCACGTCGCTACGTCGTCCAGTCCCAGAACGTCCGTGTCGCTCGCGACCGCCAGCGGTCCGGCCAGCGAAAGATCGATGCGCCCGTTGTCGCCGACCACCGCGTTGCGGCCGTCGCCCGCGTCGACGACGTCCCCGCCGAATCCGCCCACGATCGCGTCGTCGCCCGCGCCCGTCGTGATCGTGTCGCCGCCGCCGAGCGTGATCGAGATCGTTCGCACGACCGCAGGCCGCGGACCGTCCAGTTCGACGGTGCCGCTGTCGCCGATGATCGTGTTCGCGCCGGACGTCGCGGTGATGATGTCCGCGTCGACGCCGCCGATGACGATGTCGTCGCCCGCGCCGGCAAGCACGCTGTCGGCGCCGCCGGTCTCGGGGTTCAGGGACGTGATGACGTCCGCCCGATCCGCGAGACGACGCACCAGGCCGTTGTCGGCGACCACGACGTCGTCGTCCGTCCCGGCGTCGATCACGTCACCGCCCGTGCCGGCCAGCACGAGGTCGGGGCCCGCCCCGGTCACGATGGTGTCGTCACCGCCGTCGAACGCGTCCAGCGTCGCCAGCAGCGTGGGCACCTGGAACGCATTGAAGAACGCACGCCCGTGGTCGCCGAGCACGACATCCGCCGAAGCGTCCGCGCCGCCGTCGATGTCGTCCGCGCCCGGGCCACCCAGCACCGCGTCGCTGCCGTCGCCGGCCTCGATCCGGTCGCCGCCGCCGATGCCGGTGTCGATCGTCTCGGCGCCGAGCCAGGTGCCGTCCGCCAGCGTCAGTCGCGCGTGGTCGCCGACGATCAGGTCGGTATCCGTACCGCCGGCAAGCAGCGCGTCCGCGCGATCGCCCCCGAGCACGAAGTCGGGACCGTCATGGCCGCGCGCCGTGTCGACGCCGTCGAGCGTCGAAAGGACCGTGTGCAACAGGTCGACCGTCGCGAAGTCGGTGTCCGCGACCACGTCGACGAGCTGCAGCGGATCGCTCGCGCCGCCCAGGACGACGTTGAAGCCGAGCAGCTCGTCCTCGGGAATCAGCAGATAGGCGCGGCCGCCGTCGCCGAACAGCAGGTCGCGCCGCGCGCCGCCGTCGATGACGTCGTCGCCGACGTCGCCGAAGATGGCGGTCGTCACCGTGGACAACGACGCGTCGAGCGTGTCGTCGCCCTGCTCGCCGCGAAGCACCAGCATTCGATCGGCATCGTCGGTGACGTTCGCCGTCACCTGGTCTTCGCCGGCACCGGCGAAGACGGTGGTCACCGTCACCGGAAGCTGGGCGTTCAGGTCCGCCACGCCCGGAATGCTGCTGATCGCGATCGTGTTGCCGCCCGTGCCGGCGTAGACGTTCACGCCGCGCCCGAACAGGCCGACGTCCTCGAAGGTCAGGCGGTTGCTCTGGCCCGAGAAGTCGCCGCCGGTCGCGCGGTAGACGATGAGCGAAGGCGCGAGGCCCTTGATGACACCGTCGGTGATGACGGCGAACGCGTCGGCATCCGGATCCCGCCGGTCGCTCACGCCGAGCATGTTGCGGCCCGCGCCCGCCTCGATCTCGAGCGGCGCCCGCAGGAAGTCGAGCGTGCCGCCCGGGCGGACCGGCGCCTGGGTCTCGGTCTCGGACGTGTCGGCGTGCAGGATGATGTCGTCGAGCGCGCCGAGATCGGCGGCCGCCTCGGCCTCGGTGATCGCGTCGAGGACGTCGAGCTGCGCGCCCGAAGAGACGTAGACCAGGTCGTCGCCGGCGCCGGTGTCCAGGAACGTGTCCGCCGCCGTGCCCTGCACGCTCACGCGGTCGTCGCCCGTGCCCATGCCGATGTTCAGGATCTCGAGGTTGTAATAGTTCACGCCGTCATTGCGCACGGCCACGCCGGCAGTGCCGTCAAGATCGCTCGTGTCGACACCGAAACGTCCGATGATCCGGCCGCGCAGGCCGCGCTGCTCGCCCCGCAGACCGATCACGTACACGTGACGGCCGTGGAACGCGTCGTCGATGCGCTCGACGAAGACGTTGTTCGCGCCAAGCAGCGGCGTCGGCGGCACGAGGTCGGGATCCTGCGACACCAGCCGGCGCCGCACCTCGTCGGCGGTCGCGTCGAACGGGATGTCGCTCGTCACGCCCACCGTGGGCACGTCCAGCCGGAACACGCCGCCGTCGGCGTCGACCGTGACCGTTTGCACGATGTCGAACGACAGCGTCCGCACCTCGACCGTCGGCGGCCGCGACGTCGTCAGGAACTCGGCGTCGACGACCAGCGGCGGCTTCGCCACGGGGAACGCCAGGGCCGGATCCGGATCGAGCAAGTCAACCCGGTAGATGCCCGGATCCGAATCGCTCTGGGCGACCAGGACGTCGACATCGTCGTAGATGGCGTTCAGGGCCGCCTCGACGTCCGCGCCATCGATGCCCGCGGCCAGTGCCGGCGTCGTCACCGCCGTGTCGAACTCGTCCTCGGCGGGTCGCGTCAGCGTGAAGGTGCCGCCGTCGCCACGGATGTTCAGCACCTGCACCGGGCTGGCGCTCTCGGGCGACACGCGAGCGCCTGGCGCGCCGTCCAGCGTGAGGTCGCTGTCATCTGCGGTCAGCGGCGCGATCTGCTGGCCGGTGAGCAGTCCGGTGAAACGAATGCGGTACAGCCCCTCGGTGCGACGGACCGCGACGTTGCCCTCGCCGAACAGCTGCTCGAGCGCGAATCGCATGCCCTCGGCGCTGACGTCGAACGGCATCGGACCGGTCGCGCCGCGGCTGCCGGCGAGCAGACGGAAGGTGCCGCCCGTGGCGAGCAGCTCGACGGTCTGGATCTGCGACAGCGTCGGCATGCCGAGGCCCACCAGCGTCGTCTCGGTGAGCGTCGCCGACTCGTCCCGCGTGTCGCCCCGATCGTCGACGTTGAGCACGTCCTCGCCGCCGCCGCCGTCGAAGCTGAGCAGCGCGCCGATGAAGTCGATCCGGCCGCCGATCTCCGGGGCGAGCGTGCCGGCGTGGACGATGTCGTTTTCGGCGCCGCCGAAGATCGTCGTCGGCCCCTCGACCACCCGGACGTCGACCGTCTGGACGGTGCCCACGCTGCTCAGGCCGCGGCCGAGATCGATGCGCGTCGATCCGCGGTGCGTGCCCTGCACGGTGAAGCGGTCGGCGCCGAGACCCAGTTCGATGTCGAGGGCCTCGAGGTTGACCGCGCTGATGCCGCCGGGCAGCTCACGACCCGCGATCGTCCGGTCCGTGCCCATGCCCAGGCCGAACAGTCGCGTGTCGGTCAGCACGCCGATGTCGTCCGAGAAGCTGTCGCCGTGGCGCACGTTCAGCGTGTCCACCTCCGACTTCTCGTCGACGAGCAGGTTCGGGTTCGTCCTCTCGATGGTGTAACGGCTCGCGGGCAGCCCGCCTGAGCCGCCCGACGGGAACGGCAGGCTCCACTTGCGGTCGATTGAAAGCACGTTGCCGATGTTCGAAACGATCCGCCGCACCTGATCCTTGCCGATGCCGTCGGTGATCTCGACGGTGAAGTCGGTCAGGTCGCCACCGACGCTCGCGAGCAGCGCCTGGAATGCCGCATCGTCGACCACGGTCAGCGTGAATTCGCTCGCGTCCTCGACCTCGCCGAGCGGCGCCTTCAGGTTGGTCTCGCCGGGCAGCCGCACCGGATCGGGCAGACCGAGGTCGGCGTCCTCGTCGATACCTCCCTCGATCGTCAGCGGGCCGCGAATCCGGTTGACCTGCTCGCTCGACGCCGCGAAGACCTGGATGTCGCCGCCGTCCACGAACGCGTCGTCGACCGCGGTGACGGTCACCGTCTGCTCGATCCACCAGTCGGTCTCGTCGAACTGCAGCGCCGCCGCGTCGACGTTCACCTGCACCAGCTCGGGCTGGATCTCGAACTCGCTGCCGGCGCCGGGCGCGGCGCCCGCCTGCCAGTCCTCGTCGAGGACGAACGTCGTGGCGGTGTGCGACACCACCGTGCGCTCCTGGCCGATGCCCGGGCCGGAGACGATCCGCAGCGTCCAGCCTGCCAGGTCCGTCGTCGAGAAGTCGGAGTCAGCGGTCTCGAGCGTGTCTGCCGCTCCGCCGTCGCCCGTGGCCACGCCCTGGTAGAGCGCCGAGGTCAGCGTCGGCTCGGCGTCGACCGCGATCGTGATCGTCTCGCCGGGCGCCGGCGCCCGGGTCAGGCGCACGGTGTAGGTGTCGCCGACGGCGCCCGCCTCGACCACGTCGGTGGACCCGTCGCTCTGGCGAACGAGCACGCCGGGCGCGTCGTTGTCGGCGATCTCGATCTCGACGTCTGCCACGTCGATCGGCAGTGCGGCCGCCGGCGCGAGGTCGATGGGCTCGCCGCCGAGCGTCTCGGAGAGCTGGATGAAGTCGACCGCGGCGTTGACGACGAAGTACGCCTGCCCGGTGGCCAGGCCGTCGACGTCGCCGCCGGCGCCGAGGTTGTCGTACAGCACCTGCTCGCCGTCGACGAGGTTGTGTTCGGGCAGGAAAATGCGATTCACGTCGTCCTGCACGCCGGTGTACGCCGAGAACCCGAAGCTCACGCTCGTGCCCGGCCGCGTCAGCGCGTGCGGATTGAGCCGATGGGTCGTGCCGGCTTCCGCGGCGGACAGATCGATCGGCGCCGTGCCCGGCGTCTCGGCGAGCTGGATCGTCTCGGTGCTCGCGTTGGCGATGAAATACGTCTGCCCGTCGACGAGGGCGCCGATCGGCGCGCCGTCGGCGCCGTGGGTGTAGACGACCTCGTCACCGTCCTCGAAACCGTGCGGGCCGATCAGCAGCCGGTCCGCGGCGTCGAGCACGACGGCATCGTCCGTGCCGTCGAAGTCGATGCTCGTCGCCGGCGGAAGCGTAAAGAACTCCTCGGCCCCATCGGGCTCGATCGTGTGCTCGACGAACGCGAAGTGCCGGCCTTCGAGGACCGTGTCGTCGAGGGCGTGCACGGTGACGGTCACCGCGGCCGCGGGGTGGAACCCGGTAGCGCCGCCGAACTGGATGGTGTCGCCCGGCGTGCCCCCGATCAGAAGCTCGAGCTGCGCATCAGGATTGGTTTCGCCGAGCTTCTCGCGCAGTCGGATCCTCACGACGGCGTCGGGATCGGTCGGCGGGCGCGACAACCGGACGGTGTAAGCATCGGCAATGCCGCGCGTCGCCGCGGGATCGAGGTCGCCCTCGGCCACCAGCGTGTCGCGGCCGGTCGGCTCGACGATCACGTAGGGCCGGTCGTTGTCGACGACCTCGGCCACGATGATCGGCACCGCCATGCGGTGATAGCCCTGGACCAGGAAGCGGCTCGTGCCGTCCGGCGCGTCGAGCGCGGGATCCCATTCGCCCAGGATCGTGATCGTGTCGGCGGTGTTCGACGCGACGACGCGCTCCTGGCCGGCGCCGCTGCCGGAGAGGATCTCCAGCGTCACGCCCGCGAGCCCGCCATCCGCGGTCGGCAGCGTGCCGGCCGGGCGCAGCGGCAGGACGTCGCCGCCATCCGTGCGTGCGAGCTGCACGCTGTCCGCGTTCGCGTTGACGACGAAGTAGAGCTCGCCGTCGCCCAGGCCCGTGATCTCGGGGCCGGTCCCGCCGTTGTTGTAGGCCACCTGGTCGCCGTTGGCGAGACCGTGGTTGATGCCCAGGAACAGGCGATCCGTCGCGTCGTCCACGCCCGTCGTGCCGACGTGGCTCGTGCCGGTGAACGCAACGACGTGCTCGACGCCGCCGATCTCGCGGGTCAGCGTATGCGGGTTGAGCAGGTGCCGCGTGCCGCTCGCGGCCGTCGTCACCGCGATCGGATCGCCGCCGCGCGTCCGCGCGAGCTGGATCGTGCCGGCGCCGGCGTCCGCGGTCACCACGAAGTAAGCGGCGCCGTCGGTCAGACCGCCGACGCTGCTGCCGTTGTCCGGCTCGCCGTCGCCGTAGATGAGACGCTGGCCGTCGACGAACCGGTGCCCGGCGCCGACGTCGATGGTCCGCGCGCCGGCGTCGACGACCGTCGCCGAGCTTCCGTCGAACTCGGCGCCGCTCGTCGCAAGCGTGATCGAGTTCGAACTCGCCGAGGCGGCGCGGCTCTCGATGCGATCGGGGCTGAACACGCTGTGGCTGATGCCCACGAAGCGGATGCCCTCCTCGAACGCGTCCGGCTCGGCCGCCACGTGCACGACCTGCGGCACGTTCCAGTCGGCGGGCGTGAAGACGAGCGTGGTCTGCGAGGAACCAGTGTTCTCCTCGTCGTCGGGCGTCGGGTCGGGCGGCGTGCCGGCATTCTGCCAGATGCGCAGCGCCTGCGACTTGACCTGCTCCTCCTCGTCGCGGGCCGGCAGCGCCGCCGACACCGTGATCTCGACGGGGAACAGCGGCGCCCGCGTCAGCTCGACGAAGTAGCTGTCGACGCCGCCCTCCTCCGCGACGCGGGTGAACCCGCCGGTCTGCGTGATCCGGATCGCCGGCTCGTCGTCGTCGGCCACGTTCGCGGAGATGCCTTCGGCGAACACGCCTTCGAACAGGCTGTCGACCTGGTCGCTGCCGACGGTGTGCGCCACGATGCCGCTGTGGCCGAGCAGGTCGTTGCTCACCACGACGAGCGGCACGTCGGAGCCGCCGACCTCGAACGTATCGCTGCCGAGACCGCCGAACACGACGGTGTGCAGGCCGCCGTCGGTGCTCAGGATGTTGACCTGGTCCGGGCCCTCGGCGGCGTTGACCTTGACCAGCTCGACGCCGACGAACTCGACGAACAGGCCGGCGCCAAACACGCCGCCGCTCGTAACGACGAAGCGATCGCGGAACTCGGTGCCGATGACGATCACGGTGTCGAATCCGTCGCCGCCGTCGATGCCGACCGGGGCGTTGACGGCGTAGCGGATGAGGTCGGCGCCCGCGCCGCCGTCGACCGTGGTCTCCTGCTGCAGCTCGTCGATCACTTCCTGGCCGAACAGGGCGAACGCGCGGATCGTGAACGAGTCGTCGTCGGGACCGCCGCTCAGCCGCACCGGGGCGCGGTTGTGGAAGACCACGAAGTCGTCCGCCCCGTCGCCGCCGTTGGCGGTCAGCGGGTTGGTGGTGCCGTTGGACAGAAAGCCCTGTGTCGTCCGGATCGTCACGAACGCCTCGTCGTCGCCGGCGAGCCGCGCATCGTCGAGGTTGCCCGAGAACAGGCCGACGCCGGCCGCCAGGTCGCGCGGCGACTTGAACATCTGGCCGATCTGGAAGAAGTCGTCGCCTTCGGCGCCGTTGATCGTGGTGGTGACCGCGATGTCGTCGATCGCGAACCGGTCGTCGCCGCGGAGGGCGTTGATCGTCAGGCGGCCATTGATCTGGCGGCTGTAGTTGACGCGCTCGATCTCGGGGTCGTCGCCGAACGTCGAGCTGAGCAGGGCCACGAACCCGTCGAGCTGACCGAGACCCGGCAGCACCGCGGCCGTGGCGCGAAGCAGGAACTGGTCGGGACCGTTCGAGCCGCGGATCGTCAGGTTGTCCTCGCCGTCGCCGGTGCCCCCCAGCGCGTGGATGCGCGAGCTGCCGCGTCCGGCAAGGTTGATCTCGAGCAGGTCGCTGCCGGTGTCGCCCAGCAGGGTCAGCTCGCCGTCCTCCACGCGAAAGCCGTTGACGTCGGAACGGTCGGGATTGACGGTGATCCGGTCGTTGTCGCCGTCGCCCTGGATCGCCGTGTCGCCGCGCATCCGGTCGATCGAGATCTCGTCGTCGCCTTCGCCGCCGCGGAGCACGGTCGAGCCCGCATGCGTCGTCGCCACGTCGAGCTCGTCGTGGCCGCCGCCCAGCGTCAGCTCCATGTGCTCGAACTTGCGGAACTCGAGCGGCACGAGCATGCCCAGGCCGCGGATCTGCAGCTTACCGTCGAAGTCGATCAGCTCGCCCTGGTTGTCCGCCGGGTCGGCCACGTCGAACACGTTCAGCACGTCGCGCAGGTCGTCGGCCGGCTCGCGGTCGTCGCCCTGGATCTTCAGGGGCGTCGCGAACTCGCGGGCGCCGTCGATCTCGTTGAGGTCATTGGGCACGGGGACCGAGCTGCCGGTGATGCGGACGCCCACGTTCACGATGTCGGCGCCCTGGCCGCCGGTCACCTCGACGGGAATGTCGATCGGGGTGCTTTCGACATCGACACGATCGTTGCCGGCCCGGCCGTTGATCTGGATCAGCTCGAGACCCGGATCGATGTCCTCCTGCCCCGGCACCTCGGGCTTGTAGGTGATCGGAATGATGCCGACCTTGCGGACCATCACCCCGGCCTCGTCCATCGTCCCGAACTTGCGGTTCAGCCGCGCGGTGCCGCCGTCGTCGATCGCCTCGTACAGCAGGTCGAGCCGCGCCGTGGCCAGTGCCGCGTTGACCGCGTCGAGCTTGTCCTGAAGCGTCGCGAAGCTCTGCGGCGCGACGACCGGCTCGACGGTGACCTTCGGGTTGTCGTCGCCCAGCTGCGCGTCGAAGATGCGGAAGGCGAACACCTCACCGTCCTCGAGCGTGTCCGGGAACGGGCGGACGACGTCGAACACGCCGGTCGCGTCCTTCAAACCCGTGAACAGCGTGTCGAACGTCACGTCGAGCGGCTGGCGGGTGACGAAGTCCTTCGTCTCGTTCTCGAACGTCGCCTTGCGGTTGGTCAGGCCGAGCACGTCTGCGTCGAACGACCCGTTGACGATGAGGCGGTCGGTGAAGAAGACCTTGCCGGTGTCCTGCACCGAGATCGGGCCGGGCTCCGGCGGCATCGCGCCGAGCTCAATGATGTATCGGTCCGAGCCCTCGCCGCCGTCGAAGTGCACGGCCTTCGGGCCCATGTCGCGAATGAGGAACAGGTCGTTGCCGCGGCCGCCGCGGTACTCCTCGAAGTTCAGGCCCTCGGCCATGAAGATGACGTCGTCGGCGCTGTTGGTGACCGTCACGCCGCCGTCCTCGAGCACGATCGTCAGGTTCGACAGGTAGGTGCCCAGGTCGAGCACGTCGCCGTCGTTGTTCACTCGCTCGATACCCGTGTCGAGGGCCACGTCGTTGGTCTGCTCGAAACGGTCCTCGCCCGGGCCGCCGTCGATCACGTCGGCGCCGAGGTCGCCGGCGAGCCGGTCGTTGCCGCCGTCGCCGAAGAGCCGGTCGTTGCCGTCGCCGCCGCTCAGGTTGTCCGGGCCCGTGCCGCCGCGGAGCGTGTCGTTGCCCGGTCCGCCCACGATCTCGTCGGCGCCGCCGCCGCCGGTGAGGCTGTCGTTGCCCTCGCCGCCGATGATGATGTCGTCACCGCCGCCGCCGATGAACGTGTCGTTGCCGGGGCCGCCCACGAACTCGATCGGAATGCTCGTCACGCCCCCGGCGTCGATGTGATCGTTGCCCTCACCGGCGTTGATGATGACCTGCGTCACGCCGGGATAGCGCTGATCGGAGACGCCGAAGCCGCTGATGAAGATGTCGTTGCGGCTCTGGCGCAGGGTCAGGCGCTCGCCGATGTCGGCGATGTTGCCGTGCGTCCGCGACAGGGCCGAGCCGCCCACGTTGAGCAGCAGCTTGCCGCCGCCCAGCTCGTTGCCGAGCTGGGGCACGCGCTTGAACGGCACGGTGAACTCGAAGATCGTGCCGCGACCGATGTCGACCTCCTTGCGCCACAGGCCCCACAGCGCCTCGACGTAGAACCGCACGAACCACTGCATGCGCCCGGAGACGTCGAAGATGGCGGCGAGGGAGAGCGGGCCGAGGTTCGCGTTGGCCCGGATGTTGGCGAGCATCTCGCTGAAGCGCACACGCCCGTCGCGGTTCGGATCGTCGAGGTTGAAGTCGACGGTCAGGTCGATGCCCGCCTCGAGGCCGGCCTCCGCCACCGCCGCGCTGAACGCGGCGCCGAAGCTGAACTCGCCGAACACGGTCACCTCGGGCACGTCCGCGCCGGTGCCGTCCGCGTTCTCGCGGTCGCTGACGTAGAAGCCAGAGAAGACGTCGGCGAAGTTGCCGCTGCGCTGGAACCGCGCGATGCCCAGGCCGTCGTAGCCGACCGCGAAGTCGATGCGGGCCGAGACGCGGGCCCCGATGGTCGCGATGAGCGGGCCGTACAGCGGAATCTTCTGCTTGTACTTGAACTCGAACAGGAACTCGGGCAGGTCGAATGTGACGAGCGTGACCTTCTCGAACTTGCCGAGCAGCGCGTTGAAGATGTTGCTCGGATCCGTCAGGATCGGGAACGCGATCTGGCCCTTGCCCTTCGTCACGCCCTTGGTGAACTTCTTGGCGTCGCCCTCGCGGATGTTGTTCGTCCGCGCGTCGGAATTCCCGCTCTTCTGCGGCACGTTCTTCTTGTTGTCCAGGTCCTTCTCGGCGTCGACGTCGTTCAGGTCCTTCTTGCCGAACGCCGCGAACGACGGCAGGTCGAACGACCCGAAGTCGATGAAGATCTCGCCGCCGGACCGCTCGGCGTCCTCGGCCGCCCGCGCGACCTGCACCAGCAGGTTGCGGATCGACACCACCGCCTCGAGGAAGGCCGCCGTCTGGTTCTGGCCGAACAGGCGGGCGAGCGTGATGAAGGTGATGTCCTCGCCGGCGATGTCCGAGATGCCGGGAATCGGCGCGATCAGCACGCCCTTGGGGCCGATGAGGAAGTCGAGCGGCTTGAGGATGTCGTCGATCTTGCTCAGGTACGGGCCGGCGAAGTCGCTGATGAACGAACCGAGGCCGAGCTGGATCTGGCTGAAGCCGATGCGCGGGCCGCCCTTCTTGAGGCGGAAGGTGATCGTGCGGACGCGCGTGTCGTTCGCGTCCTTCTTGACGAAGACGATCTGGCGCTTCTCGATGCTCCATTCGACCTTGACGCGGCCGGAGAAGTCCGAGCCGAACAGGCCGACGTTGACGCGCCGCTGCACGTCGGCGATCAGGTCGCCCAGGCTGTCGTTGTCGGTGGTGTCGGCCCGCGCGACGCGGACGGCGTGGTCCTTGCCGTTGATCGCGAGCACGAAGTCGACGGTCTTGTCGAGCTTGCCGTCGGACGACACCGGGAACGGCTGGCGCCCGAAGCTGCTGCGCTCGACCGCGGTCGACAGGTCGAGGAAGTTGTGCTCGAGGTGGAAGTTGGCGTTGATCTTCGGGAAGACCGGGTTGCGCGTGCGCTCGCCCGAGCTGTCCTCGCTCGTGATCAGCAGGCTCAGCTTCAGGTTCACCAGGGCGTCGATGCTGACGCTCGCCACGAGGATGTCGCGGAGCTTGAACTGGGGCGACAGAAGCTCCTTGATCGTGAGCAGGTTGCCGTCGGCGTCGAGCTGAAGGTCCTCGCCCGGATCGACCGCCTTGATCGGCACCATGCCGAGGCCGCCCCGCGGCAGCCGCGTGATGAACAGCTCGCCGAGGTCGTCGCCGTCCAGCTCCTTCAGGTCGCCCTTGAAGGTCACGAGGAACTGGCGATCGCCGACCTTCCGCACCGACACGTTGCTCACGGTCAGGTCCGGGTGCGACCGCAGGGCCACCGCGAGCGCGAGCTCGCCGATCGAGGTGATCCGGCCTTCGCCGTCGTCGAAGCCGCGGCCGGTCTTGTCGCTGGCGGGCTGCGTGTCCAGGCCGTCCGGCGACTTCCAGTAGATCTGGAACGGCTCGGCGGCGCTCGGGTCGATCCCTTCGCGGAACGTAATGAGCTGCTGCTCGCTCACGCCCTTCTCGCCCGCGGTGCCGACGATGCGCGGGTTGCTGATCTCGATCGGGTTGACGTTGCGGGTCAGCGGGCTGCCGCTCAGGCTGCCGGAGCGGGGAATGCTCCGCGTGTAGCCGGGGAAGCTCACCTTGAACGACTTCGGCCCGTCGATCTTGTTGTTGCTGTCGGCGGTGACCGTGATGTCGCCCGGGCTGACGTCGTCACGCTTCTCGAAGAGCTTCTTGATCGCGTCGGCGGTCAGCGCCGTCAGCTTCGCCGAGCCGCCGTCGAACGAGGCGCCGTCCGGCGACGTCCACTTGACCTCGAACGGGTTGTTGACGGTCGCCTTGGCGCGCTTGCTGAACGCGAGCACCTGCGTCTCGGGCTTCGTGCCGCCGCCGTCGAGGAGGGGGAACGCCCGCGCCACCTGGCCCGTGCCCTGGATGACGGTCTCGACCGCCACCGGCGGCAGCGCCGCGTCCTTCACCTTGATCTTGTAGGCGCTCGTGAACGGATCGAAGAACACCTCGAGGTCGCCCGCGTTCACGCCCGGCTTCGCCCGCTCCACGGCCGCGACCGTCGACTGGCCCTGCGCCGCGACGATCATCTCGCTGATCCGGGCGTCGAGCGCGGTCTGGATGTCGTCGCCGAGCGCCTCGATGGGATCGGCCTGGCTGCTGTTGTTGAGCGTGTCCGTGCGCTTCACCGTGAACCGGATCGGGACGAACGCGGTGCTGGGCGCGATCAGCTTGCCCTTCTTGTCGAAGTCGCGAAGGGTCACGATCGGCACCGAGATGGTGGCCGTCGTGTCCTTCATCAGGATGCCGTCATTGGTCGGCTTGATCGGCAGCAGGTTGCGGTCCGGATCCCGGATATCGACCGAGAACGTGGCCGAGAGCTGCGTGTTCTGCTTGCGCGGGTCGGTCTCGCCCGGCGACGGCTGCAGGTCGATCGCGGTCAGCGTGAGCGGGCCGAGATTGCCGGTCGCCTTCGCGGGCTTCTTCAGGCCGGTGATCGGGTTGATCTCGACCATGTCCGTCGCGGGATCGATCGGGCCGAGCAGGCTCGCCGAGAGCTTGAGGTTCAATTCCGGCTTCTCGGTGGCGAGCGTGTCGGTAAAGAAGCCGAACTTGCGGTTGACGCCGAAGTTGAAGTCGAAGTTCCATCCGAGCGACACGTCCAGCACCGCGTCCACGTCCAGGCCGATCGCCGGAATGCCCAGGTCGAAGCTCAGGTCGAACTGCGTCGCTTCCTTGCTGAAGATGCGGTCGAAGATGTCCTTCTCGCCCAGGTTCATCCGGAAGCGGACGCCGTCGCGGCCGATCGAGAGCTGGATGTCGCGGCGGCTGACCGGGTCGGGGTCGGCCGGATCGAGCTTGAGCAGGATGTTCAGCGCCCCGAACTCGGAATCGCCGATTCTGAACGGCCGTGCCGACGGGGGCGTCCGGCCCTCGGCGGTCGTCTTGAGCGCCGTGCGCACGTTGACGGTCAGCTCGTCGCCCGCCTCGAAGAGCGTCGCGCCCTCGGAGAGGCGGAAGCCGATCGGACCGTTGAACAGCGAGCCCACGGTGCCCGAGCCGATGATGCCGCGGTTGTTCGGCAGCAGCACGTCGAACGCCAACGGGCTCTCGACGCGGAACCGGCTCGTGGCGTCGGGCACGGTCGACCACTTGGAGCCGATGATCAGCGTGTCGTCAGAGTTCGACTCGATGACCCGGGTCTGGCCCGCGCCGGTGCCTGACACGATCGTCACCGTGCGGCCCGACAGCGACTTGTTCGCGAAGGGCTCGCCGATCGCGATGAGCGTGCCCGCCGTGCGCGTCGTCTGCGCCGAGCGGACGTCGGTCGGCTCGACGACGGTGCGGGAGCCGCTGGTGAACAGCGTCGACGACTTGAGGCGGACCTTGTACGCGCCCGCGACCGAGTTGCCGGCGGCCGAGAGCGTCTCGAACGTGCCGTTGCCGCGGATGTCGCCGTCGTCGAGGACGATCGGCCCCGGCAGCACTCTCACGTGCCGCGTGGCCACGTCGGCGGTCTTGTCGATCGCCGAGGTCATCTGCGGCACCAGCGTGCCGGCGTGATCGCCGATGAACTCGACGACGTAGACGTCGGACTTCGTCAGGTGGAACGGCTCGAGGAACGTCTTCGCGGCAATCACGTTCGTGTTGCCGAGCCCCACGATCGGCAGCGCCTCGAGCGCGGCCTTGATGTGGTCCGCGGTGGCCGACGCGTCGGTCTTGTTCGCGTCGCTCGCGTCCGGCGCCACCTGAATCGGATCGGTCGTGAAGCGCTTCCCGACCAGGCCGCCGGTGTTCGCGCCAAGCTTCGACAGGTCGTCGAAGCCGAGGTCGTTCATGAACGAGATCGTGAAGACGTTGCCGTGCTTCGCGACCGACACGTTGTTGTCGCCCAGCAGGTTCTTCAGCTCGGCCTCGGCGAGCGCGGCCCCCGCCTTGTCGAACGTCTCGGTCACGACGCCCGACTCCGACTGGATGACGCCGAACACGCTCGTGTCGTCCGGCGGGGTCGTCCAGTCCGAATCGAGCGTCAGGACGTCGTCGGTGTTCGACAGCACGACGCGCGACTGGCCGACGCCAGTGCCGCTGGCGATGAGCACGGTGGTGTCCGTGAGATCGAGGTCCGCGAACAGGCCGGTCGCCATCAGCTCGTCGGAACCGGCGCCCGCCTCGGCGTTCTCGGTGATGAGCGTGCGCTGCGTCTCGACCAGGAAGGTGCTGGTCGCGTCGGGCGTCTCGGTCCAGTCCTCGGTGATCTTCAGCGTGGTCGCGGTGTTGTCCGAATTCGATCCGATCACCCGACGCTGGCCGGCGCCGGTGCCGCCGTGGATCGTCACGGTCGCGCCCGCGAGGTCGAGGCCGTCGAACGGGTCGGCGCCCGCCGCCGTGAACGAATCCGCCGCCGCCGACGCGACCGCGCCCTCGACGGTCAGCGGCGTGCCGCCCGACTCGGCGTCGAGCACGCGCGCCCGGATCGAGGGCGAAAGCTGGTTGAAGAACGGGTGGCGGCCGCTGAGGCCGAAGTCGGTGCCGACGTACGGGAACGCGAACGTCTCGCGGCCGTCGAACTTGAACTTCAGCATGCCGTCGCAACTCTGGTCGGCGATGATCTCGACGGTGACGAAGGCGCCGGCGGAGACTGGGTCGGCGAAGTTCGCGAGAGACTGCTTCAGCGTCAGCGTGAACGTCTCGCCCGGATCGACGTCGAACGGCGCGTTGCCGTCGCCGGGCCGGTCGAGGCTGATCGTCTGGCGGGTGTTGACCTTGATGACCTTGTCCGCGGGCGGGCCGAACACGTCGAAGAGCACCTGCTTGAGCAGCTCGGTCGGCGACAGGATCGGATCGGGCCGCCGCAGGGCGAAGTTGATCGTCGAAAGCAGCGCGTCGCCGATCGCGTCGCCGAAGAAGTTCGTGATCTGCTTGAGCGCGTCGCCGACCAGGGGCAGCGGCACCGCGAACGCGTCGGTCGACAGCGACTGGTCGACGTTGTTGAACGTCGCGCTCAGCCCGTCCACCAGCAGCTCGGGGCTCATCAGCAGGTCCTCGAGCGTGCCGCCGCCGGCGTCCTCGAGCGCCTTCTGCAGGTCCGGCGTCTGGGTCACGCCGATCGTCGTGCCGTCGACGATGCCCGGGTCGGCCAGGAACGCCGCGAGATCGGGGATGCCGACCAGAAGCGGCTTGTTCTCGAGCGGCCGGTCGTCGTCCTCGGAGAGAAGCAGCGGGAGCTCGGCGCCGGCCTGGCCGGCGAGGTCGATCCGGGTCATCGCCAGCAGCGATTCGAGATCGCCGAGCAGGCGGCGGTGGCCGTCGGTGGCGTTGGCGCCGTGGGCGCGGCCGCGGGCCGTCGTCGTGCCGCTGTCGTCGATGCCGATGTCGACGCCGACGCCGCGGGCGGACGACGCGCCGTCCTGGCTCAGGAACACGGTGCCCTCGCGGATGAGCACCTCGAGCGGTCCGGCCAGCGCCATGCCCTCGAGATCGCCCGTCGCGAGCAGGTCGATCGAGATGGCGGTCTCGTCGTCGCCGGCGAACAGGAACGGTCGCTGCGAAATGCGCGATGCGCCGATCAGCTCGAGCAGAACCGGCACGCCCGAATCCAGCCCGGTGTCATCGAAGACGGAAAGCTCGGGGCTGAGACCCGCCGGGTCGCCGTTCGGATCGAGCAGCAGCACCGTGAAGCGGCTGCCGGCCCGGATGATCTCGACGCGGCCCTCGCCGTATAGCGGCTCGAGCGCCGTGCGCAGACCCACCGCGTCGACATCGAAGTCGATCGGCGCGGTCGGCACGATCAGCGGATCGGTGGTGCCCGGGGCGATCAGCGGGTTGCCGAACACATCGAACGCACGGCCCTGCAGCATGAACGTGCCGCCGACGCCGTTGATCTCGATGGTCTGCACGACGCCCGGGTCAACCGACACGCCCGACGGCGGCACGTCAAGGCGGCCGGCCCCGTCCAGCGGCAGGGTCGGCGGCGCCGCAAGGCCCGTGATGTCGGATCCGGCCGTGAACACGATCTCGCTGCCGACGCGGCTGACCAGCACGTCGCCGGCGCCGTAGCCGGGCGTCTGCTCGAGCTCCATGTCGACGCGCTCCTGGATGAGCGCGACGAGCTCGTCGGTCGTCTCGGCGTCCGCGGCGTCCTCGTCGGAGATGGCGATGCGGATCAGCGTGCCCGTCGGCCTGGACAGCTCGATGCCCAGCTCGATGTCGAGTCGGGCGACGGCCTGCAGGTCCAGTTGGCCCGCGACGTTCGTGCCCAGCAGGCTCGTGATGTCGCTCGGCTCGCCCTCGCTGGTCTCGAACAGATCGGCCTCGGGCAGCAGCAGCTCGAAGTCGAGATCGAGCGGCGTGACGTCGGTGAGGCTCGTGATGAACGGCAGTCCGATCCGCAGGGCGCTCTCGTCGACGGTCGTGCCCGGGTCGTCCTCCACGAACTCGAGGCGGAGCGCCAGGTCGCGGACCGTCATCGCGCCGGCGGTGCCGTCGAGCTGCAACATGCCGTTGAAGGCGGACGCGGTGACCGTCGTCGTGGCGAGCGACGCCTCGACGAGCGCCGAGTCGATGGCGGCTTCGAGGTCCGCGGCGAGATCGGCGGCGTCCTCGTTGTCCTTGGTCGATGCGGCCGTGAGCGTGATCGACAGCGTCGCGCCGGCCACGTCGATCTCGAACGACGCGTCGCGGTCGAGCACGGGGCTGACCGGCTCGGACGTCGCGGTGAGCGGGTTGCCGTCCTGGCCGCTCTCGAACCCGAGCACGCCGACGGCCGCCAGGCCGACCGCCTCGGCCAGGCGCGGCTGAAGCTGATCGATCGTGGTCACCGGCATCTGCTCGAGCCCGGTGACGAACGCGCGGAACTGCCCGGCGAAATCGAGCACCTCCAGCACGCTCTGGCTGACCAGCGGCAGCGGCTGGGCGAGCGGGTTGAGCGTGTCGGGCGCCTCCTGCGGGTCGAGCACCTCGGTGGACAGGCCTTCGAGGTACAGGGCCGTCTCGTCGAGGGCGGTGAAGACGCTCTCGAACGTCACGTCGGCGAACCGGGCGATGCCGCCCAGCCCGGTGGTGCTGACGATGAAGGTCGGCGCGAAATCGGGGTCGGCCGCGGGATCCGCGGGGAGCCAGTCGGCGGCGACCGCGTCGACGCGCGCCGAAGCCGCGTCGGGGAAGGACAGGAACACGGGCGCGAGGTCGAACGACGCCTGGGCCGGCCCGACCGTCGTGAACGTGACGCTCGTGGCGTCGGCAAGCTCGTCCTCGAGCGTCTCGAGGTCGATCACGTCGCCGCCGGCGGGATCCATGATCGCGATGTTGCCCGCTGCCCCGACCTGGATCGCAGGACCGGCGCCCGCATGCGGCTGCATCTCGAGGCCGAGGAACCCGATGCGGGCCGAGGCGGCGCCGTTGCCCGCGAGGTTCACGTTCGCGTCGGTCAGACGGCTGTCCGATACGAGCAGCGTGTCCGAGCGGCGCCGCGTCACGAGGTCCACGCGCCCGCGCGCCGCCTCGATCGGGTTGAGGGCGGTCCGCTCGCCGCTCGACGAGACCTCCGTCGCGTCCTGGAAGCCAAGCTCGGTCACCGTCGGGTCGTCCAGGTCCGCGCGGAGCCGCAGCGACGAAACCTCTTCGCCGGCAACTTCGGGGAATCGCGGTCGGAAGCCGATGCGGGCAGCGCGCCCGGTGAGGTCGCCGTCGGCGACGACGCGCACGTTCGTGGCGCGCCCCGCGAGCGTCAGCTTCGCATCGAGCGCCGCCTGGATAACCTCGGCGAGACCGCGCAACGGCGAGTCGGACTGCCCGTCGGACAGGCCCAGCGGATCGACCTGGATCTCGTCGCCAAACTCGTCGATCGCCTCGCGCTGCGAATCCTCGCTGACGATCCGGAACGCGGTGACATCCGACCCGCTCAGCGCCTCGAGGCGGATGTGCTCACCGTCCGCCGAAGTCGTGCGCACGGCCTGAATGCGCGCGGCAAGGTCCGTGGCCATCAGCGCCGCGTTGATGTCGGCGACCAGGTCGTCGAGGCTCGTGTTGTCCGCCGCGTTGCCGCTTCCGAGCAGGATCAGGCCGACGGTATCGTCGACGATCGGATCATCGTTGCCGTCGCGCACGATCTCGCCGTCGGCGTCGACCTGCGCGACATGGATCGAGAGCCGATCCCCGTCGTGCGTCGCGAACACCGGCTGGGGCAGCGGCATCACCGAGAACGCCAGGTTCAGGTCGCTCACGAGCTCGTCAAGCTTCTCGCTCCGAGCGGAAAGATCGAGCACGTCCGTCGCGTGCGAAAGCGTCAGCCGGTTGCCGTCGATGCCGACCGCGACGTCGGCGAGACCCGCGGCGTCGAGCGACGCCCGGATGACCGTGGACAGGTCGCGCAGCGTCGAGGCGGCGAATCGCGCCAGGCGATGGATGGCGTCGAAGCGGTGGGCCGTGCCGCCGCCGGGCGTCAGCGTCAGCGCGTCGCTGAACGGCGCCAGCGAGAGCTGGAACGTGTCATCCGTCGGATTCAGGACGAAGTAGCTCTTGCCGTCGTCGAGACCGTCGACCACGCCGCCGTTGCCCCGGTAGACGAGCTCGAGACCCTCCGCGAACCCATGGCCCGCAATGCGGATCGCATCGTCCGCCACGACGCCCGCGTCGGAGCCGTCGAAATCGAGCCCGCGGTTCGCCGCGCGGATCACGTGATTGGTGCCCGTCGGCGCGGCGTCGAGGTCGATCGGCGCGCCGCCGCGACGCTCGGCAAGCTGGATCGCGTCGGCGGTCGGGTTCACGACGAAGTAGGACGCGCCGTCGTCGAGACCGCCCACGTCCGTGGCGCCGCCGTTCTCGTAGACGACGCGCTGCCCGTCGTCGAAGCCGTGACCGGTCAATGCGATCGTGTCGCCCGCGGCCACCGTGGCGTGGTCAGAGCCATTGAAGGCGCCGCCGGCGTCGGGCGTGAGCGTATGCTCGGAACCGCTGGTCGCCGCGCTGAGTCCGAGCGGCCCGCCTCCCGCGGTCGCGGCAAGCTGCACGCTCTGCTCGGTCGCGTTCACGACGAAATACGTGTCGCCATCGCCGAGACCGTCGATCGGGGCGCCACCGTCTCCATCGTCGTAGATCACGGCCTGGCCGTCGCTCAGCCCGTGCGGCGCGCCGAACTGAATGCGGTCTGCCACGTCGTCCACCGTCGTGGCGGAAGAGCCGTCGAACACGATGGCGAGCGGGTCGACCCGGTGGGCGCCGCCGGTGCCAGGGCCCGTCAGGTCGATCGACGCGCCGGCGTCGGACTGCTCGGGGCTGCGGGCCAGCGCAATACGATCGGCGTCGACGACGATCACGAAGTAGGTGATCCCGTCGACCAGGCCGCCAATGGCGTCGCCGTTGCTCGTGTAAAGAATCGGTTCGCCGCCGGCAAAGCCGTGACCGGGCAGCGTGATCGTGTCGCCCGCGTCGACGTCGGCGGTGCCGTCGAATGTCGACGTCACGTTCGGCGCGCCCAGGTCGATGATGCCGCCGACGCGCGTGTCCGAAAGCTGGATCGTGTCGCCGTCCACGACGATGACGAAGTACGCGGCGTCCTCCGCGAGGCCGTCGACCTCCGCGCCGTCCGCACCGTGCCGGTAGACGACACGGTCGCCGGTCGCGAAGCCGTGCGAATCGAGGGCAAACGCGCCGGTGGCCGCGTCGATCGTGGCCGCCGCCGAGCCGTCGAAGTCGACGGTGGCCAGTTCGACCGTGAGCATGTGCGCCGTGCCGAACGCCGCGGGCGACAGCGCGATCGCTTCCCCGCCCGCCTCCTGGGCAAGCTGCAGGGACGTCGTCTCCGCATTGACGACGAAGTAGGTCTGGCCGTCCTCGAGGCCGACGACGTCGGACGCGCCCGCGCCGCCGTTGCGGTACACGACCGCCGCCCCGTCGACGAAGCCGTGCGCGGCGCCGAACTCGACGCGCTGGTCGCCGCCGACCGTGGCCGCGGACGAGCCGTCGAACAGGACGCGCGAAAGCTCGACGGTCAGCGCGTGGTCGATGCCTGCGCTCGCAGGGGCCACGCCAATCGGCGCGCCCGGCCCGGCAAGGCTGATCGTCTCCGCGGCGGCGCCGGCCACGAAATAGGCCTGGCCATCCACGAGGCCGTCGATCGTCGGCCCGCCGTCGGCGTCGTAGACCACGGCCTGGCCGTTCACCAGCCCGTGATCGGCCCCGACGAACAGGGTGTCCAGGACCGCGTCGACCACGTCGTCCGCCGAGGCCGCCAGCGCGACGATGGACTCCTGCGTCGCGGACTGCGGCACCGTGACGTCGGTGAACCCGCCCGCGCCGACGCTGATCCGGAACGTCACGTCGCGCGGAAGCTCGAACTGGTCCAGCGCGAGCGCCGCGGTGAGCTGCGTCGCCGGCGCTTCCGTGTCGTCGAATCCGAGCGGGGTAACCTCGTTGTCCTCGGTGCTGACGGCCGTGAGCACGATCTGCACCGGCACCATGCCGTCGATCGAAAGCGCGAAGTTCACGTCGGTCTCGAAGATCGTGCTGAGCGGCGCGGCGCTCGGCGCATCCACCGTGCCGGTCCCGATCTGCACGGGATCGAAGCCCAGGGCGCGGTTGTCGTGCTGTCCGACGATCACGAGGGCGCGCTCGGGCAGCGGTTCGATCCGGTGCGCGCTGCCCGCGACCGAGTCCGTCAGCTCGATGGCCTCGTCCTCGACGGCGTCGTCGATCGTGGCCGAGAGCTGAATCGTGCCCGCCGTGCCGTTGATGACGACGTAGATCGCGCCGTCCCGCAGGTTGCCGACGTCCGGCTCGGCCGAATCGTTACGGTAGCGCACCTGCTGACCGTCGAACAGGTCGTTGCCCGGCAGCGTGATCGTGTCGGTCAGGTCGTCCACGCCGCTCGATCCGTCGAAGCCGTAATCGTCGCGCGGAATCTCGATCGTGAACACCACGTCCTCGTCGAGCGTGCCCTGGCCGAGCACGTCGTCGACCACCGGGACGCCGACGATGCGGGCCAGCCGCGTCGCGTTGCCGGTGGTGGAAAGCGCGGGCACGGTCACCGCCATCGGGTCGCCGTTGATGAAGAGCGTGAACGATGCGTCGGAGGAGAGCACGCCGTCGCGCGGCACGATCGACGAGCCGATCTCCGATGCGAGCGCGACGCCCGAGACGCGCGCCGAAGCCGCGTTGAACTCGAGGGTGCCGCCGTCGGCCGAAAGCGTGACCTTGACGTCGCCGGGGCTGAACGTCTCGTCGGCGCGGACGAACGTGACGGTCGCGTCGTCCGCGGCGGGCACGACCAGCTCCAGCAGATTGCCATTCGTCTGTACGGTCACGTCGTCGACCAGCGTCATCGTCCGGAGGAACTGGTCCTCGGACGCCGCCGTCGCGGTGAGTTCGACCGCGTCGCCGTCCTCGGCGTCTCCGGCCGTCTCGGCCAGCCGGATGTGATCCTCGTCGACGACGATCACGAAGTACGTCGCGTCCTGCATCAGCTGGGCGATCTCGGTCTGCCCGTCGTGGTCGTAGACGACCTCATCGCCGTCGGCGAGACCGTGGTCTTCGATCTCGATCCGGTCATCGAGAATCGACCCGGCGTCGAAGCCGAGGTCCTGCGACTCGTGAATCGTCGTCTGCAACGCGCCCGCGAGCGTGGCGAGATCGACGTGATCCGCCTTCGGCAGCGTGACGAGGAACGGCCCCTGCTCGCTCACGGTGATGCCGAAGCGCACGGTGGGCAGATCGAACGAAGACGGCGGCCGCGATGCGGTGAGCGTCGACGGCGCGACGTCTTCGGCCTTGAAGTAATCGAAACCGAGCAGGCGCGCGGCGCCGCCGAGAACGCCTTCGTCGACCGCGCGCTGCACGTCGGCCACGAAATCGTCGGCGTCGAGATTGCCCGAGGTATCGGCGGCGGTGACGGTGACCTTGTAGGGCGCCTCCAGATCGTTGTTCAGCGCCAGGGCGAACCGCAGGTCCTCGTCGAGCACGTGGCCGTCAGGCACGGTCACCGGCTCGGGCGCCGGCACCGGCAGCGGCGGGAGCAGAAGGAAGTCGCCGCCGGCCGCAAGGTCGATGCCGACCGTGAAGTCGAAGCCGATCGTGCCGGTCGCGGACAGGCTGCTCTCCAGCGGCAGAATCGTATGCGTGCCGGCCAGCTCGGCCGCGGCCATCGTCGTGCCCACGAGCGAGATCGTGTCGTCATCGTGCCGCACGACGGTGTAGGTCGCGCCGTCGACCAGGCCGTCGAGCGCCGCGTTCGCACCACTGTCGTAGACGACCAGCTCATCGCCGTCGAACCCGTGCGCCGGAATCTCGATCCGGCTCGTCGCCGTGACGTCGCCCAGCCCGTCGAACGTGCGCGCCGGCTCGAGCGCGACGTCGGTGATCTCGCCGAAGTCGACGGCGGACAGGTCCAGCGGCAGATCGGTGCGTGCCGGAAGCAGGTGCTCCCACGCGAGGTCGTAGCTCAGGCGGTGCTCGTCCGGATCGTAGACCGGCGTCACCATCACGCTGTCGTTGTCGGCACCGGGACCCAGCGCCGGGTAGTCATCGAGCAGGTCGAGCACGTCCGTCAGCACGCGGCCGAGGGCCGGCGCCGTCTGGAACGCCGGGACGTCCGTATCGGCGACCCGGGCCTGGCGCCGCAGTCCGGGTTTCGCAATGCCGGGAAACGCGTCGGCCGCCGCGGGATCAGGATCATCCGGATCGAGCAGGTCGCGCTCGAAGGCACCACCGAAGTCGTACAGACCTCCGAGCGTCGTCACGGCCGACGACGGATCGACAAACGGCAGGTCGAACGCGAACGCGTCGCTTTCGGCCAGGTCGTCGAGCCAGCTGCCAAGCTGCGTGAACATCGCCAGCACGTCACCGGAAAGCACCGATGTGAAGTCGGTCAGCACGTCGGCGGAGCCGGCGGGGAAGTCGATGAACGCGAGGCCGTCCAGCGGGTTGGCGACCTCGAGGTGGAATGAAAGACCGTCGAAGACGCCGCCGCTGCCGGGCTCCGGCACGATGCCGGGATCGACGGTGAGCGGGAAATTCGACGCAAACGTCGGATCCGATCCGATCGGCGTGACCGTGACGTCCGCGGGATCGATCGCGGCGCCAAGCTCGACGACCGTGTAGCGCCCGTCGTCGTTCGGATCGGAGACGGCCACGTCGAAGTCAAGATCAGAGATCGCCAGCGCTGCGGACTGCACCGCGCCGCCGAGGAATCCGAAGGTCACGTCGAAGGCGAGCGCCGACTCGGCCACCGCGCCGGTCACCTCGAACGTGTCGGCCGGTCCGGGCTCGAACGTCGCGAAGAACGTCTCGTCGGCGCCCGGCGCCACCACCTCGATCTCGAAGCCCGCGTCCAGACCGCTGATCGTCGCGTCGAAGTCGACCAGGTCGCGCTCGAGTGCATTCGGCAGATCGTCGGGCCCGATCAGCAGACCGAGCGACATCGCGTCTTCGCCGAGATCCAGGTCGAAGGCTGTCGCGCGCGTCGCGTCGAGCGAAAGGTCGACGCTCACCGTGGGTATGTCGTCCGCATCCCAGCGCGCCGCCTCGCTCACCGTCAGCGCGGTGATGGCGAGCGGGCCGAGCTGGAGATCGCCGGTGACCGCCGGGTCGACCGGCGCCAGCACCAGTGGTGTGGCGACGCTCGCCGTCGCGGCGCGCCCGCTGATGAAGTCGACGAGGCCGTCAAGCGTCGGCGACGCGGTCGGAACGAGGTAGTCGTCGACGATCATGGCGCGAAGCTGCGCCAGCGCCTGCCGCAGCCCCGCGGCCTTGCCGAGCGTGACGTCGCCACCCGTGACCGGTCCGATCCGCAGGCTGTGCTCGCCCGCGGCGTGCTCCAGGTCGATCGCGGCGCCGCCGCGCATCGCGGAAAGCTGGAACGTGTCGCCCAGCGCGCCCACGACGAAATACGCTTCGCCGGCCTGCAGGTCACCGAGATCGGCGGCACTTGAACGCGTGTAGCGCACCTCCTGGCCGTTCGTGAAACGGTGTTGCCGGATCAGCTGGTGCGCGGTGCCGGCCGTAGCGGGCGTCAGCGGCAGCGCGGCGCCGCCGGAGGCATCCGCAAGCTTCACCGTGACCGCGTCGGTCTGGCGCACGGCGTCGACGACGAAATACGTATGTCCGTCGCTCAGGGCGCCCACGTTCTCGCCCGCGTCGTTGCGGTAGAGCACCATGTCGCCTTCGGCGAAGTCGGCGAGAAGATCGTTCGCGCGATCGCTTGCCAGGCGAATCGTGCCGGCGACGCCGGCGACGACCGCAACATCGGTCCCGTCGAAGCGAATCGGATCGTCCTGGGCGACCGCCGTGATCCGGTCCGTGCCCGCGTCCACGCCCGCCGTGCCGTCGAACGTGGCCGACGCGGTGTGCGGCGTGTTCTCGGCCATGCCGGGCAGCATCGCGCCGAGGTCGCCGATCTGCTCGATGTCGCGCCCGTAGTCGGCAAGGTCCTGAAGACCGGACGCGATCAGGCCGGTGTCGAGCGTGTTGGTGATCCTTCCGACGGTGGTGTCGAACAGCGCGGCATCGAACTGCTCGGTCGCGCTGGTCCACCGGATCGTCGCACCGCCGGCGAACGCCACCGAGCGCTGCGCAACCGACGCGTCGAGCCCCTGCGCGTCGATGGCCAGTGCGTCGGCCGCCCCGACGCCGCCGTCGATCTCGACGATCTCGATGCCACCGTGATCGACCGTCGCGCCACCGAGCGTCACGCTCGTCGCCGTCGCCGCGAACGCGTCGGAGCCGGTGGTGCCCGTGACCGTGAGCACGTCGTCCTCGACGAGGACGCTGCTGTCGCTGATGCTCACGCTGCCGGCCACTGAACCGAGCGCCACCGCATACGTGTCGGCCCCGTCGGCGCCGTCGATCGTCCCCGAGACGACCGCGCTGATCGTGAGATCGTCGACCAGCGCGCCGCCCGTCAGGTTCTCGATCGCACTGAAGAGCTGGCCGTTGACGCTGCCACCGTTCACGCTGTCCACGATCCAGGTGTTGGCGACATCGTCGGCGATCAGCGTGTCGCTGCCGTCACCGCCGTCGATCGTGCCCGTCACGCCGGCTCCGACGTTGAACAGGTCGCCGCCGGTGCCGCCCTGCAGCGCCGCGAAACCCGAGAATGACGTGGTGTCGACCCTGCCATCGCCCTGCGCGACCAGGATGTAGACAGCGCCCCCATCCGCGGCGGCGCCGGTGTCCGGACCGTCGAGCGTGTCGCCGCCACCGGCGGTCAGCTGCTCGACGCCGGTGAACGTGAGCGCGCCCGCGCCGACATTGATGCTTCCGACACCCGCGGAGGTCAGGCTCCAGGTGGTTGCGGTCGCGCCCCCGACGAGCGCGTCGTCGCTGCCTTCCTCGCCGTCGTAGACGAGGCTGCCGCCGGCGCCGAGCGCGTCGATGAGCGTCTGGTCGACGGTCAGCATGTCGCTGCCGGTGCCCATGCGCACCGTGATCGACGTCGCGGCCCCGACGGTCAGCGCCTGCACGCCGTTCGTCGAGCTGTTCAGATCCTTGGAGTAGCTGGTCCCGTCCGTGCTGAACTCGAGCTGACCGGTGTCGACGCGGAGGTGAAGCTGCTCGCCGTCCGTGCTCCCGGTGCACACGACCGTGTCGGGCGGAGTGAAGGTCGGGGTGACCGTCAGCAGCAGGCGCGGCTCGAGCGGCTCGAAGCGCGTGACGTCGAACGGCAGCGTCGGCGCGGCGAGCGCGCTGGCCGCCGCGACGGCGGCGCCAACGGCCGGCACGGTCGACGATCCGGCGGATCATCGTCCGAGGCGCTGCTTCAGTTCGGGAAGGTCCCGACATACGTCTCGCTTCCGCTGTCGGCGCGTGGCGCCGGCCCGAATGACTCGATCAACTCGACTACACGAGGGACTACACGAGGAACTACACGAGGGACTACACCAGGGACTACACGAGGGACTACACGAGGGGCTACACGAGGGGCTACACGAGGGGCTACACGAGGGGCTACACGAGGGGCTACACGAGGGGCTACACGAGGACGATCGCGTCGCCGTTCAACGTGACCGGGCCGGCCTGGTCGTCCACGGCGGTCCGTCCGAGCAGGCCTGTCATCGTCAGTCCCACCACGCGGCCGCCGCCGCCGCGACCGGTCTTCACGGTCAGCTTCGCCAGCGACGTGCCCTGCCTCATGAGGATCTCGGAATCCACCAGGTCGCCGCCCACCACGGACAGGGCGCCGATTACGTCTTTCTTGCGCCCGAGCTCGGACTCCCGCGCCAGCGTCGTCACGCTGAGCTGCGCGTCGCCGTCCTTCACCCCGATGCTCTTGATCTTACGGGCCGTGATCTGCGAGGTGAGGTCGCCGGTCACCTTGATGCTGCCGACGCCGATACCCTTGGCGTCCGCGCCGGTCGCCGTGATGTCCGCCAGGAACCCGGCCTTCGCCGAGATGCGCTGGACGAGCTTCGCCACCAGCGAACCGCCGGCGCCCCACGCGTTCACCTTGAGATCCTGCAGGATGCCGCCCAGCACGATCTCGACGCCGGCGCCGATGTCGTTGGCCTTGACCTTGCTCTTCAGGCCGGACGGGCCGCCGGCCGCGATCGACGCGCCGTCGGCGATGTCATGAAGGTCGAGCTGGCCCAGCCCGTCAGGCAGGTCGATGCCCTCCACCAGGTCCGAGTCCTTCGCCTTCAGCGACTTCAGCCCTGCGCCCGAGACGCTGCCGATCGTCGGCTGCACACCGCTGCCGCGCGCCTTGCGAACCTTGACGTCGAGGCGCGTCTTCGCGCTGGTCGTGCCCTCGGTCATGATCGAATGGATCGCGCTCGCCGCCGCCGGATCGATCAGGTCGAGGTAGACGTCCACGGTGCCCGGACCCCGGGTCGAGATCATGGTCCGGTTCTCATCGCCGTCGGTGATCTCGAACTTCTTCTGCTCGACCGTGTTCCGATCGTCGTCGAGGCGCGTGCCATCGAGCACCTGAAGGGTCTCGACGTTGGCCGTCGTGGTCGTCGCGTCACCGAAAGTCGACTGCACGACGTCCTGCGGGTCAAAGCCCGCGTCGCCGAGCAGCGCCACCACGGTGGGATCATCGGGGGCGGCAATGTTGGCCACTTCGAACCGATGGTCGCCCGGCGTGCCGCGCACGACGACGGCATCGCCGGCATCGTGGTCACCGGTGTCGACGAGCAGTGCCGTGTCCGGGGCGTCGCTCGCGTAAGTGATCTCGACACGATCGTCGCCGTCGCCGGTGTCGAGGTCGACCGCGCCGGGGAACGTGCCGACTGCGCTGACCGTCACCGTGTCCGCGCCGCCGAGCGTGTCGAGCATGACGCGGCCGATGCCGACAAGGCTCGTGTGACGCCCGTTGATCGTCACGCCGGCGCCGTCCAGCGCCACGTCGTCCGCGCCGTCGGTGCCTTCGATCATCAGCGAAAGCGCGGCCGCAGGATCCGAAAGGCCGTCGATATTCAGCGTCGCGCCCTCGCCGGCCGCGATCTTGGACCGCAGTGCGCCGGTCGACGACAGGGCAAGGCCGGAAGCCTCCTCGGCCAGGCCGAGGTCCAGCGCATCTTCGTCGCCGGCGTTCAGCGCCAGGGTATGAATCGAACTGTCGCCGCCGACACCGTTGACCGTGAACGTGTCGGCCGCCCCGGGATTGCCGTCCACCACCAGGTGCTCGATGCCGGCCAGGTCGACGGGCCCCGCGACGACGCCGGTCACCCGACTGGTCGCAAGATCGATCGTGACCGCGCCGTTGGCAGGTTGCACGGTGACCGCATCGCTGCCGATGCTCGGCGTGCCGCCCAACACGAGAACGCCACCGGGAAACAGCGCGCTCGGCGCGATGTTCAGCGCATCGCTGCCGCCGAGCAGGTTAAGGACCAGCCCGTCGCTGTCGGAAAGATCGACGACATGCGCGACGCCGAGCAAGTTCGAGACCGATAGCACGCCCGCGCCGGAAAGCGCGACGTCATCCACGTTACCCGTCGCGTCATACTGAACCGTGTCGCCCCCCGTCACCGCCAGCGAACCGACGCCTGCATAGTCGATGGCAAGCTCCCCGGCACCGCCGGACGGTAACGAGACGACTCCGCCGGACTGCGTGGCGGCATCACCCTGCAGGTGCGCGTCGGCGCCGCCAAGCACGACGTCGAGCGTATCGGTCTGACCCGCGCCGTCGTACCCGAGCGATTCGACGCTGTCGACGTCGACCGTCACTTCGGCGTCGCCGGACACGTCGAGCGTTGCCGCTGACGGGCCGGCGGGCGTGTAGATCACGTCGTTCTGGCCGGGCGTCGTGACGTCCAGTCGATCGAGTGCGGCGCCGCCGGACACCTCAATACTGGTCAGGCCCGCTGGCAGACCCGCAAGCTCGAGATCGAACGCGTCGGCGCCGGCGCCACCGTCGAGCGTCGCCGAAGTCTTGCCGCCGAACGCGATCGCCGGCGCACCGTCGACCGCGATGACCGCCGTCGACGCGGTGAGCATCGGTCCGAGCGCGATCGCGTTCGCCGCGCTGGTGCCGTGCACCGTGAGCCGCGCCGCCGTCGTGAGCTCGCGCACGACCGGGACGGGGCTCCCGTTGTCGGCCGGCTCGAGACCGCTGAACGAAACGTCCATCAGGTCGAGCAGCGCCGGATCCTTATATAATATAGAAGTCGACCGTCGGCGCCGCTTCCCGGCAGGTAGATGACGTCGCTCACGGGCGTGGAAGGCGTCCCGCTCACCTGCAGCACGTCGTCGGCCCCGCCGCCGGCATCGATTTCGATCGGCATCGCGATCAGGCCATTGCCGTCCACGTCGATCGCCACGAGATCGTCGCCGCCGCCGGTCTCGACGCGAAGTCGACCCAGGGCGCCGCGTGCCTCGATGACGCCGCCGTTGACCGAGTTCTGGTGAACGATCGTCGCACGCAGCCCCGCCCCCTCGTCGGGATCGGAGATCGTGATCTGATCGCCGTCCGCGTCGGAGCCCTCGATGACGAGCAGGTCGTTGGCGCCGCCAAGCACCTGGTAGAGGTCCGCGCCGACCAGCGAGGTCGTCACCAGTCTGACCGTGTCGCCGCCGCGCGTGTCGCCGGCGTCGATCGCCAGCGTGGCGAGCATCTCGAGCTCGATCGCAGGAAGGCTTGCGGTGGTCACGAGATCGCGCTCGGAGCCACCGGACACCGAGACGTCGTCGTCGCCAGCGCCAGGCTCGACCGTGACCGTGTCGTCGCCGCCGACGCCGGAGTAGCGCAGGCGCTCGAGACCGATCGTGCTCAGCGGCACCGCCCCGCGCAGTCCCGACACCTCGTGCCGATCGCTGAACGTGCCGTCGGGCCGGATGGCCAGCGCCTCGGTCGCCGCCGCCTGACCCTGCACCCACAGAAGGTCGTTGCCATCACCGCCGTCGAACAGGAGCTCGACCCCTGGCAGCGGGCTTCCGTTGGACTGCTCGAGCACCAGGCTGTCGTCGCCGCTGCCCAGCTCGACGCGGATGAAATCCAGTGCCGTCACCGCGACGCCGGAGTCGATCCACGTGGCGCCACTGTTGTGCTCGAGGTTGCCCGTGGACGCGCTGCGGCGCAGGCTGAGGTTATCGGAACCTGCCGCGTCTTCGCTGAACGTAATGATGCCCGAGCCGACGGGCCCTTCGATCACACTGACCGATAACAGCGTGCGCGACTCGAGCGATTCGATGCGCGGCGCCGCGGGCAAGGGTCGCCGCCGCGCACGTCTGGTAATCGCACGTCTTGTGAACCGGAAAGGCCGATAGCCACCGATATGAGAAGTACGAACCATACTCTCTGATCCTCGTAAGGGTCGCGATGATCGGACGTGAACGCCGTCGACCCAGATGCCAAGCGCGTCTCTGGTTTCACCCCTGAACCGTCATGCTCGTCCTGCGGCAGTATGTCCTGAAAGGCCGATTCGAACCCACCCGCGGAAGAACTGACACAACATGATACCACGCAAGCGACTATAGTCAAGTACGATACGCGCACGTCGACGGCACGGCGCTTCGGCGGCCTTACCGTGCCGCTCATTCCTCCTGTCTTGACCAGAAGGAATACGGGTCAGAGAAGTGAGCAGGTTCAATCCGGTCCTGACCGATAGGGATGATTGGAGAAGCTAACCACGGATGAACACGAATTCCTTCCGGCTCTTAATGATCGATTCCGTGTTACTGACCGCTCTGGTCTTCCTTGGCTGGAAAGACTTCTCGCTGCATTTAATGTACGTTCCCCTTCGTCGTCGTCGTCGTCGTCCTCGTCCTCGTCGTCGACCGCACGAGCTTCTCACTTCGTGATGCCCTCGAAACATGCCCACAGCACGACGCGGGCATCTCGGGGATCGACGCCTGCACGGACGATCGAGGACGAGGGCGACGACGAAGGACGAGGACGATCCCTCGTGAGTTGCGTGCCCGGCCCGCATCCGCGTCCATCCGTGTCCATCCCTGTCCATCCGTGGTTCCTGAACGTACGGACGCGTCACGCCTTCCTGCTTCGCGCCCATGCCTGAGACCTCCCATCGCTTCACCGTTCGTTACGACGAAGCCCTCGCGGCGCGCATGGCACATCGCTTTTTCATGCGCATGTTCGGCAACAAGGCGCTGATCGCGGGCATGCTGCTGTGGGCCGGCCTGATCTACCTGATGCTGACCTCGGACCCGCGCTGGTACCTCACCGCGCTGACGACGGCGGCCGGCATCGTGACCATCAGTTTCATCGGCGTCTGGTACGTCTACCGTCGCCAGTCAATCTTCCGCGTGCGCCGCCATCAGCTGACCGAAGTCGTGATCGAGATCGACGACGAAGGCATCGCCTGCGCCGCGGCGACTGGAAGCTCGCGCACGAACTGGTCGGCGTTCGACCGGCTGCTGAAGTTCAAGGACCTGTGGCTGGTCGTCTCGGACACGAAGCAGTACGTCGGCCTGCCGCTGGACCAGGTGTCGGCGGACGCACTCGAGATGATCGAGCGCCGGTGCGCGGCATGCGGGGTGCGATGAACACCGCGGGGACGCGCCCGCGACAGGAGGGATACAATGAATCACGGGGATGAATGGACCCGATGATATGAGATCCCGCGCCGCCTTCACGCTCATCGAACTGCTGGTCGTGATCTCGATCATCGCGCTGCTGATCGCCCTGCTGGTGCCGGCGATCAAGCAGGCAAAGCACATTACGAAGATCACGATGTGCGGATCGAACATGCACCAGATCGCGGTGGCGATGACGACCTACGCCGGCGACGCGAGCGGCGCCTACCCGCAGATCGGCACGATCAACGAGCAGTCGAGCGCCGGCTGCTGGGCAAACTGGTGCAGCTACGGTCCGGTGCATGGCGGCGAGGGCGTCGGGTACGGCGCATTGATCAAGGGCGACTACCTTACGGTGGAGATGACGCTCTGCCCGGGCCGCGACTTTGTCAGCGAGGACTGGCCGGCCGAAGACGTGTACCGGTTCCTGGAGGATCCCGACGTGCCCAACGGGGACGGCCCGGCGATCGACAGCGACGGCGTGAAGTACCCGGGCCGGGTGACCTACCACATGCGCGGGTGGGCCGGACTCGACGGCGACGGGCACCAGTCCGAATGGGTCGTGCCCGACGAGCGCTGGGCGATTGCAAGCGACTTCATCCTCACGGATATGAACGCCTTTGCAGGTCACGACGGCTCAGGCCTCAACGTCGCCTACGCGGACGGATCACGCGGCTTCGTGGCCGGCGACACGATTCCCGACGGAACGCACGACCTGTGGGAGTACATGAGGCTGCTGAGGATGGCGAACGGCGGCGGCAACCTCAACGTGGACGGCCACATCGAACTGTATCAGTACTTCGACAGCCAGTGAGTCGAGGGGATGGAATCAGATTCTTCCACCGTCACTTCTTGTCGCGGTGACGAGAAGTTGAAGAACCACGGATGAACACGGATGAACACGGATTCTTCTTCTTTCCGATTCATCCGTGTCCATCCGTGTTCATCCGTGGTTCATTCCCCGTGCGGCTGGGCCGCATTAGACTCTTCGGGTGTAATTTCTCGTCACGGTGGCGAGAAGTCGAAGGTCGCAGGTCGAAGGTCCAAGGTCGAAAGAGGAACTGTCGATGCCCGACCGCGCCGGCCGGAGTCGGGTTCTTTCGACTTTTG
>NYZC01000308.1 GCA_002686995.1 Phycisphaeraceae bacterium | reverse complement strand
TGGTGTCGACCGGCTGCATCGCCCGTTGGCGGCGTCGGCCCCCATCGACGATGCACAGCGACATCGCCTGCTTCGGCCTCCTTGCCAACGGACGATTCGCTCGGTCTTGGGCCCGCGGCAGAGTTCTGAGACAGAGCCGAGTGTATCAGGCCGCGCATCCTGGCTCGTCGTTCCTGAATCGAAATCGTGCGTCAGCTCCTTTCCTCCACATGTCTTTTCAGCAGGTCGTCCACCGCCGTGCGCGTGCTTCCATCGGCCTCGATGATCTGCCCGACGTACTGCCAGTTCCGGCGCGGCGTGGGAAACGGCTTGTTCTGGAAGATCTCGTCGTGGACCAGGCAGTCCCGAACGGCTACGGGGTAGACGACCTCCATCAGGAACTGCTGATCGACACCGTAGACGAATCCGGTCTGGCCGCGCTGGTCGAGATACTGCTCGATCTGCAGCGCGATATCGGGAAGCCGACCTCGCTTCACGCCCCAGAGGCCGGCGAGCATCGGTGTTTCGTGGCGCGGATGATCGCGCATGAGGTGGAATCCCCTGTCACCGTCGAGCCACTGCTGCACCGCCGCCTGCTCGCGCCAGTTCAGACGTGAATCGACGTCGCGACAGATCGTGACTTCGACGTCCGGCTCGTCCGCAGGCCGGAACCGCCAGAACGGCGCCTGCGCGTTGACTTCGGTCTCCATCCGGATGACTTCCACGTGGTCATGCGCCTTCAGGGCGGTGATCGTGCTTTCGGGCACCGTGCGGTCGACGTAGTAGCGACAGGTCCAGCCCGGATAGATCTCGGCCGCAAGTCGGGCGTTCTCCTCGGCGCCGCGGGTGTAGAGCGGAACATCTCCCCAGAGGCTGAATGCGATGATGCGCTTTCCCGCGAACCGGGGTGGTGCGGACGATCGGCCGAGACGGATCTCCGGCGTCCAGACGTCCCGCTCACGATCGCGGATGCGTTGCCGGTTCTCATACATCCAGGTGACGGTGTCGACGAAATCCGTCGGGTAGGACTCGTGCTCGCGCAGCGCGATCTGGAGCACGTCGGTGGCGATCAGCGACTCGGCGACCTCCCGGCGCGCGGTGTCATCCTCGACGAGACGCAGGGCGGCACGCTCGTAATCGTCCACGGATCGCGTCGCGAGCCAGTCCGGCGCGCCGACGAGGTTCAGGACCCTCGTGTCGAGACGAGCGTGGGGCTCCAGTCCTTTCAGCGTGACGACCGGAATGCCCAGCTCCAGAGCATCGAGCGTGCTGTTTTCGCCACCGAAGGGAAACGGGCTGAAACAGACGTCGCATCGGCCAAGGTTCTTCAGGTACGTGTCGACGTCGGCACGCGGGTACACCTGGACCCGGGAAGCGCCCAGCATGCGTTCGATTTGAACGCGGGTCATGACGTAACGGATTCCGACGGCGTTGGGAAACACGTGAAATTCGAGACGCCGCGCCGACCGCTCGGCGACGCGCTGACATGCGCCGATGAAGTCGGCGTTCAGTTTCATCGGGTTGGCGTTGAAGGCGACGCGCACGGGATCCGGGCGGTTCCGTACGTCGGGGGTGATGCGGATGTCGCGTTCTCTCGGGGCGAACAGGTTGCCCGGGCACTCGAGCAGGACGGCCGGCTCGCTGAAACAGTCCGGGCTGCCGAGCATGTGTCGGCCCATCAGCATGCAGTCGATCTCGGGCGAATGCGTCGTTGCGGGATGCCCGAGCGTCGCGAACTGCAGCGGCGCGAGCCGGAGATTGCAGAGGATGATTGCCCAGAGCCGCATGCCGAGGCTCGGGTAATAGATCACGTCGGGTCCGATGGCGCTGATGCGCTGAACGATCTCGGCGATCTGCAGTTGGCCCGTGTCGAACGTGATGGTCTGATCGGCCCAGTCCGGCTCGCCCGACTCGGCGTGATCCCGTGACATCAGTGCCACGACCCTGAACCGGGAAGAAAGCTGTCGCAGGTACAGCGCGTAGCAGCGGTGCATAACGTGCTCTTGCTTCCCGATTTCACACGCGACGAGCATCACGGGGTCGTCTTTCGACGGCGGTCGCGCCTCGATGTCCGGGGCTCGGATGCCCTCGGCGTTGATCCAGTTTCGGATCATGCGGTTGAGATGCGCCTTCGCACGATGTCGATCGACGGTGGTGGCATAGCTGGACAGCGCCCAGGCGTGCGTAAGTGGGCCGATGCTCGCTGGAGAAGGCGTGACGTCGGCGAGGTGGCTCGTGGCTCGGAGCAGGTCGTGGCGTGCGGCGAGGGCCCGGGGATCGGCGGCTGCTTCCGGGGCGAGCGCGCTCAGCAGGGCCCCATGCATTGCCTTCGGGTCGCGCCGGGCCATACGGGCGATCCGGGCCCCGTGAAACGCGTAGATCGAGCCGCCCAGAATGAACTTGCGTGCATCCGAAAGGCTCGTGAAGACGAGCTGGTCGTTCTCGCGCTTTCCGGAACGTCGCTCGATGCCGGCGAGCAGCGGCTCGAGCGAACCGAGGCCGCTGGCGGCGAACACCTGCGAGAGCACGCCGATCAGTGGCACGAGCGCGTCAAAGGTGCGTCGCTCCAGCTCGAATGCCGGATCACCGATGATCGACGCGGCGCAGGTTGCGATGCGCGTGAACACGGACAGGACCCGTACGGGATCGGGGTCGAGCGTGCACCACCGGGACAGCTCGCCGTCGCCGGCGTCCAAGTCGCGCAGAAGCTGCCGCAACAGTTCGGCGGCGGCACCGTGCTGCCGTGCTGAGGTCAATCGCTCGAGCTGGCGGATTCGGGCCGAGAGAGACATGAACTCAGAGGACGAAACCGAGGAAGACAAGGAAGGCGATGGCGGTGAGCGTCGCAGCGGTCATCGCGACGCGCCACTGGATCAGCTTCGAGAGACGCAGGAAGCGCCGGCGACCGAACAGGGCGAAAAAGGCGACGAGAGGCATAGCCATGAAGTAGTAAATGGTCGCATGGAAGGCAAGGTTCGTCAGGAAGTCGGGCGCTCCGGGAAACCCCCCCGGCGCCAGCACCCAGAAGAAGACGCCCAGTCCCGAACCGGCCAGCAGCGGCGCGACCAGGACGAGCCACGCCTTGAGAAACGCTTCGGTCAGCCCGACCTGCAACTTCAGATGCTTCCCGCACTCGGGACAGCGATCACTGGTCAGCCCGTAGAGGTTGTAGTTGCAGAGCGGGCACCGCTCCGGATTGGCGGACAGGTGCTCGATCAGCCTTCGCCTGTCGGATTCCGGGTCACTCATGACGGTGTCCATGCGGTCCTGCAACGTCAGTGCCTCCATTCGGGAGTCGCAGTGCTACCGTCCATGATAGATTCTGTGCGGGCGGCGATGAGCATGAAGGCAGGCGACGTGCTCCTCGTAGCTCTTCGTGCTCAATCAACCACCTTCAACGGATGCGGGGCGGATGTCTCGCGACATGCGGCGCTGAGGCGGCACCAGGAGGAATCGGCGCCGCGAAGCAGCGCACACGGTTAAGATTCTCTGGATCAAGCATTGAAGTTCCGGTCTACTGGAGTCGGCTAAATGAATGCACGCCAGATCACATGTTCGATCGTCCTCTTGCTCGTTGTTGCAGCGGCCGCTTCATCCGCGCCGATCGTGCCGTCAGGACCGAACCTGGCTCACGACGTGCTGAGCCTTGCCGGCATCAGCAAGGTCGCGCTGGACGTGGAGGAGATGACGCCGCTGCTGCGCGCGGCGGGCCTGTCCGCAGGCAAGGTCAAGCTGGCCTGGTCGAAGGCGCTGCAGGGGGCAGGCATCGAAGTCGTGGATGACGACGTGGACGTGCCGCGCCTGCACCTTCGAACGAAAGCCAGCGTGGAGGAGGGGCTGACCGGGATCGGCTTCGCGTCCTATCTGCAGGTCTGGCAGCCTGTCCGCATCGAACGCCTGGATCGCAAGCTCAAGGTGCCGACCTACGTCTACGTCATGGGCGGCGTCGACTCGGCCGAGAACATCGCGTCGACGGCCAATAAGTCGTTTCGCATTCTGATCAACGGCTTCATCGAGCGCGTTCGGATCGCATCGAAGGCGGTAGATAGCTGAGAAGGGGGCGCGCACTCATGGATGGCGTCCGACTGGCGGCATGCCGCGCCCAGGATCATGTGTGTTTGAGGCTCTTAGAGCCCCTAACAGAATGCTTCTGGCTTCGACCGACGACAGCGGCGCCTGGCTGCGTCGTCCTGCATCGCCGGCCATGAAGGCAAGCTGCTTCGGACTTCTTGCCAGGCACCACTGTCGTCGGTCTCGGGCCTGACGATTCATTCTGTTAGAGGCTCTTACTTCTCCTTGTACGGCCGCCGCGTCCGGTAAAGCTCCAGCCGCGGGCGCATCGAGTCGGCGAGCTTTGCCCGCTTGGATTCCGTCGCGATGCGGATCGCCTTCTCGCAGGTGGTGACGGCGCGATCGAAGTCGCCGGCGGCGGCGTACGCGGCCGCGAGCGTGTCGAGCAGGCCCGGGTTGCCGTGCTTCGTAAGGGCGGACGCTCGCTCCGCGACGCGGACCATCTCGGTGCGACCCGCTTCGTCGAGCGGCGGACCGGTGGCGAGGCGCCACGCAAGATCGTTCAGCGCCTTGATCCAGTTCGGCGCACGTCGCACGGCCAGCCGAAGATGCTCGATGGCCTTGTTGCCCCGACCGAGACGGCCGTGAGCGCGACTCAACGCGTAGTGCGCCTGCGGGTCGCCGGGCTGTTTCGCCAGGACCGCTTCGAAGTGCGCGATCGATTCGGCGTATCGGCCTGACCGCTGCAGCAGGGTTCCGGCAAGCTGGTTGAGGCCGGCGGAATCGGGCCAACGGGCGATCCCGTCTCGAATGTGCCGGACGGCGTCGTTCGCCCGCCGGTTTCGCATCAGCGTCCTCACGAGCGTTCGATAGTGATTCGCGATCGCCGCCTCGTCGTTCGGGTCGAGGTGCGGGATAGCGCTCGCAAGCAGGTCGATCTCGTCTTCGGGGTAATCGTCGGCAAAAACGGCTGCGAGCGCCGCGTGGTCGATTCGGCCGAGCGGTGCGTGCCATCGGCCGCGGAAGGGCGTCGCGAGATGACGGCGGTCGGCGGCCGTCGCGGACGCCGCGTCCTCGATGACGTGCTGGATCTCCACGCGCCCGCGATAGATCACGGCGAGCCGTCCTTCCGCGTCAAGAAGAAAGCTCGTCGGGACGCCGATCGGCGGGTGACGATCGAACAGGAACTCGCCGACCCGCGTCAGCTTGTCCAGCAGCGCAGGTGTCGCCCGGCCGGATTCGAATGGAAATTCGAGCCGCTGCAACAGCGCTCGTGCGTCGGCGGGTCCGGTGTCGTGATCGAGACTCATTCCGTCGACGCTGAGGGCGAGGATGTCGACGCCTGCATCGCGCAGACGCTCGGCGTGTGCGCCGAACTGCTTCAGCTCGGCCGCACAGGGAAGGCACCAGCTTGCCCACAGGTTGATCAGCAGCGGGCGGGCGCGCGCTTCAGCGATCTGTGCGTCGTCCGTGTCGAGCGCGGTGTACGGCAGGCGCGGCATCGGCACCGACGCCGGCAGGTGCACGCGCGCCGCGTCGGAGGTCTTCGGCGGGACCTGGTCAGTGGGCGCGAACCGGCCGGGGTTGCGCCGGGTGCCCAGGAGCCACAGCGCGGACGTGCCACTGCCCTGGACAAGCTCGTAGCGCCCGCCGTGCTTCACCCCGGGGAACTGCTCGGTGCTCCCGTCAGGCCAGTGCACGCGAATCGCGTCGATCTCCTCGACGTCACCCAGTCCGAAATGCAGCCATTTGCCGGACTGCGAGAGAAACCCCGTGCCGGCGTGAGCGGATCTCTGATTCTTGAGGTTTGATTCTTGAATTACGATTTCGACTCGGGCGCCGATCGCGTCACGGTTGCACGTGGTGCCGCGCAGTCGGAAGGCGACGGAGTGTCCACCGGATCGATCGATCTGGTTGATCATCAGCCGGAGGCGCGGCGCCGTCCGGTTGGCGAACCACAGGTCGAGGTCGCCGTCGTGGTCCCAGTCGACGACCGCCAGGGCGCGCCCGTCGTCCGCGAAGTCGAGGCCGCTGACGGCGGAAAGGTTGTCGAAGACAGGCGGCGACGCGTCGGTCGAGCCGCGGTTCAGAAAGCTGCAATGGCGCTCGCGACCGCTCCACGATCGCCCCTGGCGCAGCAGTTCGCTCGAGGCCTGCCACCCCGCGAGGTACTGCTCCGCCGGTTGCCCCAGTTTTCCAGGTGAATGCGACACGACCTGCCGCCAGAAGAAACTTCACAAGTCGCCGGTGTCTTCGTTGGTGATGAAGCCGTTCGCGACGACCACGTCGAGCCATCCGTCGTTGTTCCAGTCCGTCAGCAGGGAGGACCACGCCCATCGGCCCATGGTCACCGCAGCGGTGTCGCTCACGTCGCTGAACGTGCCGTCGCCCGTGGCCAGGTAGAGCGTGTTGCCGCGTGCCATCCGCTGCAGGCTGGCGACGAGCGCGGCGGGACCGGACTGCTGGCTGGCAAAGCGCGGCTGGTAGGTTACGCGGTTCCCCGCGGCCGAGTACATGTTGCCGACGTAGAGGTCGGCCTGTCCGTCGCGGTTCACGTCACCCCAGGACACCGACATGCCGGACGCGGTGTCCTCGACGCCCGCCGGTGCCGCGACGTCGGTGAAGCGCCCGGCGTCGTTGCGATAGAGGTTGTTGCGCCCGAAGTCGTTGGCGACATAGAGGTCCATGTCGCCGTCCCGGTCGTAGTCCTCCCAGGCGGCCGCGAAGCTGAAGCGCTGGTTGTTGACGTTCAGGCCGGCACGGGCGGTGACGTCAGTGAACGCGAACCCGCCCGAGTTCCGCAGAAGGACGTTGGCACCGCCGTTGTTGGCGTCGTGGTAGGGGACGGGCGTGGGTAGCAGGCCGGTGTCGTCCTGAGGTTCGTAGGCGCAGACATACACGTCCAGGAGGCCGTCGCCCTCGAAGTCGGCGGCGCACATGGATCGTGCGTTGTCGAACGCATGGCGGTAACGCGGACGGAACCCGCGATTCGCGTCGTTTTCAAGGAACAGGACGAGGCGCAGCATCGCGATGACGAGGTCCTGGTCGCCGTCGTTGTCGAGGTCGATGAAGAGGGCGGACCGGGAGGAGTCGAGGAAGTCGACCCCCATCGCCGCGGAGGCGTCGCGCGCCGTGCCGTCATTTGCCTGGAGATACAGGCGGTTGGGCAGGCCGCCGGCATCGCAGGCGTAGAGATCATCGATGCCGTCGCCGTTCGCGTCGCCGATGGCGATCCCGTGATATCCGAACAGCGACATGCCCGAATCGACGATCCGCGGTACCCAGTGATTGATGCCGGTGAGCACCTGGCGCTCGTAGGATGGGTTCCCCCCCAGCACGGACTTCGTGCAGTCGACGAACAGCCTGCCGCCGGGCGCGCGGATCTCCGCCTGGGCGTATCGGGTCAGCAGGATCGAATCCAGCTTCGGTCGTCCGTCGCTGGCAGGGCCGGGCGGCTTCCATCGGCAGGTCCAGGTCGCCGTCTGCTGCCATCCGTGCTGTTCAAGATGTCCGGCGGCCTCGAACAGCACGGATGTTTCGAAGCCGTCGATGTCTGTCGAGATCCCGGTGACCTTGACCTTCACGTGCAGGACGCCTCCGGGCGTGCCAAAGGCGGCAAGATGCCTCAGCGCGTCGATCATGCCTTCGGCGCCGCGATGACGCATCGTGGACTCATCGTTGGATTCAGCCTGCCATTGCCGCACGGTGATCGTCGCGTCGGCGCGGACCTGGCGCAGTGCTTCAGGGCGCAGCGTGCTGCATTGGAAGGAGTCGGTCAGCAGCGGCGCGAGAGCGTTCCGGTCGAGCTTGCCGGGTTGCTCGAATCGAGCCGTCAGCTTCTTGAGCTGATCCGAGGCAAGCTGACTCAGCTTCTCCGTGCTCCACTGGTCGGAACCGGGTGCAAAGCGCGCGGCCTGCCTGTCGACGAGCGACGGGGATCGTTGCGGCGGCGCGACGTTGATCTCGGAAACGGCCCGTTCCGCGGCGACGCCGGGGGCGCCGGCAAGGATGAGAAGCATGGCCGACAGCCGCGCGGCGCCATGCAGGGCGGTTTCGAAGCGGATGCGAAGAGACACGTGCCGTCATTCTATGCCAGAGCACTGAAGGCAGAAGGCAGGCGTCAGTGCCGCCTCGATTCCTATAATCTCGGGCCATGGCGTTTCCCGAGACACGTCAGACCATGATCCGCCGTCTTGTCGCCGAGGGGCAGGAGCGCGATTGGCACCAGTTCATGTCCGACTACTGGATGCCCGTGTGCGGGTTCGCGCGGCGGTGGGGGCGCCTGGGCGCGGAGGACGCCGAGGACGTCGCCTCCGCGACGTTCATGGCGATCGTTCAAAACCGGTTGATCGAGCGGTGGGCGGCCAACCGATCATCGAAGTTGCGCACGCTGCTGTGCACCGTCGTCCGCCAGGTCATCGCGAACCTGGCCCGCGTTCGCAGTGGGCGCGAAAGGCTGATGCGCGAGCATTTCCAGGATCTCGTCGCCGGCGTCGGAGGGTCGACGGTCAGCCTGGAGGACGCGGTCGTGGAGGACGAGCACGTATTCGACGGACTGTGGGCGCAGTCCATGCTGCAGCAAGCGGTCGAAGCGCTGATGGCGGAGTACCACGAGGCCGGGAAGGGCGATTACTTCCGGGTCCTTTATGGGCGGATCTGCGAGGACATGACGATGCCGCAGATCGGCGAAGCGCTGGGCATCACGACGACGACGGCCGAGAATTACTACAAGTCGGCGCGTCGTCGCATGGAGTCGAAGCTTCGAGAGCTCGTGAAGGAGCGCGTTCAGCGGTATTGCGATCCCGAGATGCTGAGCGACGAGTTCGAAGCGACTTGGGAGGAGATCGGAGCGCATCTCCTGTCACTGGGCGGTCTCGAGGAGGCGATCCTCAAGGCCTGTGACGATCACGAGCCGGCCGCGGCTTCACGGAGTCATGCCGAGGCGATCACCAGGACGTTGCGACGGCTGGCCGAACCGCCGGAGGGGCACTGAGCGGCTGGAGAGCCATGGTTGGACACGGTTGAACGCGGATATCATTCTGCGCGCGCTCGCGGTCCGGGCGGGGAGGTCATCCCGCGCCGCGCCGCTGCTTCAGCGACGCCAGTTCCGCCTCGACCTCGTTCATCGGTTCGTGCGTCGGCTCCTCTAGATCGTCCTCGGTCGTGGTATTCCGGGTCAGTTCGCGCATCGCCTCCGCCTCGGCCTCCGCCATCTCGACCTTTTCGCGCATCCGGTCGAACTTGGCGAACGCCTCGGACCCGACCTCCGCGTCCGACCGGCTGCTGCTCATCTTCGCGTTCAGCTCGGTGGCCCGGCGCCGGGCGGTCAGCCCGCCCAGCCGCCGCTTGGCGTCGGCGCACTTCGCCTCCATGGCGCCGAGCTGGCGGCGAAGGGTCGTGGTCAGCTCGCGAGCCGATCCGAGCTGCTCCTCCAGGGCGGCCACGATCTTTTCATGCTCCTGCTTGCGCGTGATGGCCTTTCGTGCGAGGTCGTCGTTTTCGTCGGCGACGGCCGTGGTCGCGCGGTCGCCCCAGGACGCCACCTCGCGACGGTTCTTGTCGAGCTCGCGGCCGATCATCTTTTCGTCCGCGATCGCCCGGGCGGTGCTCCGGCGCGCCTCGTCGATGCTCGTGCCCATCTCTCGAATGGCCTGCTTGAGCATCTTCTCTGGTTCCTCGAACTTCTCGACCATCTCGTTGAGGTTGGCGGTGATGATGTCGCTGACGCGTGTGAAGATGCCCATCGTGAAATCTCCTGGGCGGGCAGGTCGGCCTGATCCGCATCATGTCGCCGGCCGCGCCGTTCGTGTTCACCGGATTGATGTAGCCGGTGCCCCGAACCGGCAGGCGCACCTCGAGATCCTGCGGTTCTTTTCTTTTTTCGTGATGGCGGATCTGGCGTCGTGAGAGCATAACTGGATGTAATCAAAGGATTTAGGTTCTGTTGCCCGCCGGCGCTCTTTCGGATGATCAGGATAAATCGATATGAGGCTGCCGGGACCGGGAGCCGGCTACATCAAAGGACTGAACGAAGCCCGGCGCACCCCGACGGAGCCTCCCATGTTCTTCTGCCTTCCAGTCAACGTCGACGATTCGCACTCGCGTCCCACGGTGCCGGTGGCCAACAGCGTCCTGATCGCCGTCAACGTCCTGGCGTACTGGTTCTCCCACAACATGGTCGTCGGACCGGCGACCGGCCCCCTGAGCGTCATCACCTACGCGTTCGCTCACGCCAGCATCATGCACCTGCTGGGGAACATGTGGGTGCTGTGGGTGTTCGGCAATCCGGTGAATCGTCGCATCGGCAACGGTTACTACGCTCTCGCCTACCTGGGTTCGGTCCTGGCGATCGGCGTGCTGGCCCGCGTGCTTTCCGCAGATGCCATCGTCGGCTCGTCGGGCGCCATCTTCTGCGTCATGGCGATCTGTCTTCTTCTGCTTCCCGCCGCGCCGGTGGAGGTCTTCTACATCGCGATCTTCCCGCTCACGATCCTGGTCGGACTGGTGTCGAAGCCGCCGCACGGCCTGTTCTGGTTCATCCGCTGGGATCGCTTCAAGGCCCGCGCCGTGTGGGGCTTGCTGATCGTGCCGGCCCTCGAGCTTTGGGGCCTGTTCTGGTGGGGCTGGAACTGGACGAATCTCGGACACCTGCTCGGACTGCTGTGCGGCCTGGCCGTCGTGCTCCTGCTGCCGACCCGGATCACCATGAATCGAAGGCCCGCATTCAGTGCATGAGCACGCAACGGGCGTCGGCAGCCTGGAAAGGAAACCCGATGAGACTGTTGAAGCGCATTGCTGAGATCGTTTCGGCGAACATGACGGATCAGGACGCCCGGGAAGAAGATCCCGGGCCGTCCCTCGAGCAGGCGGTCAACGACATGGACGCGTCCATTGACGCCGCACGGAAGGCGGCGGCCACGGCGCTGGCGAGCGAAAAGGTGCTGGCGGGAAGGATCGCCGAGCACGCGCGCGGAGCCGAAAGCTGGGGGCGCCGCGCCGAGGAGGCAGTGGACCAGGGCAACGACGACGACGCGCGGGCCGCCCTTACTCAGAAGAAGGAGCACCTCGAGCGCAGCGCCGCGCTGTCCGACGAGCATGCGGTTGCCCGCGACCACAGTCGCCGGATGCGCCGACGGCTCGAGACGATGCTGGTCCGTCGGGACGAGGCACGGCGCAGCGTCGCGACGATCGAGACGCGGCATTGCGCCGCCCGGGCGCGTCAGGAGGTCATGGCGCCGAACCTCGACGCGACGCCCTTTGACAAGTTCGACCGCATGACGGAAAAGGTGGAGATGGCGGAAGCCGAGGCCGACGCCATGCGCGAACTTTCGGGGGCGACCGCGCCGCCCGCGGAATCGCCCGCGGTCCAGGGGGATCACGACGCCGACGTGGAGGCGGAGTTGGCGCGCCTGAAGCGGGCCGCCGCCGGGTGACCGTCAATCGGAACCCCTTGGGTGACGACATGTCGCAGTCCACACAGACGCTCGAGTCGCGGCGCACGCTTGCGGAGGTGCTGCAGGATGACCGCCTGACGGAGCAGGAAGCGTCCGCGGTGATGCTGGCGCTGCTTGAGTCGGTCGAGTCACTTCACGCCGACGGCCGCATTCACGGGGGCATCAGCGCGGACTCGATCACCGTCGACGCTTCCCTGCAGCCCGCGCTCCCGAATGGGTTGCCGTCGCTGGAGATCAACGACGGCCGCGGCTCGGATGACGCGTATCCGCTCGCGTTGCGAGGGCTTCCCCCGACGATCCTGCCGACGCGCATCGACGCGGCCCGGCGGGTTCTCGCCGAAGCTGGTGTGCCGCTCGATCCGCGACAGATCGATCTCCACCAGCTTGGCGCCCTGATGTGCCGTGCCGTCTCGGCCGGCACCGTTTCGTCGTACCTGCGCAGCCCCAGGTCGAAGGCCGAGGTCCCGAAGTCGTTGCGTCCGATCATCGATCGTGCGCTGGGCAGCGGCGAACCGATCGAAAGCTGTGCTCGGTTCGCGGAGGCGATCGGCGGCATCGGCAAGCCCGGGTCGGTCCGCGCCGAATCGCTTCCCGAGAGTGTGTTCGCGAAGGGGCTTAGCGCCATGCCGAGGATTGCGCCGCACACGCCGGCCGGCGGTAGCGCGGCGACGTCAGTTTCGCGGGCACCGCAGGAGACGCCGGCGCCACGTGGTGGGATCCATGACGAAATACCGTTCGAACGGCTTGGGCACTACCGGATTCTCGAGCGTATCGGACACGGGGGAATGGGCGACGTGTACAAGGCATACGACGAGCCGCTCGAACGCACCGTCGCGATCAAGGTGCTGCCGTCCGAGTTCAACCGTCACGAAGATTTCCTCAGGCGATTTCGCGTCGAGGCGACGGCGATCGCGAAGCTGGCGCATCCGAATGTCGTGCAGATCTACTTCACCGGCGAAGACGACGGCCATCACTACTTCGCGATGCAGTACGTCGACGGCGAGTCGCTCGCCGACCTGCTTTCGCGGCGCGGTCGGCTCGGCGTCGACGAGGCGCTGCCGATCGTGGAGCAGTGCCTGGCCGGTCTCGGCGCGGCCCACGAGATCGGGCTGATCCACCGGGACGTCAAGCCGGGCAACATCCTGCTCGACCGCCTGTCGCGCCGCGCCCTGGTGGCCGACTTCGGCCTGGTCAAGGCGACGGGAGGCAGGACCCAGATCACCATGACGGGCATGGTGATGGGGACCGCCGATTACCTTGCTCCCGAGCAGGCGCGCGGTCGGGACGTGGATCATCGGGCCGACCTCTACGCGATCGGGGTCATGACCTACCAGATGTTGGCGGGGCGCCTGCCATTCAAGGCGGATTCCGCAACGGCGATGATGTTCCAGCACGCCTACGAGGCGCCGGCGCCGCTGGACGAGGTGATCGACGACGATCACGATGGACTGGTGCGGGTCGTGACGAAGCTCATGGCCAAGAGCCCGTCCGATCGCTACCAGAGCGCCGCGGAGGTCCTGGAGGACCTCCGCCGTACTTCGCAATCGGGGGGCGAGCGCGGCGGAATCGAGGCTTCGGAACGCGACCTTCCATCGATTCCGGTGGAGCTTTCGGAGTTCGAGCACGACGACCGGTGGGGTCGAATTCGCACGAAGGCGGGCGACTGGATCGCCAGGCTGGCGGGACGAGCGCCGAAGCTCGTCGCGCGCTGGCAGAACACGCAGCAGCAGGTCGACGGCGCAGTGGCCGAGTACGAGCGTCGCCGGGACGACCTGCAGGCCATGCAGCGCGAGGCGGCTTCCATCGCCGCGGATCTGGAGGGCCAGGCTGTGCACTGCGGGGCGGCGGCTTCGAGTGCCGCAGCGCGGGCCGAAGCGGCCTCGGGGGCCGAAGCGAAGCTCGATGCGCTCGCGGCGCAGCATCGTGGCCGGAGACAGGCGGCCGACCTTGCGCAACTCGCGGCGGAGCAGCGAACCCGCGAGGAGGAGATCGGCTTCCGACTGGGCGTGGTCGAGGCGACGCTGGTGCGGATCCGGTCCCAGCGCAACGCGCTGGTGGCCAGGCTCGAGGCGGCGCAGGCGCAGGTCGGGATGCGGTCAGGTTCGGGGCAACCCCTCAAGACAGCCGTTGCGATCGGCGCCGTCATGATCGTGGCGGCGGTCGTGCTGATCGGGCCGCTCGTGTCATGGTCGAACGTGTCAACGTCGCACGTCCAGGTGGCAATGACCGAGGTGGCGCCGCCTCCCGTGATGCCGACTTTCACGATGCAAGACCTGTCGCCGCTGTCCGCGCACGACATGAACGCTTCGGGCGTGGCAGCGGGCGAAATCGAGGTCGACGGGGGACCTCGCGCCGCCGTGCGAGACAGGGGGAGGATCGTTCAGCTCGATGTGCCCGGGGAGGGCAGAAGCTGCGCGCGTGCAATCAACGATGCCGGCGCGGTGATCGGGTGGATTCAACCTCCGGACGGCCTGCGTCGGGCGCTTTTCTGGCGCGACCCGGAGGCGCCTCCCGTCGAAATCGGCACGTTCGGGCAGCCGGCGAGCGACGCGTTCGCCATCAACACCGAAGGCTGGGTGGTCGTCGAGACGTGGGATCCCGCCGCGAATGCACGGCGAAGGGCCAGTTTCGCGAGCTGGCTCTGGCACCAGGACCGGTCTCCGATCGAGATCGTCGCGCGGCGCCATCCTCGGGCGCGTGCGATCAACGACCGTCGACAGGTTGCCGGGTGGCGGTTCTCACCGATCGTCTTCGAGGGCTTCATCTGGGACCGGAGCGCGGTGCACGACACCGGACGAGCGGGCTGGCCGAACAGCGGCGTCAGGGCAATCAGCAACAAGGGTCAAAGCGTCGGCTGGGTGGGGCAGGGCGACGATCCCGGGCAGGCGTTCGTGGCCGGCCAGGGGCCGCTCGGCACGCTTGGCGGCGCCAGGAGCGACGCCCTCGACATCAACGATGCCGGAAATGTCATCGGCTGGTCCGACACGCTGAGCGGGCCCGGCCATGCGTTTCTATATCGCGACGGCAGCATGCACGATCTCAACGATCTCGTGCCTCACCGGAACGGGTGGGAGCTGACCGTGGCTCGACGCATCGACCGCGACGGACGCATCCTGGCCGAAGCGCAGCGCGATGGCGTGACCCGTTCGTTTCTCCTCGCACCGGCAAGTGGGCCGGCGTTTACGATCGCGAACTCGATCGGGATGAAGCTGGTCAGGATCGAACCCGGCGAGTTCACCATGGGCAGCCCGACGGGCGAGAAGGGACGAAGAGACGACGAGCGCCAGCATCAGGTCCGACTGACGCGCGGTTTTCTGATGGGCGCTACGGAGGTGACGCAGTCGCAATGGCGGGCCGTGATGGGTGGCAACCCGAGCCGGGTCAAAGGCGACGACCTGCCCGTCGAGAACGTCTCGTGGCATGAGGCCGTTGCTTTCTGCCGCAAGCTCAGCGCGGCCGAGGGGCATGAATACAGCCTTCCCACCGAGGCTGAATGGGAATACGCCTGCCGAGCGGGCACGACGAGCCCCTTCAGCCTGGGGCCGACGATCGATTCGCAGCGCGCCAGCATCAAGGGTCGGGGTAGATCCGGGGCGAAGTACCGCAACATCCGACTCGAGCCTCTGAAGCACTGAGTGTCCACCAGATGTGCCCGGGTGGGTGGGTCGTTCCGAGTCCCTCGAACCCCGGGGAGATGTCACAATGTGCTACATGACCCGCACCCGCCCGGTGTCGAGCGACGCCGCAGGGTCGTTGTCCGTACCGAATTGGAATTCTGCATGTCGCAGTCAACGCAGACGCCCGGCGCCCGGCGCACGCTTGCGGAGTTGCTGGCGGAGCGTCAGCGCCTGACGCTCGAGGAGACCGGGGCGATCATCCTCGACCTGCTCGAGGCCGTCGGGAGGCTGCACGACGACGGATCGATTCACGGCCGCATCGGGGCGGATACGGTCACTGTGGACGAGGCCTTGCGGACCCGTCTGCCCGAGCCGGCAACCTCTGTGGAGATCGATGATGCCGACGGCGCAGACGACGCGTTTCCGCTCCCGCTGCGCGGGCTTCCGCCGTTGTCACTACCGACGCGAATCGACGCGGCTGAGCGCCTGCTCGCCGAAGCAGGTGTTCGGACCGACCCGAGGCAGATCGATCTTCATCAGCTTGGCGCATTGACGTGCCTCGCGGCATCCGGAAGCCCGGCGTCGCTGTACCTGCGCAGCCCCAGGGCGAAATCCGAAGTGCCGGCGCCGCTGCGTCCGATCATCGATCGTGCACTGGGCGCCGACGCCGGTGCTCCGTTGGAAGGATGTCAGCAGTTCGCCGCTGCGTTGCACGCACTTACGACCGACGTTGCGGCGTCAACACCTGCGCCCGCGAGCGGGCAGGCGTCTTCCGCGCCGGGATTACCGTTCGAACGGCTCGGCCACTACAGGATTGTCGGGCGCATCGGGCACGGGGGGATGGGCGACGTCTACAAAGCCTACGAAGAGCAACTGGATCGCACGGTGGCGATCAAGGTGCTGCCGAGCGAGTTCGGCCGGAACGAGGACTTCGTAAGGCGCTTTCGCGTCGAAGCGGCGGCGATTGCGAAGCTGGTCCATCCCAACGTCGTGCAGATCTATTTCGCCGGCGAGGACGAGAGTCGTCACTTCTTCGCGATGCAGCACGTCGACGGCGAGACGCTGGCCGACCTGCTGGCGCGGCGCGGTCGTCTCGACGTCGACGAGACGCTGCGGATCGTGGAGCAGTGCCTTGCCGGTCTCGGCGCGGCTCACGAGATCGGACTCGTTCACCGGGACGTCAAGCCGGCCAACCTTCTGCTCGACAAGGTGACGCGCCGGGTCCTCGTGGCTGATTTCGGTCTCGTCAAGGCGATCGAGGACGCGACCCGGATCACGATGACCGGCATGGTGATGGGCACCGCCGATTACCTGGCGCCCGAGCAGGCGCGCGGTCGGGACGTCGACCATCGAGCGGACCTGTACGCGGTCGGCGTGATGACTTACCAGATGTTGGCGGGACGGCTGCCTTTCCAGGCGAATTCGACGACGGCCATGATGTTCCAGCACGCGTACGAGACGCCACCGGCACTGGAGAGCCTTTCCGGTGACGTGCCGGCGCGACTGGCGGCGGTCGTGATGAAGCTCATGGCCAAGGAACCGGCCGACCGCTACCAGAGCGCGGCCGAGACCCTGGCTGACTTTGCGGGTGCGACGGGTCGGGCGCGCGGGCGCACTGATGTCGCCGCGATCGCGCGCGAGCTGCCCCCGATTCCGGCAGAGCTTTCGAACCTGGTTCAGGACGACTGGTGGGGTCGGGTCCGGTCGAGGGCGGGCGACTGGCTCGCGAAGATCGCGGGTCGTGCACCCGGGCTCGTCGCGCGCTGGCAGGGCACCCGACTCCAGGTCGACGCCGCGGTGGCGGAGTACGAGCGCCGTCGCTCCGAGCTTCAGGTCATGCAGAAGGAAGCTGCCTCCGTTGCTTCGGACCTCGAGCGCGAGGCGAATGACCGTGAACAAGCGGCGTCGAGCCACCAGGCGCGCGTCGAAGCGGCGTCGCACGAGGCATCGAGGAAGGAAGCGCTGGATGCCGTGTCGCGCGACCGGCAGCAGGCGGCCGAGCTGGCGGAGCTCGCGGCGGAGCAGCGCGCCCACGAAGAGGAGATCGGCCTGCGCCTGGCCCGCGTCGACGCAACGCTGGTGCGGATCCGGGCTCAGCGCAACGCGCTCGCGGCGCGACTGGATGCGGCCGAGGCCCAGGTCGCGCGAGACGCCGACCCTGCGTATCGCCGGATGAAGTTCGCGGTGATCACTGCCACGTGCGTCGTTCTGGTTCTCGTCGTGGCACTGCTTCGACCCGGGCCGAAGTCCGACGCGCCGACCGACGCGCCGACCGACGCGCCCTCCGTCGCGACCTCATCGCCGGCGCCGCTTCAGAAGGCGGCGCCGCCGAGTTACATGATGCATGAATTGGGAGCCTTTGGCCCTTTCGATCTTGACGATTCCGGAATGCTGGGCGGCTCGTTCCGGTTTCCTGCCGGGCATCGTGCGGCGGCATACCAGGCCGGTCGCATCATCGATCTGGGCGTACCGGCGGCTCCGTATATCTCCAGGCTCAGCGGCGCCGGGCATGCTGTCGGAGTGTGTCGGATCGGAAAGCTTTTCGCCTGTTTCTTTACGACCCTGTCCGGAGGAGACGGCCAGGTACAGATGGACACGTTCGGGGAGCCCGGTGTGTCAAGGGCGGTGGATGTCAACAGTGAGGGCTGGGTGGTGGTGCGGGACGACGAGAATCAGAACGATCGGACCCCGCCGGTGAGCTACCTCTGGCATCGTGACCGGGACCCGGTGCCCATCGAAGGGGGAAGGGACGTGAGAGCCTTCGATATCAACGATAGGCGCCAGGTGGCGGGATGGCGATTTCGACCGGAGGTGCGGCGATACGAGGGCTTCATCTGGAAGGACGGGGTCATGTACGACGTGGGCCGACCGGACGGGTGGGCCCACAGCGGAGTGGAGGCGATCAACCACGCCGGTCATGCGGTGGGCTGGGTCTCGAAGGATCACCCCCCCGACGGCATCAACATCACCGGCGCATTCTCGTCGGAGGCCGGTGTGCTCGGCACGCTGGGAGGGCGCCGCAGCCAGGCCATTGACGTCAACGATACGGATGTCATCGTCGGTGACGCAGCCATCGAGTCGGGTGAGATGCACGCGTTCGTGTGGATCGACGGCGTCATGCACGACCTGAATGACCTCGTCGTCAATCGGGGCGAATGGGTGTTTGCGAGCGGACGGCGCGTCTCCAATGACGGTCGCATCCTGGCTCGCGCGGACCAGGGATACCTGAGTGGCAATTTCCTGCTTCATCCGGACGGGCTCGCGGGAGGGATTTACACGATGCCGGATCTGCCGGTGGATCAGACCCCCGTCGATACCCCCGTCATGCTCCAGTATTACGGAGCGCTGGAGATCGGCCGGCTCGCTGAAGGGGAGCGGGTCTACACCGACCGCGACTGCGTCTTCGACGACATACCGCCCGAATTGTCCGGAGGGCAGTTCCTCCGTGACGGTATGCATGCCGGTGCGGATCGGCACCGATTCAAGTCATTGGAGCCCGGCCACGTCTATGTGGCCACGCTTGTCGATCCGGAGGACTTCATTGTCCGGGATGCGATCCGATCGCTTGCCACGGAGAGTTGGATTCCCACTGGCCTGCGTATCGGTTTTAGCGGGAGCGAGAGCGGCACGCTGCAGGTCTGGATGAGAGAGGTAGAAGGCGTCTCCGGGGCGGGCAGCGAACTCATTCCCGAGGATCGAGTCTTCCTGGCCGCGGGATTCGTGCTGGTGCCGCCGTCGAAGCAGGGCGCGCCGCGCATGGTCAAATACAGCAGTCCGGACTGACGCCGGGCCGGTCAAAAAAAAAATCCGGATTCGGGTGTCACCAGATCGCCTCGGGGCGCGTTGGTCGTTCAGAGACCCTCAAACCCCCAGGAGATGTCACAATGAGCACCATGACCCGAACACGCCCGGCGGTCGATCAGGGGACAGGCTGCGGGGGCCGCCTCGTGACGCCGGACGGGGAATCCCTGCCCTTGCTCGGGGCCGCCCTGGAGGCCGACGCCCGCGGCGGAATCGCCCGCGTCGTGCTGCGGCAGCGGTTCGTCAACAGCGGCAGCGAGCCGTTGCGGCTCACCTACCAGGTGCCGATTCCGGCGGACGCTGCCGTCAGCGGGTACGTCTTCACCGTTGGCGACAAGCGGATTGTCGGGGAAATCGACCGGCGCGACGCGGCACGCGAACGTTTCGAGCAGGCCCTCGTCGAAGGACACACCGCGGCGCTGCTCGAGCAGGAGCGGACGAGCATCTTCACCCAGGAGATCGGCAACGTGCCGGCCGGCACCGAGGTCGAATGCGCGCTGACGCTCGACCAGAAACTCCGCTGGCTCGACGACGGCATGTGGGAATGGCGGTTCCCGACCGTCGTCGGCCCCCGGTACATGGGAGCGCCGGGACGCGTCGCCGACGAGAAGAAGATCACGGTCGACGTTTCGGAGACGCCGCTTCCATCCACGGTTTCGCTCATGATGTCGGTGCGCGACGAGATCGCCGGCGGGGTCGCGCAGAGCCCGTCGCATCCCGTGGTCGTCGAGGAGGAATCCGGACGGGCGCGGATTCGTCTTGCAGACGGGGCCGGCGCACGCCTCGACCGGGACGTCGTGGTGCGCTGGCCCGTGGCGGAAGCGAAGCTCGGTGTCACGATCGACGTGGCGCGACCGGAGTCCGGTCAACCGACCGCGCGGTCCGCGTACGGCCTTTTGACGCTGGTGCCGCCGACGGCTGAGCAGGGCGGACCGACGGTGCCGCGCGACCTGATCCTGCTGATCGATACGAGCGGCTCGATGTCAGGTGAGCCGCTGGACCAGGCAAAGTTGATCGCGCAAGATGTCGTCGCCTCGATGGACGCCCGGGACCGGCTCGAGATGGTCGAGTTCTCGTCCAGGCCGAACCGCTGGAAGCGGCGCCCGCAGCCGATGAACGATGCGGCAAGGGCCGAGGCGGAGAAGTGGGTGCAGTCACTCCAGGCCGGAGGCGGGACCGAGATGGTCGACGGCATCGTCGAGGCGCTGCGCCCGTTGCGCGACGACGCGCAGAGGCAGGTGATCATCCTGACGGACGGGTACGTGGGCTTCGAGGATGAGGTCGTCGACGCGATGCGGCGCGATCTGCCGCCGAACTGCCGCGTGCACTCGGTCGGGGTCGGCAGCGCGCCCAACCAGTCGCTGATCGGACCGGTCGCACGGATCGGACGCGGCGTCGGGATGACGATTGGTCTCGACGAGGATGCCGCCGATGGTGCGCGTCGACTCGTTGCCCGTACCGCTGCGCCGATCGTCGTGAATGCTTCGGTGAGTGGCGACGCGGTGCTGGACGTGCCGAAGCATGCGATGTGCGACCTGTATCGCGGCGCGCCGGCGCTCATCCCGATGAAGCTGAACGGGAAGGGCGGCGAGATCGTCCTGCAGGGCGAGACGGTCGATGGAGCCTGGCGGCAGACGCTCACGGTTCCGGCCGTCGCGGCGAGAGAGGGCAGTGCTGCCGTCACGACGCTCTACGGTCGCGAGGCCGTCGAGGAGCTGGAGACCACCGGGGTCGCAGGGGCATCGCTCGACAGGAAGATCGAGCAGCTTGGTCTGCGCTTTCAGATCGCGACGCGCATGACCTCGTGGG
>NYZC01000307.1 GCA_002686995.1 Phycisphaeraceae bacterium | reverse complement strand
GTCACTTCTTGTCACGGTGACGAGAAGTTGAAGAACCACGGATGAACACGGATGAACACGGATTTTTCGGACCGGACGCCTCGCGGCGTCCGGGTCCGAACTCCCGTCCGAGTTCATCCGTCCGCCTGCGGCGGATCCGTGGTTCCTGATCGTTGCGGCTCAGCCGCGTCAGGGGGAGTAGTCAGACGCCGTGTGAACGCTAAACCCTGACCGGGACCGCCTTCAGTCAAGCAGTTCGAGCACTTTCTCCGGCGGCCGGCCCAGCCTTGCCTTTCGGCCGCGCACCACGATCGGGCGCTCGATGAGCACCGGATGATCGACCATCGCCGCGATCAGCGCGTCGTCGTCATCGAGCTTCTCCGACAGCCCCAGTTCCTTGAACGGCGCTTCCTTGCGCCGGATGACGTCCGCCGCGCGCAGGCCCAACTGCTTGAGCAATGACTTCAACCTGCTGGCGGATGGCGGCGTCTCGAGGTACTCGACGACCTCGGGCTCGATGTCGTGTTCGCGCAGCAGCGCCAGCGTTTGTCGGCTCTTGCTGCACCGGGGATTGTGATAAATCGTCACGTTTGCCATGGTTGCAATTTTAACCGGAACGAATCGGGATCGAGGAACACGACGCCGACCCGCGATTCGGCACTCGCGCCCGGCCGCGATCGTCCTCGTCCTCGTGCTCGTACTCGATCGGCTGCGCGCTGGCAGTGAGATTCGGATGCCTCCCGCGACGTGATGCCGCGTCCGTACCGCTCCGCGTCAGCGTCGCCGATCCGGGCCGGCTCGGCAACGCAAGTCGAAGCGAACGTGGCGAACTGGATTGGGTCAGACCCTGTTTCGCCGGGACGGGGGCCGCAGTCGGGCGCTGCAGGTTTGACAGTCCTTTTGGGCCTCGCTAACGTTCCGGTCCCGGATGGCGGGCCGAAGGCGGGCGCCGAACGGTCCGCGGTGTTGTAAGAGTCTGCGAACAAACGGGTTGTGACTTTGGTCGACCCGAGCCGCAAGAGCAAGGCCTCCGGGGACTCCGGTCCGTCCCCAGACGAGCCCAATCTGTGGGCGCTGGCGGGCGCCGGGCTGGAGCTGGCGGCAGCCGTGGGTGCCTTCGCGGTGCTCGGGTGGTGGCTCGATGGCCTGTTCGACACCCCGCCCTGGCTGCTGATCACAGGTGCCGGCCTTGGCTTGGTCGGAGGGATGTACAACCTGTGGGAGCAGGTGAAGGGCTACCTGTAACGCGGTCGACGAGTCGACGCTCGACGGCCGGAACACTCGAGCGGATGAAACATTCATCGGAATCCTCGGTCAGCCTTCCCGCAACGCTCGGGCTGTTCACGCTCGTCTCGGCGGTGGTGCTCGCGGTGGCGTCGCTCGTGACGGGGCCGATGTCCGCGATCGGGTTCGCCGTTGCCGTGGCGTGGCTGGCGGCGGTCGTCGGGTTCCTTCCGATGCAATGGTCGGCGCAGCGTGATCCGCACGCGTGGATCGGCGCCGCAATGCTGGGCATGGCGTTTCGCCCGCTCTTCTGCCTGACCGTCGGACTCACCGGCGCGTGGCTTCGGTCCTGGCCGCTCGAGCCGGTGCTGCTCGTCATGGCCGCCGCTTACCTCGCGCTGCTCCTGGTCGAGGTCGTCCTGGTCGTCACTCACCTGTCGCGTCGCCCCGGTGACGCCGCCACGGAGGCCTGCTCGTGAACGTGAGCGTCACCGTCGCCGCCGCCGACCTGATGAGCCACGTGCTGCCGCACCGGATCATGGAGAAGCCGCTCATCGAGTCGTTCTTCGGTAAGCCGCTTTACCTGACCAATCACCTGCTCATGACCGTCGTCGTGGCGGCCCTGATGCTCCTGATCTTCCCCTACGTGGCGTCGCGGGTGAAGACGAAGGGCGACGGCATCGACGCCTACACCACCCGGGGCACCCTGGCCAACTTCTTCGAGACCCTCTGCGTCTTCCTGCGCGAGGAGGTCACGCGGCCCGCGCTGGGGCACCTGACGGACAGGTACATCAAGTACGTCTGGACGACGTTCTTCTTCGTGCTGTTCTGCAACCTGCTGGGCATGGTGCCGGTGGGACCGATCCTTCGCTTCGTCGGCGGCAACGACCCCCACCTCGAGCACTGGGGGGGCACCGCCACGGGCAACATCGCCATCACCGCGGGGTTGGCCCTTGTCTCGTTCTTCATGATCCACGCCGTCGGGATTCGCGAAAACGGCATCCGCTACTTCGCCCACTTCAACCCCGGCCCCTGGTACATGGCCCCGCTGCTCGTGCCGCTCGAGATCGTCGGCAGCCTCGTGAAACCGTTCGCCCTCGCGGTGCGCCTGTTCGCGAACATGGTGGCCGGGCACCTCGTCCTCGCGGCGCTGCTGGGCATGATCTTCACGTTCAAGAACTACGGCGTCGTCGTGGGGTCGCTGATCGGCTGTGTCGCCATCAGCCTTCTCGAACTGTTCGTCGCGTTTCTCCAGGCCTACATCTTCACGTTCCTGACGGTGCTGTTCATCGCGGCGGGCGCGGTGCACGAGCACGAGGAGCACGAGGAGGGGCACCACGGTGAGGACGCGGCCGGAGGACACGCACCCGCGGCGGAGCACTGAAACCGAAACACACGTCGGGGTCGGCCAACGCCCCGGCGGCCTTTTTCTGAACGTTGGCGAACATTCATTCCCGTTTGCAGAGGAGTCCCCACATGTCCGGAATCATGATGACACTTGCGGAAGGCACCAGCATGATCGGCGACGCCGGTCTGGCCCTGGCCGGCATCGGCATCGGCGTCGGCCTGGTCGTCGCCGGCGCGGCGAAGGGCATCGGCAACATCGCCGGCAAGGCCGTCGAGTCGATCGCCCGTCAGCCCGAGGCCGGCGGACGCATCGGCACCAACATGATCATCGCGGCCGCGCTCATCGAGGGTTTTACGTTCTTCGCGCTGATCGTCGCGATCCTGCTGAACGGCAGCGTGCCGGCAGCCCACTGACGAAGCGGACGGCGCGCGGCCCCGTCGGGGCCGCGCGGCCGAAACCGCCAGGCAAGCCAACGGATAGGAAGCGCGCACATGTTTCGAACGACAAGCCTGATCATCGGCGCCTGGACGACGCTCTCCTTCGCCGCAGGCGCGACGGTCCGCGCCGCCGACGACGGCGAATCCAAGCCGGGCCTGCTCGAGGTCGATCTGGGTTCGGCGGTGTGGACGATCGTGCTGTTCGTCCTGCTGCTGCTCGTTCTGGGCAAGTTCGCCTGGCCGAACATCCTCAAGGGCCTGCAGGACCGCGAAAGCAAGATCCGCGGCGACCTGGAACGGGCCGAGACCGCGGCGCGCGACGCCGAGGCGAGGGTGTCCGAGTACGAGCAGCGCCTGGCCGAGGCCAACGAGGAGGCGCGGCGCATCATCGACCAGGGCCGCAACGACGCCCAGAAGATCGCGACGCAATTGACGGACCAGGCCCAGAGCGACATCGACCAGACCCGCCAGCGGGCCGAGGCCGACCTCGACGCGGCGCGGCAGCGGGCGCTCAACGAGATCTACGCGACGACCGCGACCCTGGCGACCGAGGTCGCGGGGCAGATCCTCAAGCGCCAGATCACGTCCGAGGACCAGCAGGCGCTGGTGGACGAGGCCATCGGACGCCTGGGCGATACGCGGAACTAGATGCATCCCGACGTCCGTCTGAAGCGAGAAGTTGAAGGAACCACGGGTCCGAGGTTCCTGACCGTGTCGGCCCGGGCGCAATAGAACGTGCCGGGTCGTGATTCCGGATTGACCCTGACCTGAGAGGCTGACGGTGGCAAACGAGCGAACGTCCAAAGTGGATCACACCTACGCTTCGGCGCTGGTGGAGCTGGTCGACGAGGGCGTCGACGGCGCGACGCTCGATACGGTGGCGACCGAGATGAAGGGCGTCGCGGCGCTGATCGACGACGCGCCGGACCTGGTTCGCCTCCTGTCGACGCGCACCCTGTCGGTGCAGCAGCGCTCCGGCACGATCGAGCGCATCTTCAAGGGGCGCGTCAGCGACCTGGTGCACCGATTCCTCCAGGTCGTCAACGCCAAGAACCGGCTGGGCGATCTGTCCGGCATCATCCGCGCGTTTCTCGCCGAGGTCGACGAGCGCCGGGGCATCGTCCAGGTCGACGCCACGGTGGCCGCGCCGCTGGATCCCGCGGCGGCCGAGCGGGTGGGGACCGCGATCGGCCAGGCGATCGGCAAGAACGTGGTGCTGCACCCCGAGGTCGTGCCGGAGATGATCGGCGGCCTGAAGCTGCGCATCGGCGACCGCCTGATCGACGGGTCGCTGGCCACCCAGCTTCGCCTCATGCGGGACCGGATGGTCGCCGCCGGGCGGGCGCGGTCGCAGGCGGACTGAGCAGGTGGAACCACGAGTCCGCCGCAGGCGGACGGATGGACACGATCGGAAACGAGATAGACACGAGTGACAGACACTAGACAGACCCAAGACAGACCCAAGACAGACACGAGATGGACACGAGATGGATTCGCGCCGCGTGAAATACCGCGCTGACTGATGGCCCGAACCCGGAACCCGACCATCGGAACCCGGCTCCCGAGACCCCGCCATGAAAATCAACACCGACGAAATCACCAACGTCATCAAGCAGGAGGTGCAGCGCTACGCCACCGAGCTGGAAGTGTCCCAGGTGGGGCAGGTCATCGAGATCGGTGACGGCATCGCGCGCATCTACGGCCTGAGCAACGCCATGGCCAGCGAGATGCTCGAGTTCGGCTCCGACGGCGAAGCCGTGTCGGGCCAGGTCATGAACCTCGAGCAGGACACGGTCGGCGCCGTGATTTTCGGTGACTACCTGAAGATCAAGGAAGGCGACTCGGTCCGCGCGACCGGCCGGCTGCTGAGCGTGCCGGCCGGCGAAGGCCTGCTCGGCCGCGTCGTCAACGCGCTGGGCGAGCCGATGGACGGCCGGGGCGAGATCACCGCCGCCGAGCGTCGCCAGGTGGACGTCATCGCGCCGGGCATCGCCGAGCGCCAGCCCGTGAAGCAGCCGCTTCAGACCGGCATCAAGGCGATCGACTCGATGATCCCGATCGGCCGTGGGCAGCGCGAGCTGATCATCGGCGACCGCAAGACCGGCAAGACCGCGGTCGCGATCGACACGATCATCAACCAGAAGTACACGCACCAGACGAGCGACCCGGTGTTCTGCATCTACGTCGCGGTCGGCCAGAAGGAGTCGACGGTGGCCGGCGTCGTCGAGGCGCTGCGCGAGCACGGCGCGATGGACTACACGATCGTCGTGTCGGCGTCGGCCGCGGAGGCCGCGCCGATGCAGTACGTCGCGCCTTACGCGGGCTGCGCGATGGGCGAGTACTTCATGGACCAGGGCAAGCACGTGCTCTGCATCTACGACGACCTTTCGAAGCAGGCGGCCGCGTATCGCCAGCTCTCGCTGCTGCTGCGGCGCCCGCCGGGGCGCGAGGCGTATCCGGGCGACGTGTTCTACCTGCACAGCCGGCTGCTCGAGCGCGCCACCAAGCTCTCGGACGAGAACGGCGGCGGATCGCTGACGGCGCTGCCGATCATCGAGACGCAGGAAGGCGACGTGGCGGCCTACATCCCCACGAACGTGATCTCGATCACCGACGGGCAGATCTACCTGGAGCCCGAGCTGTTCTTCGCGGGCGTGCGCCCCGCGATCAACGTGGGCATCAGCGTCTCGCGCGTGGGCGGCAACGCCCAGATCAAGGCGATGAAGAACGTCGCCGGCAGCCTGCGCCTTGACCTCGCGGCCTACCGCGAGCTGGAGGCGTTCGCGCAGTTGGGGACGGAGCTGGACAAGGCCACGCAGCACCAGCTCGACCGCGGGGCCCGCATGGTCGAGCTCCTGAAGCAGCCGCAATACGTGCCGATGGACGTCATCGACCAGGTGCTGCAGATCTTCGCCGGCCACTCAGGCATGCTGGACGACCTGGCGGTGGACCAGGTCCTGCCGTTCTCCGAGGCGCTGGTCGAGCACTTCAACGGACCGGGCTCGGCCCTTCGCCAGGAGCTGGTGGACGCCCAGGCCATCGACGACGCGATGGGCGAGAAGCTCGTCCAGTCCATCCAGGATTTCAAGGCGACGTGGTCGGCGAAATAGACGAGCCGGTCGCACCGCGCTGGCGGGACGACTCCCGCTGATCTACACTGCCGCAAGGCAGTACTTTGCAGGTCGAAGACGAGAAGACCATGTCAGAAAACGCCAAACTGCAGTTGGGAGACCAGGTTTGCGAGATGCCCATCGTGGTGGGCACCGAGCAGGAACGTGCGTTCGACATCTCCAAGCTGCGGGCCCAGACCGGGCATGTGACGCTCGATGACGGCTACGGGAACACCGGGGCGTGCCAATCGTCCGTATGCTTCATCGACGGTGAGAAGGGCATTCTCCGCTACCGCGGCATCCCGATCGATCAGCTCGCCGACCAGAGCTCGTTCATCGAGACGGCGATGCTGCTGATCTTCGGCGAGCTGCCGACGAAGACGGATCTCGATCGGTTCAGCGACCTGCTGACCAGGCACGAGCTGCTGCACGAGGGCCTGCACAACCACTTCGACGGCTTCCCGGCGCAGGCGCACCCGATGGCCATCCTGTCGGCCATGATCAACGCGTGCAGCTGCTATCACCCCGACATCATGGAGATGGAGGACGAGACGACGTTCGAGTCCGCGGCCGCGCGGCTCCTGTCGAAGGTGCGCACGATCGCCGCGAGCGCGTACAAGACGTCCATCGGCGAGCCGGCGATCTACCCACGGCCCGACCTGGACTACTGCGCGAACTTCCTGCACATGATGTTCTCGCAGCCGTACAGGAAGTTCGATGTACCGCCCGAGCTGGTGCAAGCACTGAACCTCATCTTCATCCTGCATGCCGAACACGAGCAGAACTGCTCGACGAGCACGGTGCGCATGGTCGCCTCCAGCGGCGCGAACCTGTTCGCCAGTTGCGCCGCGGGCGTGTGCGCCCTGTGGGGCTGGCGGCACGGCGGCGCCAACGTCGCGGTGCTCCAGATGCTCCAGGAGATCAACGACAAGCAGATCCCTTACAAGGATTACATGGAGCGGGTGAAGAAGAAGGAAGTGAAGCTGATGGGGTTCGGCCACCGGGTCTACAAGAACTTCGACCCTCGGGCGACCATCATCAAGGCCTCGTGCGACAAGGTGCTCGCGCTGCTGGGCAAGAGCGACCCGCTGCTCGACCTGGCGCGCGGTCTCGAGGAGGTCGCGCTGAACGACAGCTACTTCAAGGATCGCAACCTCTATCCGAACGTGGATTTCTACAGCGGCATCATCATGCGGGCGATGGGGATCCCGGTGGACATGTTCACCGTGATGTTCTCGATGGGCCGGATGCCGGGCTGGATCGCCCACTGGAAAGAGGTCCACGACGCCCCCGACGGCCGGATCAACCGCCCGCGCCAGATCTACACCGGACCCACCGAGCGGGACTACGTGCCCGTGGCGCAGCGCGGCTGAACCACTGATCTGATCTGAACTGATCTGCACTGATCGGTATCGGGCGGTCGTCACGGCGGCGATGCCCGGCCGTCAGTTGTTGTCGTTTTTGGTCGTTTTTCGGGTCTCTTCCGTATTCGTACCGTATTCCTGCCGTATTCCTACCGAAGCCCTTCCGTAGCTCCTTCATGACCCGTACATCGTCCATGGCGTTCGGCTTCGGTCAGCGTCCATCGGTGAATCTCAGTCAAGTTCGAAGAAGATCAGTGGCTCCCCCGGAGATCAATCATGCCGACACGACCCAGGATCGCGATCATCGGAGGCGGCAACGTCGGAGCCAGCTGCGCGGTGTGGGCCGCCACGCGCGAGCTGGGTGACGTCGTCGTCGTCGACATTCCCCAGGCCGAAGGCCTGGTCAAGGGCAAGATGCTCGACCTTGCCGAGGCCTCGCCCGTCGACCGGTTCGACGCCGCGGTGACGGGCACGACCGACTACGCCGACATCGCCGGCGCCGACGTCGTCGTCATTACTGCGGGCCTGCCGCGCAAACCGGGTATGAGCCGCGACGACCTGATCAAGACGAACGTCGAGATCGTCGTCTCCGTCAGCCGCAACGTCGCGCAGCACGCGCCGGACGCGGTGGTGATCGTCGTGTCCAACCCGCTGGACGCGATGGTGTACTCCGCATGGAAGACCACCGGCTTTCCGACGCATCGCATCGTCGGCCAGGCGGGGTGTCTCGACGTGGCGCGCTACAAGACGTTCATCGCCATGGAGACGGGCTTCTCCGTGGAGGACATCAACGCGCTGCTGCTGGGCGGGCACGGCGACGACATGGTGCCGCTGCCGCGGTTCACCAACGTCAGCGGCATTCCCGTGACGCAGTTCATCAGCCCCGACCGTCTCGATCAGATCGTCGAGCGGGCGAAGAAGGGCGGCGGCGAGATCGTCGAGCTCATGGGCACCAGCGCCTACTACGCGCCGGCGGCGGGCGTGACGCAGATGGTCGAGGCGATCGTGCGCGACAAGAAGCGCATCCTCCCGTGCGCGGGGTACTGCGACGGCCAGTACGGCATCGACGGGCTTTTCGTCGGCGTGCCGTGCGTGCTCGGCGCGGGCGGCGTGGAGAAGGTCGTCGAGATCGACCTGGACGACTCGGAGCAGGCGCTGCTCACGGCATCGGCCGCCCATGTGCGCGAACTGGTGGGGATCGTGAGGGGGATGTACCCGGACCTGGCGTGACGGAGGGCGATCGGGCCGAGGTGGCCCGGCGCTAGCACAACGCCGCGAACGTCAGCAGCGTGAGAAACAGGATCTTTCGGCTGCGTTCGCTGAGTTGGAAGACGTTGCTCATGCTCGATGACCCTGCGTGAAGGGTTGCAAGGGCCGGGCCACGGCGCATCGAAGCGCGGCGGGTTTTGTAAAATCGTTGCTGTCAATACCTTGCGTTGTTGGGTCCGATATCGCGCCGCCGGGGTGATGTTCAGGATGAGGCGTAGGGACAACAACCCGGGCGCTACGGCGTGGTCTCCGCGCAACGCGCGGCTCGGTGTCGCCGGCACGCTGGTCGCGGCTCTTGCGACATCCGCCCCTGCGGCTGCGGCGCCACTGGTGGACTGGTCCCACGCACGGCGGGTCATCCGGGACCTGCGGTCTTCGCTGAATCGGAGCGCATCGGCGGCCGACCCGAAACCGGTCGAGGTGCGCGGTGTGTGCGGCGTCCGTGTGACGCTGCGCGATGCCGGTCGCACCCTCGGCACCGGCGATGCGGCCCCGGGCGTGGCGGGGGACGACCGGGCCGATCTCGCCGCGCTGGGCCGATCGGCCCTCCGTCGGGCGCTCGGCGTCGCCCGGCCGCGGTCGGAGGCGCCCGTCACTGCGTTCGACCTCGACCTCCAGGTGGCCCATGACGCCCGGCAGATCCTGATCGACGCGGATGACAGGCTGGATCGCCACTTCGCGCCGGGCCACCACGGCCTTCGGCTCTCCAGCGTCGACGCCGACGGCGCTCACCTTGCCGCGTGGTCATGGCCGGCCAGCAACCTCGCCGCCAATCACCTGCCGCACCGACAGCTCGCTCACCTTCTGCGACGGGCCGGCATGCGCCCCGAACGCGACCTCGACCGGCTCGGGCGTACGCGCCAGCCGCGTCTCGAGCGCCTGGAGGTGATTCACTTCGTGCTCCGGGCCGGCGCATCCGATGCACTGCGCCTGTTCCGCGGAAGGACGCCCCGCGCGGGTCGTGAAATGTCCGAACGGGGCGTCGACATGCTCGCCCGTCGCGTCGCCCGACACCTGGTCGATCGTCAGCGCCTGGGCGGCTCGTTCCACGTCGTGTTCAAGCCGACCTCCGACCGCTTCCGCAAGGCCGATTCGGCACCGCGCGAGACGGCCCTGGCCGCGCTCGCGCTGGCGCGCCACGCATCGCTCGAGCGGAGGCGGGGGCGTGCCGACGCGGCGCGCCGGGCCGACGACGCGGTGCGCCGCGCGGTCGTTCACCTGCTGAAGGCGATCAACCAGCGCCGCCACGTGACGGCTGCGGCCCTGACCGTGATGACGATGATCGAGGCGCAGGGCCTCGGCGCCTACCGCGAAGAGCGGCAGCGCCTCGGCCTCTTCCTGGTCGGGACGCCCGTCGTGCCGGAGTCGGAGGCGGATCAGGCAATCATCGTCGCGGCGCTCGTCCGGATGCACGCGCAGACGCGATCGGCCGACGCGAAAGCGGTGGCGGCGGCGCGACTCAAGGGGCTCTGGTCGTCGATCGAGGGGCGGCGCGTCGTCGGCGCGCTGCCGTGGCTGATCGAAGCGGAGATTGAACTCGGTCGGCTCGACGCGGCGCATCGCGTGCGGCACGACGACCTGGTCGACCTCGTCGCGGCGATTCGAAGCCGGCAGATCGTCGCGCCGCCGGAGATCGGACCGGACGACGTGGTCGGGGGCTTCGACCTGGACCCATTCGACGGCCGGCGCCTGAAGTCCGGCGCGCCCGCGCCCGACTGGCGATCGGCGCAGGGTCTCGCCGTCATCGCGCTGGCGCGCCGGCATGCGCCGCTGATGGGCGACGCCGACGCGGCCCGCTGGACGCTCGACGGCGCGCTCGCAGCGCGCTTCATCGACTATTTGATGTTCAGAGAGTCGGACTGCTACTATGTCCGCCGTCCCGAGCGGGTCCTCGGAGGCGTCCGTTCGAGCCTCGCGGACAACTCGCTCGGCCTGGTGCCGTCGGCCGCGACGCTGCTGGGCCTGGTCGAGCTTCGGCAGGCGTTCGCGGAGGTGGCGAAGTCGGTTCCGACCGATTAGACTCGCCGTCGTGACGGGGCGGGGCCTGGTGGGTCGTGCCTGATCTGCTCGCACGTCGGCACGCCGTGATTGCCTATTTATTACGCAGGCGCACGGGTTCGGCGCGATGGCCGCGACGACGTGATCCCGAGCGGCCGTCGCCGGATCGACCCCGACTACCGTTTTCCGTTGACGATTCGGCGCTGTCGAACGTCCTCGTTTGGATCGTGTCCTTTCCGACCGAATGGACCTCACCCTTAACTCAACGAAAGGGACTCACCAGTGACACCGAAAGAAGTCATCGCCTTGGCCAAGGAAAAGGGGTGCAAGATTCTCGATCTGCGCTTCATGGACTTCCCGGGCATGTGGCAGCACACCTCGTACCCGATCGCCGAGCTGACCGAATCGGCGTTCGATGATGGTTTCGGGTTCGACGGCTCGTCCATTCGCGGCTGGCAGGCCATCAACGAGTCCGACATGCTGCTGATCCCGCAGCCCGAGACGGCGTTCGTCGATCCCTTCCGGACCGAGTCGACGCTCGCGATCTTCTGCAACATCCAGGATCCGCTTTCGCGCCAGGACTACACGCGCGACCCGCGCAACATCGCGCGCAAGGCGATCGAGTTTCTCGAGAGCACCGGCATCGCCGACACCGCCTTCTTCGGTCCCGAGGCCGAGTTCTTCGTTTTCGACGACGTGCGGTTCGGGCAGAACGAGCACGAGGGCTTCTACCACGTCGATTCGGGCGAGGGCGCGTGGAACACCGGGCGCTGCGAGGAAGGCGGCAACCTCGGCCACAAGCTCCGCTACAAGGAGGGCTACTTCCCGACGCCGCCGTCGGACAGCCTGATGGACATCCGCACCGCGATGGTGCTGCACATGATCGAGTGCGGGATCGACGTCGAATGTCATCACCACGAGGTCGCGACCGGCGGTCAGTGCGAGATCGACATGCGCTTCAGCCCGATGGTCGAGATGGCCGACAAGCTCGTGCTGTACAAGTACATCGTCAAGAACGTCGCGCACATGCACGGCAAGACGGCGACCTTCATGCCCAAGCCGGTCTTCATGGACAACGGCTCGGGCATGCACACGCACATGTCGCTCTGGAAGGGCGGCGAGCCGCTGTTCGCCGGTGACGGCTACGCGGGGCTGAGCCAGACGGCGATGCACGCGATCGGCGGCATCCTGACGCACGCCAAGGCGATCTGCGCGTTCTCGAATCCGAGCACGATCAGCTACAAGCGGCTGGTTCCCGGTTACGAGGCGCCGGTCAACCTCGCGATGAGCCGGCGCAACCGGTCGGCGGCGATCCGCATCCCCGTGTACTCGCCAAGCCCGAAGGCCAAGCGCCTCGAGTTCCGCTGTCCCGACCCGTCGTGCAACCCCTACCTGGCGTTCTCGGCGCTGCTCATGGCCGCGATCGACGGCATCGAGAACCAGACCGATCCCGGTCAGCCGCTCGACGTGAACATCTACGATCTCGATCCCGCCCAGGCGGCCGAGATCCCCACGACTCCGGCCTCGCTCGAGGAGGCGCTGAACGCGCTGCGCGACGATCACGACTTCCTCACCAAGAGCGACGTGTTCACGGGGGACGTGATCGACACGTGGATCGACTACAAGATGGAGAACGAGGTCGATGCCCTGCGGCTTCGCCCGCATCCGTTCGAGTTCCTGATGTACTACGACATCTGATCGACACGTCGCGCGGGGCCGATAAGCCACACCGGTCCCGCCAACGTCCGATCGGACGACCGAAACCGGTCGAAGACCCCATGCCCGTTCAAGCCCCGGAGCCCGTCTCCGGGGCTTTTTCATTGTGCCGATCAATCGGATTGCGTCGTATGCCGAGAACAGGAGTATGTCGGGTGAGGATCAACGATCGAAGACGCTGTTCTCGTGGTTGTTCGAGCGCGTCGATATCGCGTCGCTGGTCGTCTTCCGGGTCGTATACGGGGCGGCCATGCTCGGCATCGCGGCGATGTTCTTCGTCCACGACCGCATCCAGAAGGACTTCGTCGAGCCCGTTCACTTCTTCAGCTACCCCGGCCTGGCCTGGCTGAAGCCGCTCGCCGGCTCCGGCATGCACTGGCTGTTCGGCGGGCTGATCGTCCTGTCGATCCTCGTCATCGTCGGGGCGTGCTACCGGTTGGCCGCGCTGCTGCTCTGTCTCGGATGGACCTACGTGTTCCTCACCGACCAGGCGCTCTACCAGCACCAGTACTACCTGTTCGCGCTGCTCGGCCTGCTGATGGTATGCATGCCGGCGAACCGGGCGTTCTCGATCGACGTCTGGCTGAGGCCGACGCGTCAAATCGACACCGTGCCGTTCTGGCCCGTCTGGCTGATCCGGGCCCAGCTCGACATCGTGCTGCTCTACAACGGTCTCGCCCGCATCAACGCAGACTGGCTCAGCGGCGGGCCCGTCGCCCTTCAGCTCGCTCCGCACACGGAAATGCCCGTGATCGGCGGACTGGTGACCGACCTGTGGCTGATCCGGGCTTTCACCTACGGCTTCATCGTGCTCGACCTGTTCCTCGCGCCGCTGCTGATGTGGCGACGGACGCGGGGGATCGCATACTTCCTCGCCGTGGCCTACCACCTGGTGATCGCGTCGTTCTTCAACGCCGGCGTCTACCCGTGGTTCATGATCGGCGCCCTCACGATCTTCTTCTGCCCGAGCTGGCCGCGGCGGTCGCTCAGCCTCGCCGAGGTGGAAGCGACGCAGGCGGAGAAGTCGGCGACCGGAAAGCAGCGGCTGGCGGTCGCACTCATCGGACTCTACGTGCTCGTGCAGCTCCTCGTGCCGCTGCGCCAGTTTCTATACGAGGGCAACGTGTCGTGGCACCGACAGGGCGAGCGGTTCAGCTGGCGGATGCGCCTGGATCATCGGCGTCTGCATCGGCCCCAGTTCACCGTCTCCGTCCTCGGGCATTCCACCCGGGACACGGCATCGGTGGACTCGATCCTGAGCCGGCGGCAGTACCTGCTGATGTGCTCGCACCCCGACCTGATCCAGCGCATGTGCCACCTGCTGCGGGAACAGTACGGGGAGGAGCGGGGCATCACGGAGGTCGAAGTGAGGGCATACACGTCCGTATCGCTGAACGGTCGTCCCCCCCAGCAGCTGATCGATCCGACCATCGACCTGACCTCGGAGCCGCTCAACCAGCGCGAGCGCACGTGGATTCGTCCCCTTGACTACGAGGCCCGTTCACCTCTCGCGGAGGCCCGCTGATTCCAGACTGCGCATCAATCGTGCGCCGGGGGCGGCGACCGATCGACAATGCGTGGCTCGGCGTGTTTCGCATTGCGTTCGGGTTCACGATGTTCTTCCAGATGGTCGTGGTGCATCCGCCGCGACGCATCTACCTCGATTACATCTACCCTGAGCTTCATTTCAAGTACTTCGGCCTCTGGTGGATCGAGGCGCTGCCCGGCGGCCTGATGTACCTGATGGTGTGGGGGCTCGGCGTGCTGTCGCTGCTGGTCGCCGCCGGCCTCTGGTACCGGCTCAGCACGGCGCTGCTGACGATCGGGTACATCTGGTTCTTCCTGATCGACCAGGCGCAGTTCCAGAACCACTACTACCTGCTGTGCCTGCTGTGCCTGCTGATGAACATCATGCCGGCCGGTCGCGTCTGGTCCGTCGATGCGCGGCGCCGTGACGGGACGGCGTCGACCACCGCGCCGGCCTGGACGCTGTGGCTGCTGCGCTTCCAGATCGGCATCGTCTTCTTCTACGGCGGCGTGGCGAAGCTCAACGGTGACTGGCTGAGTGGGTCGTCGATGGCGCACCAGCTCGGCTTGCGCATGGACACGCCCCTGATCGGCCACCTGTTCGACCGTCCCGAGATCATCCTGTGCTTCACCTACAGCGGCCTGCTGCTCGACCTGCTGATCGTGCCCATGCTGCTGTGGCGCCGCACGCGGTGGCTCGCGTTCGCCGGTGGCATCGTGTTCTGCGTGATCAACTCGAACCTGTTCGAAATCGGGGTCTTTCCCTGGTTCATGATCACCGCCACGTCGATCTACTTCCGGCCGGACTGGCCCCGTGTGCTGGCGCGGCGTCTCGGCGTCGATCTTGACGTCACCGAATCCGCGCCCGCCCCCGAGCCGGCTCCGCTGAGTCGGCGCCACCGCGTGGCGATCGCGGTCCTGGCGCTCTACGCGGTCCTGCAGATCCTCGTGCCGCTGCGGCATCATCTTTACCCGGGCAACGTCGCCTGGAACCGGATGGGCGCGCGCTTCAGCTGGCACATGCGGCTGCACAACTGGATTCCCGTCTACCCGCAGTTCTACGTGACGTTTCCGGACACGGGCGCGATGGCCCGGTTCCAGCTTTCGGACCTGCGCATCAACCTCGACCAGGAGACGCGGATGGCAACGCGTCCCGACATGATCCAGCAGCTTTGCCGGTACATTTCCGACCGGTTCGCCGAGGAGGGCGTCGAGGGCGTGCAGGTGCGCGCCCGGATCGGCGTGGCGCTCAACGGACGGCCGCCGCAGCTTCTCGTCGACCCGAGCGTCGACCTTGCCGCAACACCGCGCACGCTCATGCCGCTGCCCTGGGTCAGCGAGCTGGTCGACAATACGCGAACCGCGGAGGCGGGGCGGCAGGGAGAGGGGGAGGGGAAATCAAGCTATTAGTCATTAATATATCAGGAGTCATGGCAAAACCCGACTCGCGCTGCGTATCATCCGCCCGATCACCCGGCGGCAGCCTGAGCAATGAATCGATCGCGTTTCCCGATATTCGCGATGCTCGTGGATTTACGCGCTGAACGAGCTGCCGCAGCCGCAGGTGCTCGTCGCGTTCGGGTTGTTGAAGACGAACCCGCGCCCCATGACCTCGTCCTTGAAGTCGATCGTCGTCCCGTTGAGGTAGAGATAGCTCTTCGGGTCGCAGATGATCTGGATGCCGTGCTGGGCGAACGATTCGTCGTTGTCGTTCTCCTGCTCGGTGAGGTCGAGCAGGTAGCTGAAGCCCGAGCAGCCGCCGCCCTTGACGCCGACGCGCAGGCGGACGTTTTGCTTGTCGAGCTCCTGCTGGTCGACAATGGTCTTGATTTCGGAAGCGGCCGTTTCGGTCAGTTCGATCGCCATGTCTTGACTCCAGGTGCCGGGCCGCGTCGGCGGCTCGAAAACCGTCGGGATTCCGTTGAAAACATCGGATTATAGTCGGGGGTGGATAAAAAACCATGCGGAACGTTCCGGGCGGTTCGCCCCGGTTCCGATGGACCCGGACTATGGACAAGTTGGTGAAAACCTGTTGATTGCCTGGAATTCCTCTGAATTTTCGGCGCGGCGTTCATGAGGGTAACATCATGAAAAATATAAGCTTAGGTCATCATGGCAGGTTTCAGGCCACCTGAGTATCTAATTGCGACTTAAAATCAATTGAACTTGATTTGAAATCGTACCCGCTCGATACTATTTTACGCTGGACCGCGGAGGCGGGGTAGCGCCGGCAGGGGGCGAATTGCCGTGGTCTTACGGACTGAACCATGCTCAGCTTCACCCGCAAGACGGATTATGCCCTCGTGGCCCTGGCGTATCTCGCCTCGGACAGCGGCGGCGCTGCGCCGGCGCCGATGAGTGTGCGGCAGATCGCCGACCGGTTCTCGCTGCCCGTGCCCCAGCTCATGAACGTCTTCAAGGACCTGCAGCGGGCAGGTCTCGTCACCTCCTCACGGGGCGTGCGCGGCGGCTACTCGCTGGCGCGGGCGCCGGAGCAGATTAGGATGGACGAGGTGGTCGAGGCGACGGAGGGCCCCGTGCGGCTCATGATCTGCTGCGACGGCGAGCAGGAGGATCAGCCGTGCCAGGGGTGCCAGGTCCTCGACCAGTGCCCGGTCTCGGACTCGATTCAGCTCGTCAACCAGCGCATCGCGGACTACCTCGGCGAGATCTCGATTCGCGACCTCCTGGATCGGCGCGTCGGGACGATCGAGCCGATTCAGGTGCGCGTCGCCGTCGGCACCGAACACGACACAAGGGACGACTCGGCATGACCAGCGTCGAATCTCAGCAGACCATCGAGCAACTGGCCAGCCAGACCTACAAGGATGGGTGGGTCACCGACATCGAGTCGGACTCGCTGCCACCGGGCCTCGACGAATCCACCGTCCACGCGATCTCGCAGCGCAAGCAGGAGCCGCAGTGGATGACCGACTGGCGGCTCAAGGCGTTCGGACACTGGCAGACCATGAGCGAGCCGGACTGGCAGTTCCTGCCGTACGGATACGGCCCCATCGACTACCAGGCCATCAGCTACTACTCGGCGCCGAAGCAGCAGAAGGATCGTCCACAGAGCCTCGACGAGGTCGATCCCAAGCTGCTCGAGACCTACGAGAAGCTGGGCATCCCGCTGCAGGAGCAGAAGGTGCTCGCCGGCGTCGCCGTCGACGCGGTGTTCGACTCGGTGTCGGTCGCCACGACGTTCAAGGAGAAGCTGACCGAGCTGGGCATCATCTTCTGCTCGTTCTCCGAGGCCGTGCGCGAGCATCCCGACCTCATCCGCGCGTATCTCGGATCGGTCGTGCCTTACTCCGACAACTTCTTCGCGACGCTCAACTCCGCGGTGTTCAGCGACGGATCATTCGTGTACGTACCCAAGGGCGTGCGGTGCCCGATGGAGCTGAGCACGTATTTCCGCATCAACGCTCAGAACACCGGCCAGTTCGAGCGGACGCTGATCGTCGCCGACGAGGGGTCGTACGTCAGCTATCTCGAAGGCTGCACCGCGCCGATGCGCGACGAGAACCAGCTTCACGCCGCCGTCGTCGAGCTGGTGGCACTGCGCGACGCCACGATCAAGTACTCGACGATCCAGAACTGGTACCCCGGCGACGCGGAGGGCCGGGGCGGCATCTACAACTTCGTGACCAAGCGCGGCGCCTGCCGCGGCGACCACGCGCACATCAGCTGGACGCAGGTCGAGACCGGCTCGGCCATCACGTGGAAGTATCCGTCCGTGCTGCTGCAGGGCGATCACAGCGTCGGCGAGTTCTACTCGGTCGCGCTGGCGAACCTGAAGCAGCAGGCCGACACCGGCACGAAGATGATCCACATCGGCAAGGACACCCGCAGCACGATCATCAGCAAGGGCATCAGCGCGGGGCGCGGGCAGAACGCCTACCGCGGCGCGGTGAAGGTCCTGCCGGGCGCCGACCGGGCACGCAACTACACGCAGTGCGACTCGATGCTCCTCGGCGATCAGTGCGGCGCGCACACGTTCCCCTACATCGACGTCAAGAACCCCACCGCGCACGTGGAGCACGAGGCGACGACGTCGAAGATCGGCGAGGACCAGATGTTCTACTGCCGGCAGCGCGGGATCAGCGAGCAGGACGCGGTATCGCTGATCGTCAACGGCTTCTGCAAGCAGGTGTTCAAGGAGCTTCCGATGGAGTTCGCGGTCGAGGCGAACAAGCTCCTGGGCATCAGCCTGGAGGGCAGCGTGGGATGACCCGCACGGGGCCCCGACCGTGCGAGGAACCGGCCGATCATCGAAGCGAAGATCCGCCGAAGGCGGACCGAACACCGAACACCGAACACCGAACACCGAACACCGAACACCGAACACCCATACACTCAACCCTGGTCCCGACATGACTGAACCGATCATCGAAATCCGGAACCTGCACGCGAAGGTCGAGGGCAACGCGATCCTCAAGGGCGTCGACCTGACCGTTCGCGGCGGCGAGGTGCACTCCATCATGGGGCCCAACGGCTCGGGCAAGTCGACGCTGGCGCAGGTGCTCGCCGGCCACGACGCGTTCGAGGTGACCGAGGGCGAGGTCCTCTACAAGGGCCAGGATCTGCTGGAGATGGAGCCCGACGAGCGCGCCCGTGAAGGCCTGTTTCTCGCGTTCCAGTACCCGGTCGAGATCCCGGGCGTCTCGAACATCCAGTTCCTGAACGCCGCGCTGAACGCGCAGCGGCAGCACCGCGGCGAGTCCGAGATCGACGCGATGGACTTTCTCAAGCTCGTGAAGCAGAAGTGCAAGGTCGTCGAGATCAGCAACAAGCTGCTGAGCCGCTCGGTCAACGAAGGATTCTCCGGCGGCGAGAAGAAGCGCCACGAAGTGTTCCAGATGGCGATCCTCGAGCCGACGCTCGCGATTCTCGACGAGACCGACTCGGGCCTCGACATCGACGCCCTGCGCGTCGTGTCCGACGGCGTGAACGCCCTGCGTGGCGCGGACCGCGGCTTCATCGTCATCACCCACTACCAGCGGCTGCTCAAGCACATCGTGCCCGACTTCGTCCACGTGCTCTTCGAAGGGCGCATCATCCGCTCCGGCGGCAAGGACCTCGCCGTCGAGCTCGAGGAGAAGGGATACGGATGGATCGAGCAGAACTCGCGCGAAGCCGCACCGGTGTAGCGCTGGCCCGCCCCGACCCCGGACGCCAGACCCCAGAGCCCAGACCCTAAGCCCATGACCGCCACCGCCATCGAACGCAGCAGACCTCTCATCGACCGCATGGCACCGGCAAGCCGCGAGCTGGGGCCCGATTGGTACCGACCGGCGCGCGGCGCAGCGTTCGATTGCTTCGCCGCGACCGGCCTGCCAACCGTCCGCGACGAGCAGTGGCGGTTCACGCGGATCGATCCGATCACGAAGACACGGTTCGAGCTGCCGCCGCCGGAAGCGCCGCTTGCCGCCGATCTGCTCGAGCGGACCGACATCCCCGGTCTGCGAGCGTCGCGGATGGCGTTCGTCGACGGCCGCCACCGCCCGGAGGCGACGCTGGCCGAGCCCTCGACCTGCAGCGTGCGGCCGCTCTCCGAGGCATTCGAGGCGCAGCGGGCGCTCGTCGAGCCGCTGCTGGCCGAGCTGGCGGAGGATGAGGACGCGTTCACGGCGCTGAACGGCGCGCTGGCGACCGAGGGCGCCGTCATCCACGTGCCGCGCGGCGCGGTCGTCGAGGATCCGATCCATCTCTGCAGCGTGGCCACCGATCACGATCGCGCAGTGCTCTCGAACCCGCGCAACGTCATCGTCGTCGAGCCGGAGGCGGAGGTGACGATCATCGAGGACTACTACTCGGCCGGCCACGGCGTGTATTTCAACAACGCCGTGACGCAGATCGAGATCGGGGCCAACGCGCGCGTGACGCACTACCTGCTGGTCCGGGAGAGCGACCAGGCGTTCAACCTGTCATCGCTGCACGTGCGGCAGGACCGGGACAGCCGGTTCCACTCGCACTCGGTGCTCCTGGGCGGCGCCATCGCGCGAAACAACATCGTCTGCACGCTCGCCGGCGAGCAATGCTGGTCCCAGCTCAACGGGCTCTACGTCGTGGGCGGCCGGCAGCAGGCCGACAACTACATGCGCGTGGTGCACGCGGCGCCGCACGGCGACAGCCGCCAGTACTACAAGGGCATCATCGACGACCGCGCCGGCGGCGTGTTCCGCGGGCGGATCGTGGTGCGACCCGGCGCGCAGAAGACCGACGCCGTGCAGAGCAACCAGAACCTGCTGCTCTCCGAGCACGCGTCGGCGAACTCGGATCCGCAGCTCGAGATCTACGCCGACGACGTCAAGTGCACGCACGGTTCGACGACCGGTCAGCTCGACGCGTCGCATCTGTTCTACCTGAAGGCCCGCGGGATCAGCGACGAGGTCGCGCGGGCGATGATCGTTTTCGCGTTCGCCAGCGAGAGCCTCGAGCGGATGGAGCTGGCGCCGGTGCGGCGCCTGTTCAAGGCGCAGGTCCTCGAGCGCATGCCGGCGGCGGAAACACTGGTGCGCATGCTATGAGCACGACCACCCCCGAGATCACGGCGACGGACACCCGCCTCGACGTCGAGGCCATCCGGCGCGACTTCCCGATCCTGCACCAGCAGGTGCACGGACATCCCCTGGTCTATCTCGACAGCGCCGCGACCACGCAGAAACCACAATGCGTCATCGACGCGGTGGTCCGTTACTACCGCGAGCACAACTCGAACGTGCACCGGGGCGTGCACTGGCTGAGCGAGCAGGCGACGGAGGACTACGAGCAGGCCCGGCGCACGGTGCAGCGGTTCCTCGGCGCCGCCGACACGCGCGAGATCGTCTTCGTGCGCGGCTGCACGGAGGCGATCAACCTGGTCGCGCACTCGTGGGGGCGTTCGAACCTCCAGGCCGGCGACGAGATCCTGGTCTCGCACATGGAGCATCACAGCAACATCGTGCCGTGGCAGCTTCTATGCGAGCAGACGGGCGCCGTGCTGAAGGTCGCACCGATCGACGACGACGGCGCGCTCATCTTCGAGCAGTTCGAGCGCCTGGTCGGCGACCGGACGCGGCTCGTCGCGATGGTCCACGTCTCGAACGCGCTCGGCACGATCAACCCGGTCGAGCGCGTCATCGAGCGCGCCAGGGCCGTCGGCGCGAAGGTGCTGCTGGACGGGGCGCAGGCCACGGCCCACCTGAAGATCGACGTGCAGGCGCTCGGGTGCGACTTCTACTGCCTGTCGGGGCACAAGCTCTACGGGCCGACGGGCATCGGCGTGCTGTATGGACGGCGCGACCTCTTCGAGGCGATGCCGCCGTACCAGGGCGGCGGCGACATGATCAAGTCGGTCAGCTTTGAGAAGACGACCTGGAACGATCTGCCCTACAAGTTCGAGGCTGGCACGCCGAACATCGCCGGGCCGATCGGCCTGGCCGAGGCGATCCGCTACGTCGAGGCGATCGGTCTCGACCGCATCGCGGCGCACGAGCGCGACCTGCTGCAGTACGGCACGAAGCTGCTGGAGGCGGTCGACGGCCTGCGGCTCATCGGCACCGCGCCGTCGAAGGCCGGCGTGCTCGGCTTCGTGCTGGACGACGTGCACGCCCATGATGTCGGCACGATCCTCGACCGGCAGGGCGTCGCGATCCGCACCGGCCACCACTGCGCCCAGCCGGTCATGGAACGGTTCGGCATTCCGGCGACCGCGCGGGCGTCCCTCGGCGTCTACAATCGCCGGGAGGATCTCGACGTGCTGGCCGAGGCCCTCCGCGAGGTGATTGACGTATTCAGGTAACGAGCAACGCGCAGCGCGTAGCGGGGCGTCGATGTCCGAGCTCAAAGAGCTTTACCAGCAGGTGATCCTCGATCATTCGAAGCGTCCGCGGAACTTCCACGAGATGGACGCGCCGGATCACACCGCGGAGGGGCACAATCCGCTATGCGGCGATCGGATCACCGTGTTCTTCCGCCTCGACGGCGACATGATTCGCGAGGTGAGCTTCACGGGTTCGGGCTGCGCGATCTGCACGTCGTCCTCCTCGATGATGACCGAGTTCCTCGTGGGCAAGACCGTCGCCGAGGCGCTGGCCGTCTTCGAGAAGTTCCGCGACGTGGTGATGGGGAAGATCGAGGTGTTCGACGTCCTGGACGATCTCGACAAGCTCGCGGTGTTCTCGGGGGTGCGGGAGTTCCCGATCCGCGTCAAGTGCGCGACACTGCCGTGGCACACGGTGCATGCGGCCCTGACCGAAGGCCAGGACGTCGTCAGCACGGAGTAGACGACCATGAACGATGCCCCCGACGAGCCGGACAGCGTGGACGCGGGCACGCCCGACGGACCTGACGGACCTGACGGACCTGACGGACCTGACGGATCCGATGGTCCTGAAGCGGTCCCGACGACGATCGAGGAGAAGGTCGTCGCGGTGCTCCAGGACATCTACGACCCGGAGATCCCGGTCAACATCTACGAGCTTGGGCTGATCTACGAGATCGACGTCCGGGAGGACGACCGGGTGGTCGTGCAGATGACGCTGACGAGCCCGCACTGCCCGGTCGCCGAGTCGCTGCCCGCCGAGGTCCGCACGCGGATCTGCAAGATCCCGGAGGTGAGCGACTGCGAGATCGACCTGGTCTGGGAGCCCCAGTGGGGCCCGGACCGGATGAGCGACGTGGCGAAGCTGAAGCTGGGCATGCTGTAGAAAGGCGAGGCGGGGGGGAACCTCTCCCGCGCCGTCCCGCCCCTCGCCCCTCGACCCCCGCCCCTACTTGACACCTGCCGCGTTCCCCTTGACACTTTCGTCCCCGGCCCCGGGGGCCCGGGCGTGAAAACCGAGGATCGAACCGGCAAACTGCGCCCCACGTTATTCAGTATGGGAGTACGCCATGACCCATGTGATCGCTGAGCCCTGCATCGGAACCAAGGACACTGCCTGCGTCGAAGTGTGTCCCGTCGACTGCATCCACCCGACGAAGGACGACGACGACTTCGAAGAGGCCGAGATGCTGTACATCGATCCGGATACGTGCATCGACTGCGGCCTTTGCGTCGACGAGTGCCCGGTGACGGCGATCTTTCCCGAGGAGGACCTGCCCAGCGAATGGCAGGAATTCGTCGAACGGAACGCCAAGTACTTCGAGTGAACCCGTGCGTGACTGCCTGGACCGGTCGATGCGCGATCTTCGCGTGTCCGTGACCGATCGTTGCAACTTTCGCTGCACCTATTGCATGCCGCGGGACGCTTTCGGTCCCGACCATCCTTTTCTCTCCCGGCACGAGCTACTCACCTACGAGCAGACCGCCCGGCTGGTCGCGATCTTCGCCGGTCTGGGTGTGCGCAAGGTTCGCGTGACCGGCGGCGAGCCGCTGCTGCGCCGTGACCTGCACCGGCTGGTCGGCATGCTCGCCGCGATCAAGCCGATCGAGGATCTCGCGCTGACGACCAACGGCGTGCTGCTCCCCGAGCAGGCCGAGCGCCTGGCGGAGGCCGGCCTGAATCGCGTGACCGTCAGCCTCGACTCGCTCGACGACAACGTGCTGCGGCGCATGGTCGACGTCGAGGTTCACGTCGCCGATGTGCTCGCGGGCATCGATGCCGCGTCCGACGCCGGCCTCGGTCCCGTCAAGATCAACGCGGTCGTCCGCCGCGGCGTCAACGATCACACGATCGTCGACCTCGTCCGCCATTTCCGCGGCACGGGTCACATCGTCCGGCTGATCGAGTACATGGACGTCGGCACCACCAACGGCTGGCGTCTCGACGAGGTCGTGCCGGCGCGCGAGATGATCGAGCGGATCGGCGCCGAGATGCCGCTCGAGCCGATCGACCCGAACTATCGGGGCGAAGTGGCGCGGCGCTGGCGCCACCGCGACGGCGGTGGCGAGATCGGCATCATCACCTCGGTGACGCAGCCTTTCTGCAGCGCGTGCACCCGCGCCCGCCTGTCCCCCGAGGGCAGGCTGTTCACCTGTCTCTTCGCGTCGTCCGGCCACGACCTGAGGTCGCTGCTGAACGACGGCGCGGACGACGAGCGACTCGCCCGGTCCATTCGCGAAGCCTGGAGCGCCCGCGAGGATCGCTACTCGGAGGTTCGCACGCAGCTGACGGCGCGCGGCCGACGGATCGAGATGTCGTATATCGGGGGATAGGGCGGGGGGCCGACGCAATCCTGTTCGGCACGGCATTCGCTTGGTCCAACTACCCGGTCACAGGTGAACACCATTCGAGGTACGGCACCAGAAGTTCGTCACCGCAAGAAACGTACAGCGGCAGGTAGCAGTAGTGGTCGTCGTACCCGTGGAAGAACCGTCCCTCCTGGCGACCGTGCAGGCGGTCGTCCGTGGCATCAAAGTCCAGACCCACCACCCGCCGGCGTCCGAGCCGTTGGAAATCCATAGCATCCGTGCTACATTCTGTCATCGCTGATGGCCTTGCTGCTGGAGTGCGTGTTTTTTGCTAACTCGCGACACTACCAGTCGTAAGGCCATCGCGCAATAGGGGGTGGCCAAAAAACCTATGAAATATGCGGGATAGATTGCACCGGTGAACGAGACGCCACGGCATTCGGGAACGGCAAACGGGGGCGCGGCCATCATCTGCGGCGGCAGGCTGATGCTGGTGCGGCCCGACGGCACGCGCAGGGAGATTCACAGCGCGTTCGTCCAGGCCATGATCGACCGGGAGGAGCAGCGCAAGACCCGTCACGGGTGGAAGGACAAGTCGGTCGGCTGGAGCGCGACGGCGATCCCATCCGAGGTCGAAGCGCTCCGCATGACGGCGGCGCCCCGGGACGGACAGCGCGTGACGGATTTCGTCGACGTGACGCCGATCGACGCCGACCGGATGCTCTATGCGCTTCGGACCGAAGCGTTCGGCGGCCTGTTCGAGTACACGATCAGCGCCGACGAGGAGCGCCGGCTGGCGCACAAGGCCGAGTTCGCCATCAGCGAGATCGACGCGCACCAGGTGGACGGCAGGCTCATCGCATCGCTGGCGTACGCCGACGGCACATCGAACCTGGCCACGATGCGCGCCGACGGCGGCCGCCTGAGCACGATCACCGAGGGGGATTCGATCGACCAGGCGCCGCGTTGGGCCCGCGACCGCGACGACGTGATCGTCTACCAGTCCGCGGGCATCGCGCGCGATCACGACGGCTTTCTCGCGGACGTCTCGCCGTTCCGGATCGAAGCCCTGGAGCTGGCGTCGCAGCGGCACGAGGTGCTGGCCGAATCGCATCAGCACGACCTGATCATGCCATTCCGCCTGTCCGACGGCGCGTTGATGTACGTCCGCCGTCCGCATGAGCCGCAGCAGCGGTCTCCCGACGCGATGACCGTCGTCAAGGACTTCGTCCTGTTTCCCGCGCGCCTTGCGTCCGCCGTCTTCTGGTTCCTCAACTCCTTCTCGATGGTCTTCAACCGCAAGCCGCTGACCAGCGCCGGCGGACCGGACCAGCGGGGCCCGACCGCGCGCCAGCTGGTGCTCTACGGCCGAATCATCGAGATGCAGAAGCGGGGACGCCGCAGCGATCCCCAGGGCGCCGTCGTGCCCGGGGACTGGCAGCTCGTCCGGCGCGAGCCCGGCGGTGACGAGCGCGTGCTTGCCCGCGGCGTCGGCCACTACGACGTCGGCGACGACGGCGCCGTCGTCTACAGCAACGGCCAGCGCGTCTGGCGGATCGATCCACAAGGCAAACGGACGGAGCTGGCGCGCGAGCAGCTGGTCGAACGCGTCGCGGCGCTGCACTGACGTCGGACGCAATCCTGTTCGGCACGGCATTCGCGGTGCGTTCATCGGGATCGCGTCACGGAGCCGGGCCGTCTCGGCCACGGACGCGGACGCAGCAGTTCGCTTACGCCGTGCGCCACCACGTGGCCATGCCCAGCACGCCAAGGCCAATCAACCCCAGCGTCGCGGTCAGGGGCTCAGGGATTGTATTGGGGGGGGGCAGCAACCCTGAAGCTGAACGTGTAATCAATGGGTGCGCTCCCGGTCTGTTGAATCAAGATGGTGTAGTCCCCGTTCGGCAACGGGGGGGTGAACCCTGTCGCTCCGGCGCTGGACGCCATGTCGTCGAGAATGTGCGAGACTTCCATGATCTCTGGGTGCCGCGCAGCGGCATGTGCGACTGAAACCCGAACCTCCACCCAATCATTTGACAGCCCCGCGCTACCGGCTGACACTCTCCGCGTGACCAGCGAAGCACGACTTTCCCTCGGACCGGACGTGAAGGCGCGGCTTGTCGTCGGGCTCGAGATCCACGTCGAGCTGGCGACGCGCTCGAAGATGTTCACGCGCGCCGCGAACGTCGCGCACCCGGATTTCCATGACGCGCCGCCCAACACGCTGTGCGACCCGGTCGTCGTCGGCATGCCCGGCGTCCTGCCGGTGCTCAATCGCGACGCGATCGAGAAGTCGATGCTCGTCGGCCTGGCCCTGGGCTGCCGCATCGCGTCGCGCACGAAGTGGGACCGCAAGAGCTACTACTACCCCGATCTGCCCAAGAACTACCAGATCAGCCAGTACGACGAGCCGCTCTGCGCGGACGGCGAGGTCGAAATCCCGGTCGACGAGAGCGCATCCGGCGAAACGAAGACCATCCGCATCATCCGCGCTCACCTCGAGGAGGACGCGGGCAAGCTTCTGCACGAGGCGCCAGGCGGCGGCCACATCGACCACTCGATCGTCGATCTCAACCGCGCGGGCACACCCCTGCTCGAGATCGTCACGCACCCCGATTTCGACAGCGCCGACCAGGTCATCGCATTCTGCCGCTACCTGCGCGACGTCTGTCGCTTCCTCGGCGTCACCGAGGGCATCCTGCAGCGCGGGCACATGCGGTTCGAGCCCAACATCAACGTGCACATCGAGAAGGACGGGAAGACGCACCGGACGGGCATCGTCGAGATCAAGAACCTCAACTCCTTCAAGGCGGTGCACGGCTCGATCACCTACGAGTTTCGCCGGCAGGTCGAGCACTTCCTCGATCACGGCGACGACGGCGACGCGGGGGCCAAATCCACGCGCGGCTGGGACGACCAGAACCAGGTGACCGTGCTGCAGCGCGAGAAGGAGGAGGCGCACGACTACCGCTACTTCCCCGACCCCGACCTCGTTCCTGTCGTGGTCAGTGAGCAATGGGTCGAGCAGGTGCGCGCCCGCATGCCGATGCTCCCCCGCGAGCGCGAGACACGGTACCGCGACGAACTGGGCCTGAGCGCGAAGGACGCGGCCGCGATCATCGCCGAGCCGGACGTCTGCCTGTTCTTCGAGCGTGTGCTGGATACCGGCGCGCCCGGAAAACGGGTGGCGGCGATGCTGCTCAACTACGGCGCGAAGCGCGCCAACGAACGCGACGTGGGAATCGACGAGCTGGGCATCACGCCCGCGCAGATCGCGCAGGTCATCGAGCTTGCCGATTCGGGGAAGATCAGCTCCAGCGGCGCGGACGACCTGTTCGGACACTGCTGCGACAGCGACGACGACGCCGCGACGCTCGCCGACCGACACGGCCTGGTGCAGGTCAGCGACAGCGGCGCCCTCGACGGCTACGTCGACCAGGTGCTGGCGGACCCGAAGATGGCGAAGGCCGTCGCCGACATCCGCGACGGCAAGGACAAGGCGATCGGCGCCCTGATGGGCCGGATCATGAAGCTGTCGAAGGGCCAGGCCAACCCGAAGGTCGTGACGGAGATGATCAAGGAGCGGATTCGCGGCGGGTGAGCGCTTCATCCCCCCTCCGTGTCGGAGCCTGTCCGCCGAAGGCGGATGAGTGACTCGATCGCGCGCAGGCGTAAATCGCGGTCACTCGAGCTTCGACGACTTGCGCCAAAGCAGCCAGGCGCCGAGACCCACGGCCGCACCGCCCAGGTGGGCGAGCGCCGAGATGCTGCTCGCACCCGCAAGCTGCATGAAGAGCTGAAACAGCTGCAGCAGCGCCCAGAAGATCAGGGCGACGTAGGCGGGAAAGTAGATCCAGCTGAAACGGTAATAGAAACGGAACAGGAACCCCAGCCGCGCGCGGGGGAACTGCAGGGCGTAGTAGACGATCACGCCGGAGATGCCGCCGCTGGCGCCGATCGACGGCACGTCGGACCGCGGATCGGCCATCATGTGCGTGACGTCACCGACGAACGTGGCGACGATCAGCAGCACTGCGTACTTCCAGCGTCCGAGGAAGTCCTCGACGTTGTCGCCGAAGATGACGAGGAAGTACACGTTGCCGACCAGGTGCAGGAGGCCGACGTGCAGGAAAAAACTCGTCACGAACGTGATTCCGCCGTGGCGCAGCGGCTGCGACGGGATCATGCCGTACTCGTTCGCCACCGCCTGAATGTTGCCGAACGTCAGCAGCGCCACGACGACGCACACGGCCGCGACGCCCCAGGTGATCCAGGGCCAGCTCCGTACGGGGTGCACCTCGTGCTCGATCGGCATCCCCAGCAAGGCCGGCAGCCACTTCCACGCCTCCGCCGGCGCCTCGGATCCGAAGTCGGAGCCTCGCTCTCGTCGCTTCTGCAATTCGAGCTCGGCGCGCGCGACGCGCTCCTTCTGCTCCGGGGTCCAGTGCGATCGCGCCCGGGGCGCTTGCGGCATGCTCTCCAGCTCGTGCGGATCGAACCAGAGCATCTGGCACGAGCGGCAGACGTCCAGGTGAAGCGGCCGCGAACCGGCGGACACGGCGATCTCCCGCATCGCGTTGCAGCATGAAGGGCAGGCCTCGCCGACGTCGCACTGCTCGGAGTCCGTCCGCCGCCAGAGGTCGCGCACCGCGTCGCGCTCGACCACGCGCCGCGCGACGGCCATCGTCATGGCGCGCCCGCGGCAGAGCGGGCACTCGTAGAACAGGCCGTCATCCGTGCGGGTCGGCGCAAGTCGATCGTGGCACTTGGGACAGAACATGTGCAGCGCCCTGATGCGTTCAGCGGACCAGACAATCATACCTGCGCGCACCGCGAAGGCACCGCACCGCTCGCCGGATCATTGATGATCCGCAGCCCGCAAGCTACTAGAGTCGATACTCGGCCTTCCTGTGGCAGTCCAGACGTGCTGTAACGCTGCGACAAGTTCATCCCCGCCTTCATCTGCACCCTGCACCCTGCCCTCCCGCGCGTCAATCAGTCTCCGCGCTCACCGGCTCGATCCCGAACGTCTTCTCGATGACCACGAAAAGATCTTCGGTCTTCTTCGGATTGCTGAAGCGCGGCTTGTCGATCAGGAGCACCGGGAGCGATTTCCGCGACAGCGAGTGGTGCAGCCGGATGTCCTGCGCGATCTGGTCCTTCGACCACGCCTTGACCTCGGGCTTCGCCAGCTCGCGCGCGTCCACGAGCTTCTCGGCGTACCAGAGCGCCTTCTTCGGATCGGGCGCCTTCTTGTGATCGAACATCCAGTCGTCGAACTGCTCGAAGACCGCGGGTGACGCCCGCGCCACCCGCAGCGCGATTCCGGCGAGCGTGCACGCGTGCTGATGCGCCTCGTGGCGCACCTTCACGGAAGGATTGCATCCCGGGCTGAGCGGCACCGGCAGCGCCACGAAGCCGAGCTGGTCGCCGTACCGTTCCCGGATCTTTCCGATGTGCCCGTGCATGATCTTGCAGTGATGGCAGGTGTAGTCGAAAAGGCTGACGATGAAGTGCGGCGCGGACCTGGAGCCCAGCACGGGCACTTCGCTGATCTTGAAGGTCATTCGGGCGAATGGAATGTCGAGCACTGCGTCCTCGGTGCCGGCCTTGAGGACCCGGATCGCGGCGGACGACTCGACAGGAACGATCGACGGGGGCTTGAACTCGTCGTTCTCCGGACCGTGCTGACCGGCGATCAGCACGCCGACCGTCACGAAGCCGACGAGCGCCGCGACGCCCGCCGGAAGCGGCCGCACGGAGAAGGCCGGTGAGGATCGCAGGTTCGTGCCCACGGGGGCGACGAAGGCCACCAGCCCGGCGATCAGCAGGCCGCAGCCGTGGGCGACCAGGCAGTAAGGACAGAAGGCGTGGACCTTCGAGTACATCACCATCGTCATCCAGACGGCGGTCCCGGCCGTGGCGGCGCTCAGGGCGATGAGCACCAGCCAGGCGACGCGCCGCCGCGTCATGTCGGCGCTGGTGAGCTGGAACAGCGCGACGATCATCACGACGTAGTTGGCCAGGGCGAGGGCGCTGACCGGCACGCCCATCCAGTACGACCACGAGCTTGAAAGCACGGCGTCGCAAGGCGAATCGCCGGTGCATCCGGGCGCCTTTGCCTCGGTGACGGCGATGACGAAGAGCAGTGCGCTGACGCCGAGCGCGATCAGCGCGAGCAGCCGCATGGACCACCGCGCCGTGGCGCCCACGACACGGTCCTTCGCGCTGTCCGATTTCTTCGCCTGCGTCTCAGACATCGTCGACCTTCAGAACATACCGCGCGTACTCGGCCGTCGCCTCGAACCCGAATGCCTCGTAGAACCGGATCGCCGGGCAGCCTGCCGATCGTTCGCACAGCACCTGGTCGAACAGGGCCCTCCGGCAGTGATCGATCGTATGGGCCATGAGCGTCGACGCGACGGCCCGCCCGCGAAACTCCGGCAGGGCGTAGGCGGGGTCGATGACGCCGATGTTGCCGAGCGATATCACGCCGGCCGCCGCGGCGGTGCGCCCGTCGACGCGCGCCAGGAACAGCTCGAGCTGGGGCTCGTCGAGCCGGTCGATCATCGTTGCGGCAAGATCGCGCGCCAGCGTGCCGCCCGGCTCGGCGTGGTGCTCGGCCACGGCCATCGCTTCGTAGAAGGCGCCGAGCTCCCCGTAGACGGCGCGGGCGGGAATGATCTGCAGGCCTTCGCGCCCGCGCTGCGGCGGCCGGTAGCCGGCCAGGCGGAAGACGATCTTGGCTTGGCGCCGGTAGCCGTCACGCTCCAGGCGCCCGGCCAGTTCCGGTGACCATGCGTCGCCCGCGGCGTCGAGCGCGAGACAGCGCGCCTCGTGCGTCGCGTAGTGCGCTGCGATGCGGTCGATCAGCTCGTCCGCGCCCGATCCTTCCTGGGGCTCGACCTCGCTCGCGAAGTTGGCCAGCCGAATCCCGGGGCGCTCCGGCAGCGCGTAGGCCGTGGCGCCGTCGAGGTCGGTCTCCGCGGCGACCACGTCGGCGAGCACGCGCCGCGCCCGCTTCACGGCGCGCACCAGCGCCTCGGTCGACGGTTCATAGGACCGGGGAGAGACGGGCAGTTTCATGGAGGAGGTATTCTAGGCTAGCTGGTGCCGCGGCCGGTCGGGGAGGGGGAGGGGAGTATTAAGCTATGAGTCACTAAGCCAATCGTTATTTGTCATTTCGGAGCGCCGGTTAACCAGCAGAGGATAGTGGATGCGAGTTCCATACGATGAAGGCCTAGCGAGCCACATCG
>NYZC01000306.1 GCA_002686995.1 Phycisphaeraceae bacterium | reverse complement strand
GGGTCAGACCCCGTTTTCGCAGGTCTGGGGGATGGGCGCCGCATTACGCCGGGCGATGAACTCGGGTTCGGAGGCCGGCGCGACGCTGATCGAGGACGAGGACGAGCACGAGTACGAGTACGATTCGCCGGCCGCCTTGACACTGAACGGGGCGTCCGTACCATTGGCGTTGAGGTCGAGGTTGCAGGCGCGGCGGAGGCCGCGCCGGGCAGGGCTCTACAATCAGGGAAACCGCACCGAATTGACGAAAAAGCAGTCCGTCAAGGACGAACGACGCGATACAACCGGCACAGGTCGGAGCGAATTGCTCCGACGCCGATCCAGCCGCTGCGTAGGCATACCGGCGGAGCGCCCGGCGGAAGAGAAACCCGGGCGACATAGATTGACGATAGCCTGAATCGCATAACACGATTGTTTTCAGATAATTAGATCATTCCAAGACCTGCCGGGTCGAACGCGATTCCTCTTGATATCGTCTGGCTGCGCGCCCTGATCGGCATTGTCGCCCGCGGCATCGTCTCATGACGTGTCCGAGGGGGTCCCTGTGCTGACATCCACGACCGACATCCGCGTCCGCGCGATGTCATTGCGTTGAAAGGGCCCCGGCCGTGTGGTTACCGAGCACCATCCTTGCGGAGATTCCAGCCATTGCCATCGGATTCGCGGTGGCGGGCCTGGTCATCGGGGCCGTCGGTTCGCTGCTCGTCGGCCGGGTCGCCGGCATGAAAACGATCGCGCGGTCGCGGCAGGAGTCCGAGCAGGTCCTGTCACAGGCCCGGGGCGAGGCCGAGACGACCCGTAAGCAGATCGAGCTTGACGCCCGCAACGACGTCGCGAAGCGGATGGAGGAGTGCACCCAGGAAATCAATGCGCGCCGCAACGAGCAGCGCGAGACCGAGCGGCGCCTCACCAAGCGCGAGGACGGTCTGGATCGCAAGCTCGACGCCCTGACGACCAAGGAAAAGTACCTCAGCGACTTCGAAACCAAGATCAGCGAGCGTGAGAAGACGGTCGTGGTCAAGGACGCCGAGCTGGACCAGCTCATCACGTCGCACCAGGAGGTCCTCGAGACGGCGCGGAGCGAGCAGAAGCAGGCGCTGCTGCGGATCTCAGGCATGGGCGAGGACGAGGGGCGCAAGGAGGCGCTGCAATTGCTCGAGCAGGACGTCGAGCACGAGGCCGCCCTGATCATCCAGCGGGTCAACGAACGGACCGAGGAGGAGGCGCGAGAAATCTCGATGCGGATCACGCTGCAGGCCATTCAGCGGTTCGCGTCCGAGCACACCGCCGACAACACGGTGTCGACGATCGCCATCCCTTCCGACGACATGAAGGGCCGCGTGATCGGCCGCGAGGGCCGCAACATCCGGGCCTTCGAGAAGGCGACCGGCGTGGACGTGATCGTCGACGACACGCCGGGCGTCGTGGTCGTCTCCTGCTTCGACCCGATCCGCCGCGCCGTCGCGGCCGAGTCGCTGCAGAAGCTGATCGACGACGGGCGGATTCACCCGTCCCGGATCGAGGAGGTCGTCGAGCAGAACGAGAAGGAGATGAACGAGCGACTCGTCAAGATCGGCCGCGACGCCGCGATCGAGGCCAACCTCCAGGGGATTCACCCTCGCGTCAGCGAGACGATGGGGCGGTTGTACTACCGGACCAGCTACGGCCAGAACATCCTGCGGCACTCGATCGAGGTCGCCTACCTCTGCCAGGTCATCGCCGACGAACTGGGCCTCGACGGCACCATCGCCCGCCGCTGCGGCTACCTGCACGATATCGGCAAGGCGCTCGACCACGAGGTCGAGGGCGGTCACCCCGCCATCGGCATGGACTTCTGCAAGAAGTTCAACGAGAAGGAGATGGTGCTGAACGCGATCGGCGGGCACCACAACGACATCCCCGCCACGTCGCCGTACACGCCGATCGTCATGGCCGCCGACGCGATCAGCGGCGCTCGTCCCGGCGCCCGCCGCGAGACGCTCGAGAAGTACGTGCGTCGGCTCGAGCAGCTCGAGGAGATCGCGACCGGCATGAAGGGCGTCAAGATGGCGTACGCGGTCCAGGCCGGCCGCGAGGTGCGGGTCGTCGTGGATCCCGAGTCGGTGGACGACTCCAACTGCCAGTACCTCGCCCGGAGCATCGCCAAGCGCGTCAGCGAGGAGATGACTTTCCCGGGCGAGATTCGCATCACGGTGCTGCGCGAGATGCGCACCGTGGAGTATGCCAGGTAGCGAGTGGCTCGTAACGACTTGCAAGTAGGGGGCAGCCCATGAAATGCCCCGAATGCGGCGCGCCGATGCAGAACGGGTTCATCCCCGCGGGGGGCGGGATCTCCTGGTTCGACCGCCTCAGCGCCGACCAGGTCATCGGGTTCGCGAAATCATTGCCCGGGACTTCCGCGTGGTTCCGCCGCGCGCGGCTCGAAGCGTATCGCTGCACGAGATGCCGGCTCGTGACGTTCCGTTACGGGCGGCAGGTCGACGATCCGAAGTCATTCGAGCACAAATGAGCGGCGGCGCCGAAAGGGAGGGATGCCGAAGGTGAGTGATTAAGCTATTAGTCGTTAATTCATTAAGCCTTGCTCTCCCCCCCCACGACCCTCGACTCCATCGTCATCGTCGGCGCGTCCGCGCGGGCCGCTGCCGAGTCCGCGCGGCGCGCCGGCTACCGGCCCTGCTGCGTGGACCTGTTCGCGGATCGTGATCTGCGGTCCTGGGCGCAGGTCGAGCGGTGCCCCTGGGAGGAGTACCCGGTGGGACTGCTGAGCCGCGTCGAACGCGCGGGCGTGCCTGCCGACGCGCCGGTGCTGCTCGTCGGCGCCATGGAGAACCACCCGGAAGTGGTCGAGGCGCTGTCGTTTCGCCGTCCGCTGCTCGGCAGCGGCGCCGCCGCGATCGAGCAGGTGCGCGCGCCGACCGTGTTGTCGAGACTGCCTGCGCCCGATGGCGTCGCGGTGCCGCGCGTCCGCCGCCGTCGGCCCCTGGCCGGTCTCGTCGCACCGTGGCTGCTCGGCAAGTACGTGCGCAAGCCGCTGAAGGGCGCCGGCGGCCGTCGCGTCCGAATCTGGCCCGTCGGCCGCCGGTTCGCGCGCGACTGCTACCTCCAGCAGTACGTGCGCGGGCGGCCGATCAGCGCCGTCTACGTTTGCGACGGATGGAGCTCGCGGCTGGTCGGCGCGACGGAGCAGCTCATCGGCGACGAGGCGTTCGGCGCGGACGGGGTTCGCTATTGCGGCAACATCGGTCCCCTCGCTCTCGAAGACCGCCAGGTCCGCGCGCTGATGCAGCTCGGTGTCGCGCTCGCGCAGAAGTTCGACCTTCGCGGGCCGATCGGTATCGATGCCGTCGTGGATCGACGCGGCGTCATCTGGCCCGTTGAGATCAACCCGCGCTATACCGCCGGGACGGAAGTGCTGGAGCGCTCGCTCGGCTGGTCGGTGCTGTCGAAGGTGTCCGCGTCGACCGCCGCCCCGGGCGTGATCGTCGGCAAGGCGGTCGTCTTCGCGCGGGGGCGCACGCGAGTCCCGGATCTCTATGAGCACTTCGGCTCCCAGGAGATCGCCGACGTCCCTGAACCGGGCGCGCACTTTGAACCGGGATGGCCAGTCTGCACGCTGATCGTCACCGCCACCGATCCCGAGACCTGCCGGACGTCATTGCGCGCGATGGCAACGAAGCTTTACGAGGTCATCCTTCGCTGAGTTTCTTTCGGCGCCGATCCGTCACCCGTCGCTCGCGACCCCGCCGAACTTTCGCTGTCGCTTCGTGAAGGCCCGAATGGCATCGTGCAGCTCGTCGACATTGAACTGCGGCCAGCAGGCTTCGGTGACGTAGAGCTCGGCGTAGCTGATCTGCCAGAGCAGGTAGTTGCTGACGCGCATCTCGCCTGCGGTGCGGATCAACAGGTCGGGGTCGGGCAGGCCCGCGGTGTAGAGATGGCTGCTGATCGTCTGCTCGTCGATCCCGTCCGGGTCGAGGACGCCGTCGGCGATCTTGTCGGCGATGGCGCGCACGGCGTCGACGATCTCGGTGCGCGAGCCGTAGTTGATCGCCACCGCGAGCTTCAGACCCTGGTTGCCCGCCGTCATCTCGATCGTCCGGTCCAGCTCGTCGAGCACCTCGGCCGGCAGTCCGTCGCGCCGCCCGACGTGCAGGTACCGCACGTCGTTGTCCATCATCTCCGAGCGCTGCTGGACCAGGTACTGCTGGAACAGGGCCATGAGGAACTCGATCTCCTCCTCGGGGCGATTCCAGTTCTCGGTGGAGAATCCGTAGAGCGTGAGCGCGTCCAGCTCGAGCCGGGCGCACTCGGTGACGATTGCCCGGACGTTCTCGGAGCCGCGCTCGTGGCCGAAGACGCGCGGCCGGTTCTGCTGCCGCGCCCAACGGCCGTTGCCGTCCATGATGATCGCGATGTGCCGCGGCATCGCCGCGACGGGAACGCCGAGTCGAGCCAGGGAAGCCTGCGTCTGTCGAGCCCGGGATTCGGCGGCTTCGGGGGCGGACGTGCTCACTTGGCTCGCGTTTCCTCTTGCCTGACGATCGTCTGATCGCGCCGGGGCCCGACGCTGATGATCTGCACGGGCACCCCGACGAACTTCTCTATGTATCGGACATATGACCGGGCGGCCTCCGGCAGCTCGTCGAAACGCCGGCACGCGCAGACCGGCTCGGCGAAGCCCTCGACCTCGTCGTAGATCGGCTCGGCGCCGGCGAGCACCCCCGCGTCCGACGGGAACCCGTCGAGTTTCCGGCCCTGGTGGCGGTAACCCACGCAGATCTTGAGCCGGTCGAACCCGCTCAGCACGTCCAGGAGCATCAGGGCGATGCTCGTGGCGCCGCTGACCTCGGCGGAGTACCGGATCGCGACGAGATCGAGCCAACCGCAGCGCCTCGGGCGTCCGGTTGTCGTGCCGTACTCCCGGCCCGCCTCGCGAATGCGGTCGCCGGTCTCGTCCTTGAGCTCGGTGACCATCGGGCCGCCGCCGACGCGCGTCTGGTACGCCTTGACGATGCCGACGATGCTGCGGACGCAGTGGCCGGGGATGCCCGCCCCGGTGTGGACGCCCAGCGATGAGCAGTTGCTCGACGTCACGAACGGGTAGGTGCCGTGGTCGATGTCGAGCAGCGTCGCGTTCGCCCCTTCGAAGAGCAGGCGCTGGCCGCCGGACATCGCGTCGTGCAGCAGGCGCGTCGAATCGCAGATGTGCCCGCCGAGCCGGTCGGCGTACCCGAGGTACTCGTCGGCGAGGGCGCCGGCGTCGATCTGCTCGTACGGCTCGTCGCACGAACGGGCGAGCGCCTCGAGCAGCACGTTCTTGATGGCGACGACCTCGGCGACCTTGCGCCGGAAGCGGTCGGGGTCGAGCAGCGCGCCGGCCCGGATGCCCGTGGCCCTTTGGGCCTTGTCGGCGTAGCAGGGGCCGATGCCGCGGCCGGTCGTCCCGATCTTCTGGTTGTCCCCGCGGGCGCGGCTCAGCGCCTGCTCCATCAGCCCGTCCTGCAGCTTGTGGTACGGCATCACCAGGTGGGCGCGGTCGCTGAGGCGCAGGTTGTCGCCGATCTCGATGCCGCGGTCGCGCAGCCCGTCGATCTCGGCGATCATCTGGGCCGGGTCCACGACGACGCCGTTCGCCACGACGTTGGTCTTTTCGGGATAGAGAATGCCGGAAGGAATCAGGTGAAGGGCGTACCGCTCGTTGGCGACCACGACCGAGTGTCCCGCATTGGCCCCGCCGTTGTATCGAACCACGACGTCGTAGTCGCGGGTCAGCAGGTCGACGATCTTGCCCTTGCCCTCGTCGCCCCACTGCAGGCCGACAATAGCGCAGTGGCCGCGATTGACGATCCTCCGGCGAAGCTCTTCATGGGCGTCCGGTTCGAGCTCGATCGGCGCCTGCGCGTGCGACACAGAACTCATTGTTTTCTCGCGTGCATTTCCAGGGGGAACGGACCTCGGTCCGAAGCCGAGACATCCAGATTATAGGCGATCGCCCGTCGGCACGTCGGAAACGTCGAAGCGTCGTAAGCGTCGTAAGCGTCGTAAACGTCGAAAAGCCGATGCGTCGGGGCCGGAGGGCTGGCCGCGCGGGCGGTCCGTGGCTTTCGGGCGGGGCACGTGCCGCATCCGGCCAGAGGGCCGCATCCTGCATCACGCCCGTCGGGGCGCTAATCTCTGGTTCCCGCGGTCGACGACGACCGGTTATCCTCACGATGTTCTGAAGCCCCACCGATGGCCGACGCTCCCGACAAGTTCCGCATCCTTGCCGCCGACAGCCTCGCTCAGCGCGGGCTCGACTTTCTCGACGGCCAGGAAGACTGCGCGCTGACCAGCGCCGGGAAGATCGATGAGGACGAGCTGGTCCGGATCGTTCCCGAGTTCGACGGCATGATCGTGCGCAGCGGCACCCGCGTCACCGCCCGGGTGCTCGCCGCGGCGAAGCGGCTCAAGGCCGTCGTGCGTGCGGGCGTCGGCGTGGACAACATCGATCTCCCGGCCGCGACCGCCTCGGGCGGGCTCGTCATGAACTCCGCCGAGGCGTCGACGATCACCACCGCCGAGCACGCGTTCGCGCTGATGCTCGGCCTGGCGCGTCATATCTCTCCCGCCTGCCGCATGATGGCCGACGGCGGCTGGGAGCGCAACCGGTTCCAGGGGGCGCAGCTTTCGGGCAAGACCCTCGGGATCGTCGGCTTCGGCCGGATCGGTCAGACGATCGCCAGCCGCGCCCTCGCCTTCAACATGCGGGTCGTCGCGTACGACCCCGTGTTCAATGCCGCCACCGCGATGGACGGCCAGGTGAAGATGGTGGACGCCGTGGCGGATCTCTGGCCGGAGGCGGACGTCATCACGTTCCACGTGCCGCTCAGCGACCAGACGCGCTACCTGCTGAACCGCGAATCGTTCGGGCGTTGCCGACCCGGGGTGCTGATCGTCAACGCGTCGCGCGGCGGCGTCGTCAACGAGAAGGACCTTCTCGAAGCGATCGACGACGGTCGCTGCGGCGGGGCGGCCCTGGACGTGTTCGAGGCCGAGCCGCCCGCGGTCGACAGCCCGCTGCGCCGACACGATCGGGTTCTCGTCACGCCCCACCTCGGGGCGAGCACGGTCGAGGCCCAGGACGCCGTGACGATCGACTCGGCGTCGGCGCTGCTGGATTACCTGAGAGGCAAGGCGGCGCGCGGCGCCGTGAACGTGACCGGGCTCCGCCTCGACCTCGACCCCCTGCAGTCCCGGTACGCCGACCTCGCGGGCCGGATGGCGGTCCTGCTCAGCCCGATGATCGCGGGCAGTCTCTCGGGGGTGACGATCGACCTGGGCGGCCACGCCCTCACCGCCGCGGCCGCGACAATCGAGCGCATGGCGCTGATCGGCCTGCTCCAGTCGCATTTCGACACGACGCTCAACGTCGTCAACGTGCGGCATATCGCCGAGAACCGCGGCCTCAACCTGCGGGCGATCACCTCGGACGAGGAAAAGGCCGACGCGCCCCGGATGGCCATCGAGGTGGACGCCGCGGACCGGGGCCAGCGCATCGTCGGTCGCGTCTACAGTGACCTGCGGCCCCGGGTCGTGGAGATCAACGGATACCACATGGACATCGTTCCGGCGGGCGACATGGTCCTGATCCGCAACGACGACCGGCCGGGCGTCATCGGTCTCGTCGGCAACGAGTTCGGCAATGCGGGGATCAACATCGCGGACATGGCGATCAGCCGTCGCGGCGACAAGGCCCTCATGCTCCTGCGCGTCGACGAGCGCCCGCCGGACGATCTGACGGAAAGCCTTTCTCGTCACGACGGCATCGACAAGGTGGCGATCGTGTCACTGCCGCCCGAAGAGTGAGCGGGGGAGGGGGCGAAGCGTCGAAAAGTCGGGGTGTCGGGGAGTCGGAGCGTCAGCGATTCGAAGGGATGGCGATCGTCAGGAGGGCGCCCGCACATCCGACTCCTGGACCCTTCGACTCTGGACCCTTTGACCCTTCGAATGACCCTTCGAACGCTCCGACGCTTCGACGCGAAGACTCCTGGACGTATTCGACGCTTCGACTTTCCGGCGCTTAGACCTTTGCAACGCGTTTGAACGCCGTCTTCGCCGCTGCGATGGTCTCGTCGATGCACGTCTCGTCGTGCGCGGTACTGACGAACCACGTCTCGAACTGGCTCGGCGGCAGGATCACCCCTTCCTGCAGCATGGCGGCGAAGAACACGCTGAACGCGTCGGTGTCGCATTCGCACGCCTGCTCGTAGTTGTCGACGCGTCGCGGCGAGAAGAAGCAGCAAGCCATCGACCCTGCACGCGAGCAGGTGACCGGCACCGATGCGCTCGCCGCGGCATCCCCGAGGCCCGCGACCAGCGCGGCGGTCGCGGCGTCGAGCCGTTCGTAGGCGTCGGTGTCCCGGAGCACCTCCAGCGTCGCGAGCCCGGCCGCCATCGCAAGCGGATTGCCGCTCAGCGTGCCGGCCTGGTAGACCGGTCCGTCCGGAGCCATCCGCCGCATCAGGTCCGCCCGGCCGCCGTACGCCGCGCAGGGCATGCCGCCGCCGACGATCTTGCCGAGACAGGTGAGGTCGGCCTGCACGCCCAGTTGCTGCTGGGCGCCGCCGTACGCGACGCGGAATCCGGACATCACCTCGTCGAAGACCAGGATCGCGCCGTGCTCGTCGCAGAGGCGGCGCAGCGCTTCGAGATAGCCTTCGACCGGCAGGACGCAACCCATGTTGCCGGCGATCGGCTCGACGACGAGCCCCGCCACGTCCGGGTGCGCGGCGAAGGCCGCGGACACGGCGTCGACGTCGTTGTACGGCACCAGCAGCGTGTTCGCGGTGATGTCGGACGGGACGCCCGGTGAGCTGGGCACGCCGAGCGTGGTGGCGCCGCTGCCGGCCTGGATCAGCAGGCCGTCGCTGTGCCCGTGATAGCAGCCGGTGCACTTGATGATGCGCGGCCGATCGGTTGCGGCGCGGGCGAGGCGGATCGCACTCATGACCGCCTCGGTGCCGCTGTTGACGAACCGGACCACGTCGATGCCGGCCACGGCCTCGACGACCGCTTCGGCCAGCGCCGTCTCCGCCTCGGTCGGCATGCCGAACGTCATTCCTCGCGCGGCCGCCGCGCCGACGGCCTCCACGACCGGCGCGGGGGCGTGGCCGAGGATCAACGGGCCGTAGCTGCCGACGTAGTCAAAGTAGGTGTTCCCGTCGATGTCGACGACGCGCGCGCCCGATCCTTCCCGGATCGTGACCGGATCGCGGCCGACGGCCTTGTAGGCCCTGACAGGGGAGTTGACGCCGCCGGGCATCACCTTGCGGGCGCGCTCGTGGGCGCGGCGGCTCAATTCGAAGGACGGTTGCGTCGCGTGTTCCTGAGTCATGACGCCAAGTTTCAAGTTTCAGGTGTCGGGGGTCAAGCAGGGAGGCGGGATGCGGCAGTGCGATGTGAGATCACGCCGGCCGGCGAACGGCCCGGCTCGCTACCCTCTACCCCCGCCCCTCCTCCGTTTGCGGCCTCCGGTGAAAGAGGTTACCATCCGGGGTCAGGCTCGACGACTCGGGCCTGCGACGACGACCCCGAGGAACCGAAATGCCGTTAACCGCCGAAGTCAAGTCCGGAATCATCGACGCCTACAAGCGCAGCGATCAGGATACGGGATCGCCCGAGGTGCAGGTTGCCGTGCTGACGAAGCGGATCAACGGCCTTACGCAGCACCAGCGTGACCAGTCGCACGACTATGCGTCGCGCCGCGGTCTGCTCAGAATGGTGAGCCGGCGGAATCGCCTCCTGCGATACCTCGCCGGCAAGGATCGGGCCCGATACCTCGAGCTTATCGGACGCCTGGGCCTGCGTAAGTAAGATTGCAGAAAATCAGCCGATCGTCCCGACCGTCGATAACGGCTGAATCGTACGGTTCGTGTACGTGGGGTCAGGTACCGTTCGTACTTGCCTCGTTGTTGTCTCGTATTGTCTCGTATTGTCTCGTATTGCCTCGTATTTGCCTCGTACTGTCTCGCGAGTGAATCGATCGGCGAAGCGCAGACGGCAGATCGCCAGACGCACCAGACAGTCGGTTTCGCGCGTCAGGTCATCTGTCTTCTGCTGTGCACCTTCCGATTTCGGCGCTCGCGATGTCGCTTGCAGGACCGGTGAAATATCGGTCCGTTGCACATTGGGACGCCGCCGGGGCGCCCCCAACTCAGGAAGGACGCATTCATGGCCACTGAACGAAGTACGCTGGAAATCGGCGGACGCACCCTCACCATCGAGACGGGCAGGATCGCCAAGCAGGCGGACGGCGCAGCGATCGTGCAGCTCGGCGAGACGGTGGTGCTCGGCACCGCCGTGCGGTCGAAGCCGCGCGAAGGCATCGACTTCTTCCCGCTGACCGTCGACTACCGCGAGAAGCTGCCCGCAGCCGGCAAGTTTCCCGGCGGCTTCCGGAAGCGCGAAAGCGCGCCGAACAGCAAGGAAATCGTGACCATGCGAAACATCGACCGGCCCATCCGGCCGTTGTTTCCCAAGGGTTACCTCGACGAGGTCCAGATCCAGTGCTGGGTGCTCGCCGCCGACGGGCAGAACGAGCCTGACGTGCTGGCGGGCATCGCGGCCTCGACGGCCCTGGCCGTCAGCTCGGTGCCCTTCCAGGGCCCGGTCGGCAACGTCCGCGTCGGGCGCGTCGACGGCGAGTTCGTGATCATGCCGACGGCGGCCCAGGCCAACTACAGCGACCTGGACATGCTGCTGTGCGGCCACCGCGACGGGCTGAACATGATCGAGGTCGGCGCCGCGGAGCTCGGCGAGGACGTCGTCGCAAGTGCGATCGAGTTCGGCCATGCCGAGATCATCCGCATCGTCGACGCGATCGAGGACCTGGTGCGCCGCGCCGGCAAGGAGAAGCAGTGCACCCTGCAGGAGCCGTCTGCCGAGATCAGGCAGAAGGTCGAGACCGACCTGACCGACTCGCTGCGCGCCGCCAAGACCCGCGAGGGCACGAAGCTCGACCGACAGGAGGCGGTGAAGGAGGCGATCGCCCAGTTCCTGACCGGCTCGTTCCCGCAGCCGGACGACAGCGCCGGCTACGGCACGTTCCTCAAGTGGCAGTCGGACGTCTCGATGGCCAAGATGGCGGTCGAGGAGCTGGAGGAGAGCCTGACGCGCCAGATCATTCTCACCGGCAAGCGCACGGACGGCCGGGCGCCCGACGAGCTGCGCGACATCGCCTGCGAAGTGAACGTGCTGCCCCGGGTCCACGGCTCGGCCCTGTTCACCCGCGGCGAGACGCAGGCGCTGCTCACGGTCACGCTGGGCACCACCAAGGACGAGCAGATCGTCGACGGGCTCGGCGAGGAGTACTCGGAGAAGTTCTACCTGCACTACAACTTCCCGCCCTTCTCGGTGGGCGAGGCGAAGCGGATCACCGGCCCGAGCCGTCGGGACATCGGCCACGGCAACCTGGCGCAAAAGGCGCTGCAACCCGTGTTGCCGCCCGTCGAGAAGTTTCCCTACACGGTTCGCCTGGTCAGCGACATCATGGAGTCGAACGGGTCCTCGAGCATGGCCTCGGCCTGCGGCGGCACGCTCGCGCTGATGGACGCCGGCGTGCCGATCACCGCCCCCGTCGCCGGCATCAGCATCGGCATGATCAAGGACGGGGACGAGGAGATCTACCTGACCGACATCCAGGGCGAGGAGGATCACTTCGGTGACATGGATTTCAAGGTGACCGGTACCCGCCAGGGCATCACGGCGATTCAGCTCGACCTGAAGATCCGCGGCCTCAACCTCGACCAGGTCCGCAAGACGTTCGCGCTGGCGAAGAAGAACCGGCTGGAGATCATCGAGATGATCGAGTCGGAGATTTCCCAGCCCCGTGGCGAGACCAGCGAGCACGCGCCGAAGCTGCTCACCACCCACATCAACCCCGAGAAGATCGGCCTGCTCATCGGCCCGGGCGGCAAGAACATCCGCGCCCTCGAGGCCGACACCGGCGCGACCATCGAGATCGAGGAGGACGGCACCGTGCTGCTCTCGGCGGTCGGCGGTGGCAAGGCGGAGAAGGCCCTCGAGGAGGTGGAGAAGCTGTGCGCCGAGGTGAAGGTGGGGCAGATATACACGGGCAAGGTCCGCTCGATCAAGGATTTCGGGGCGTTCATCGAGGTCATCCCCGGCCAGGACGGGCTGTGCCACATCTCCGAGCTCGAGGACGGCTACATCGAGAAGGTCTCCGACGTGCTGAATATCGGGGACACGGTCCGAGTGAAGGTCCTGACGATCGACGAGCAGGGCCGGGTGAAGCTCTCGCGGCGGGCGGCCATCACCGAGGAGGCTGAAAAGGCTTCCGTCGGGGCCGAGTAGCCGCTATAATCAGAGTGGGCAGGGAGCATGGACGATCGCGCATCAATGCCACGGGCAGCGTGCCGGGCATTTAGCAGTTTCGCGACCATGCTGCTTCCGCCACACGTGGCGTAGACGCGACGGGGCGGGCGCCGCCGTTCTGGCGAATCGCCTCCCCGGGCGGGCAGCAGCAGATCTTCTCGACCAGGCAGGAGATCAGCCATGCCGACGAACGGTTGCGTCAAGTGGTTCGATCCGAAAAAAGGTTTCGGATTCATCGAGGGGCCAGACGGGCGGGACGTCTTCGTCCACTACACGCAGATCCAGGGCGAGGGGTTTCGATCCCTCAAGGACGGTGAATCCGTCGAATACGACCTGATCGAAGGCGACAAGGGGCTGCAGGCGCGCCAGGTCCGTCGCCTGGAGGAGGAGAAGCGGGTGACGAGCAGCGACTGACTCGTTGCGATCAGGCGGCCCGTGATACACAGGCACGCCTGGTTGCTCGCTGTCCTGCGCAAGCCGGCCCGTTCACCCTACCATGGGTTCGATGTGGTTCTGGTTCGGACTGGCCACCGGTGTCATCCTGACGATCCCGGTCGCCGCCGTGGCCGCGCGGCGCAACGCTGCGCGAATGAGAAGGCTCCAGCAGCGTTCGCTGGCGGCGGAAAGGCTGGCCGAGTTGGGCACGCTTACCGGCGGGCTCGCGCACGAAATCAAGAACCCGCTGTCGACGGTCCTGCTTCATCTGCAGCTTCTCGAGGAGGACCTGCGCGACCTGGAAGGCGAGTTGGACGACCCGTCCGTCGCGGCCGAGCGCCTGGGGCGGGCCCGCCGGCGATTCGAATCGTTGACGCGCGAGACGTCCCGGTTGCGCGAGATTCTCGAAGATTTCCTGCGGTTCACGGGGCGGGTCAAGCTGGCGCGCCACGAGACCGATGTCTGCGCCCTGGTCGAGGAGGTCGTCGATTTCTTCTCGCCGCAGGCCCAGGCGGCCGGGGTTCACCTGCGGACGCAGATCCCGGAGAGCCCGCTGCGCCTCGATCTCGATCGCGGCCTGCTCAAGCAGGCGCTGCTGAACCTGATGATGAACGCGTGCCAGGCGATGAGCGAGGCGCGCGGCGGGTCGCAGCCGAGCGGCGGCAACGACGAGCTGATCGTGCGGGCCGAGCGGGCGCGGGGGCCTGACCGGCAGCCTGAGCTGCGGATGCACGTCATCGATACGGGGCCGGGCATGGACGCGGAAACCGCGGCGAAGGTGTTTCGCCCCTATTTTTCCGAGAGCCGAGGCGGCACCGGGCTGGGCCTGCCCACGGCGCGGCGCATCGTCGAAGAGCACGGCGGCACGATCGCGGTGCACTCCGAACCGGGGCGCGGCAGCGATTTCGTGATCACGATCCCGATCGGCGGGGGCAAAGGGGGGGCGAGCCACGAGTAGCGAACACTCGTCTGCTCAGGCGGCCTTCGCGTTCAGGCGGGCGGCGAGGCGGGACTTGTAGCGGGCGGCGGTGTTCTTGTGGATGGCACCCCTGGCAGCGACCTGGTCAAGCAGCTTGTAGAGGCCGCTGAGCATGGTCCGCGCCTCTTCGGCGGAACCGTGGAGCACGGCCTCGCGGTACTCGCGAATCGCCTTGCGGAACCGCGACTTGTGCCACCGATTCTGGCTGCGACGCTTGGCGTTCTGGCGAATTCGCTTCTTGGCGCTGAGGGAGTGGGCCATGGGTCCGTGTCGTCCTTGGTCGTCGTTGGTCGTCCTTGGAGGGTGCGAAGCCGCACAGTATGGCAAATAACCTGCGTGGGGGCAAATCGGCGGCTCGGCGATGCACGCCCGCCGCGCCCCGGCCCCGTAGCTGAAGTCGCCAGACTTCAGAAGCCCGCGGACAAGTCATCCTGACGCCACCCCCTTCGCCGGCGGATCTCGCACCCGAAGGCATCCACTCCGATTCGGATTTCCAGTTCGATACCCCGGAACGAAGACGTCGCCAGACGCAATCCTGTTCGGCACTCGGGTCGCGAGGCAGGAATCGGGGCCGGTTCCGGGGTCAGCCCCCGGTGGTTGCTGATTGCGTTGTTCCGTATCCCCGGACGCTTGCCGATCCGGGCCGTACTCGGCCCGGAGTCGGCAAGCGCCTGAGCGCACTTCGGGCCGTCTCTGCCCGGAGGGCGGTGCCGACACCGGGCCGGGGACGACCCGGCTCGGCAACGTCCAAGGTCGCGGACGCTGCAGTTGGATTCCCAAGCGGGGGTCAAGACGGGGTCAGACCGGCCAGACCCCGTTTCCCCGTCACCGGACCGGGCCGCGCGGCATCGGGCCGCCAGGGCGATTCGACCCGCGAGATCACGCCGCGCCGGCTCGCAGGGTCGGCGGCGCGACTTCCCCGCCGTCTTGACTTGTTTCGCGTTTTCCCTAAACTCTCAGGAATGGCGCCGGGTCGCCGCACAAGGGTGTGCGGGTCCGTGGGCGTCGAGTGTGAGGATTCTGCCATGGACGCATCGTTCGAGGCGTCGGCCTGATGGGACGGCGGCGTTCCCATCCAGGGCCCGGCATGAGCATAAGCTCGTGCCCGTGCGGCAAGGAGTCTGCCATGCGTTAGAGCATCGCCCTACGTATGGTTGACTCGGCCCGTCACCGATGGTGATGCACGGGTTCGACGAGTCAGGGCTCAGGCCACGACGCTGAAACGGCGGATCGTGGTCTTTGTGTTTTCTGGGGGCGGTGAATCCATGCACCCGGGCGCGTCTCATGGGCGCCCGGCGGATCGACAATCAAACGGAAAGGCGCGTACGTTGAATCCATCCGAACTACTCCGAGGCATCGACGCCATCTCCCGTGACCGCAACGTGGAGAAGGAGTCGCTGTTCGTCGACCTCGAGCAGGCGCTCGTGTCCGCTGCGCGCAAGCACTACAACGCCGTCGACACGGAGGATTTCTCCGCCCAGATCGACCGGCTGAACGGCGCGATCCATCTTTTCCGCGGCGCCGAGGAGATTCCCCTCGAGGAGCTGGGCCGGATTCCCGCGCAGACCGCCAAGCAGGTCATGATCCAGCGGTTCCGCGAGGACGAGCGGACGAGCATCTACAACGAATTCGTCGATCGCGTCGGCGAGCTGGTCACCGGCATGGCGCAGCGGTACGAGGGCGGGGCGCTCGTCGTGCAGATCGGCCGGGCCGAGGGCTTCATGCCGCGCAGCGAGCAGATTCCCGGCGAGCAGCACCAGCCGGGCGAGCGGGTGCGCTGCCTGATCCTCGACGTTCGCGACGCCGGCAACCAGGTGAAGATCGTCCTCACCCGGGCCCACGAGGACTTCATCCGCAAGCTCTTCGAGGTGGAGGTGCCCGAGGTGGCCGAACGCATCATCGAGATCCGCGCGATGGCCCGCGAGGCGGGGCACCGCACGAAGGTCGCGGTGAGCTCGATCGATTCCAAGGTCGACGCGGTCGGCGCGTGCGTCGGCGTCCGCGGCAGCCGCATCAAGAACATCGTCGACGAGCTCGGCGGCGAGAAGATCGACATCGTCCGCTTCAATGAGTCGAGCCAGATCCTGATCCAGAACTCGCTCAAGCCGGCCGAGGTCGTGGAGATCAGCCTCTGCTTCGAGCTGGGGCGCGCGACCGTGGTCGTGAACGAGGACCAACTCTCCCTGGCGATCGGCAAGCGCGGCCAGAACGTGCGGCTGGCGGCCCGGCTGACGAACTGGGACATCGACATCCTGACGCCGGCCGAGTTCACCAGGAGCCTCGACACCCTCGAGACCTGTGCGAAGCAGGTCGACGGCGTCACCGAGGAGCAGATCGACCGCCTGGCGGCGCTGGGCGTCATCAGCGTGTTCGACGTCGAGGAGGTCGGCGGGGAGTACCTCGCCGAGTCGCTCGAGTGCACGCTCGAGCAGGCGGAGCAGATGGTGGACCTCGCGGCCGAGCGGGCCAAGGAGGTCGCCGACGAGCAGCAGCGCGAGAAGGAGGAGGCCGAGCGCCGCAAGGCCGAGGAGGAGGCAGAGATCGCGGCCATGCCTGGCGAGCAGCAGGCGGCGGCGGTCCTCAACGTGTTCGGCGACGCGCCGGCGGACCAAGGCGCCAACGAGACGGCCGAGGCGCCCGCGCCGGAGGAAGCGGCCGGCGACGGCGATGCCGCGAGCATCGTGGACATGCTGGAGAACCAGCACGCGGCGGGGGCGGAAGCCTCCGACGAAGCCGTGGTGAATGACAACGCGGACAACGCGGACGACGCGGACAACGCGGACAACGCAGACAACGCAGACGACACGGACGAAGCGGCCGAGACTGCGGGCGCGCCGGTGGTCGCCGAGGATGATGCCGAGGATGATGCCGAAGTTGTGGCCGAGCCGCAGGACGAGCAGAAGTCACCGGAGCAGGTGCCCTAGTCGATCGAGGCCAGGCGCGCGGCGCCGGGTCGCAGGACCGTGATTCGGTCGTCCCTCGGTGGGCGGATACCAGGAGTGTTTCACATTGGCCAAAGCCAAGCGGGTCTTTCAGGTCGCCAAGGAATTGGGGGTCAACAGCAAGGCGATCGTGGAGAAGTGCCGGGCCGAAGGCGTGCCAGGCATCACGAATCACATGTCGACCGTGAAGGTCGGCCTGGAGATGACGATCCACGAGTGGTTCGGCGACGCCGCGAAAGTTGATGAGCACACCGCGGTCGAGACGGCCGCGGCGGTCGACATGCAGAAGGCGCGCAAGGGCGTGCGGAAGAAGGCGACGGCGAAGGCGGCCGAGCCGGCCGAGCCGGCCGAGGAGAAGGTCGAGCAGGAGAAGGTCGAGCAGGAGAAGAAGGCCGACGAGCCCGCGAAGGCGACCCGGGTCGCCCGGGCCGCGAAGTCGGACGAGGCCGCGGCACCCGCCGGCCGTGCGCGGGCGCGCAAGGTCGTGCGCGGCGTCGGCGCCGCCAAGGATGACGAAGCGGCCGAGGCGGCGACCGCGGTCGCGACCGAAGAGCCCGAGGCGGCGCCCACCGGCGGACGACTCGATCATGCGATCGCCAACGCCAACGGCGTCGTGAACGTGCCGGCCGAGCAGGCGCCGACCGAGTCGGAGACGGTCGCGCCGGCCGAGGTGGAAGCGGAGACCGTCGTCGACGAGCCGGCGGAAGCCATGGTCGCGGCCGATGTGACAACCGAAGTGACAACCGATGTGACAGCCGATGTGACATCCGATGCGACAACCGACGTGACAGCCGACGTGACAGCCGACTTGACAGCCGACTTGACAGCCGACGTGACAGCCGATGTGACAGCCGAAGAAACTGCCGAGGCGCCGACCGAAGCGCCGGCCGGGTCCGAGGCGCCGGCCGCGCCCGTGGGGCCGATGGGCAAGCCGAACGTGCCGGACCGGCCACGCATCGTCAAGCCGGTCGGCGAGCAGCTGGCCAAGCCGACCCAGGCGGTCCTCAAGGGGCCGCAGGTCGTCCGCGTGGAGCAGCCCGACGTCGTGGCGCCGCCGCGACCGCGTCGCTCCGCCGATTCGTCGTCCCAATCGCTGCCGGAAGGCACGGTGCCGGGCATCACGCGCTCGCGCGGTCCGGCCCGGGGCCGCGGCGCAGGCGACGACGCCGATCGCGGTGGCGGCGGT
>NYZC01000305.1 GCA_002686995.1 Phycisphaeraceae bacterium | reverse complement strand
GATCTCGACGGCCGGGTTGATGTCGTCGAGGGGCACCTCGGCGAGGTCGCGCGTGCCGGGGTTGGCGATCGTATTGAGGATCTCCTGCACGTCGAAGACACGGACCTGCCGCGTGCCGCGGTAGGCGGCGAACAGCTTGGACTGGTCAGGCGACAGCACGAGGTTGTCGAGGAATCCGAGCGGGGTCGGGTCGGTCGCCGCGATGAGCTGCGGGTTGGTGAACGGATCCTTGATGACGCCGACGTTGCCGCCCGCGCGGAACGGCGGAATGTTCGGGTCGCGGGCGGGCACGCCGACGACGAACCGCGCGAAGCCGCTGACGAACGCCCACGGCACGTCGCCGTTCTGGTCGTGGAGCAGCGCGATGCCGTTGGCGTTGCTGACGTCGAAGAAGTCTCGGACATCGCCCAGCATGAGCTGCGCGTACCGGGTGTCGTCGCCGTCATGGAATCCGGCGCCGCTCGGGTCGTCCTTGCGGTTGGCGAAGCCGATGCGCTGGGGCGTTTCCGGGTTGACCGACGCGACGACGTGCACCGGGTCGACCGCGGCGGCGATCGTGCCCGACTGCGTGATCGGATCTTCCTCGACCGGCTCGCCGTTCTCCTCGCTTTCGTCGGGAAGCGGCCGAATGTCCAGGACCAGGATTTCCCCTGGAAGGTTCAGACTGTGCGTGGGGCCGAACAGGGCCGAGTCCGGCGCCGCGACGTACACCTGCCTGCCGTCGACACTGACGTCGATGCCGCGCAGGCCGCTGGGCGCCGGACCGACGTCGAGCACCTGGATCGTTTCGTGGTACGTCGGCGAGCCCGGGTCGATGTCCACGACGTACACCTTGCCGACGTTCTCGTGACCGGCGAACAGGAATCGCCCCGACGGGTCGGCGGCGACCCAGAACAGCCGGGCGCCGTTCGGCAGCCGGATGTTGTCGACCTGGTCGGGCGACGACGGATCCGCATCGACGAGCTGCAGGGCCTGCGCGTCGATGACGGCGATCTCGTTGGTGAACCGGATCGTCGCGTAGGCGCGGCTCAGGTCGGACGTGATCGTGACCGCCCGCGGCGAGTCGCTGATCGGGATGCGTGCGGCGAGCTGGCCGGTTTCGGCGTTGATGACGGCGACGTCGTTGGACTGGGCGACGCCCGCGAAAACGTAGCGGTTGACCGTCTCCACGCGCACGGGGACGCTGATGACCGTGGTCCGTTCGACCGTCGTATCCGTGCCCGTCTCGTTGGGCACCAGCTCGTTCTGCGTCCGCTCGATCGAGATCTCCGACAGGCCGATCACGACGCCCGGCGGGATGGCGGCCCGGATGCGGTCGAAGGGGCTTCCTTCAACCACGAGGTCGTCGAACTCGGCCCGAACCTGGCGGTCGGAGCCGACCTGGGTGAACACCAGTGCCAGGTGGATCGGCTGCGCGCCGACGCCTCCCGGTGCACCGTTCCAGAGCAGGCGGAGCGCCTCGATCGTCACGATGGGCTGCAGGCCGAACCCGATGTCGTCGAGCCCGGACTGGACGGACGTGATCACCGGCGGTCCGCTCGGATGATCCGGCTCGAGGACGACGTTCTCGACGGTGGTCGTGAGCGTGGCGATCTGCGCCGGGTCGACCTCGACCTGCGTCGTCGTGATCCGCGGAAGGCTGTCGACCGTGCGTTCGATGAGCTGAACGTCGTGATTGCCGCGAGGCAGTTCGACGACCCATTCGACGAACACGAACGATTCGAAGAACGGCAGTGGATAGAACGAGAACACCGGACGCACGACGGTGCCGTCGCCGGAGAACGATCCGCGGGCCGGTGCGGGGTCGTCGATCTCGATCGCGCCGACGAAACCCTGCGATGTCGGCGCGAGCTCGTTGGCAAGCGTCGTCTGTCCCACGACGAGGCCCGTCTCGCCTGCGGGTGCGAAGCTGACGGCATATTGGCCGGACCGCAGAACGCCGCTGGTCGGAAGGGCGCTGCCGGTGCGCGCCACGCCGTCGGCGCCGACGGTGCCGAAGTCCGCCTGGAACCAGGCCGGGCGGTCCACGCCCGCCGCATCCGGCACGACGCCGGCCTGCAGGAACAGCACGCGCGTGCCCGTCGGGACGCCGGTCGTCGGTATCGCAAGCTGCGCTCGCCGCAGCAGCGTCGGGTCACCAAGCTCGAGGTCGAACGCGGCCGCGAACTGGTAGCCGGTCACCAGCGGGTAGATCAGGTCGGCTTCGGTGAGCGGCGTGATGCCGATCGTCGTGTCGGTCGTCAGGGCGTTGGGCGGAATCGTGACGACCGAGCCATCAGCGCCCGTGATTGAGCCGCCGTCGGCGCCCACCGTGGCCGGTGACGACACCGGCGTGACGACTTCCACAAGGACGACCGCCTCGACGGACTTGTGCGTGATCGTGACGGTCGTCGTGCCTGGATCGCCGCCGGTCACGTTGCCGTCCGCATCGACCTGTGCGACGTCGTCGTTGCCAGTGAAGTACTGCGTGCCCGTGGCGCCGGCGGTGAGGTCGGTGCCATCCGGGTGCAGGACGAACAGCGGCTGAACGCCGCCGCCTGCGACGATGGTGATCGTGTCGAGACGCAGGACGAGACCCGTCTCTTCAAGCTGCGCGTCGGCATCGCTGGCCGGCGCGCCCACCGCGAACGCGGTCGCCGCGCGGATCGGGCCGCGCTCGATCACGATGGCGCCGTGACCGTCCGTCCGTCCGGAAACGCGGCCGGTGTCGGAGACGACGGCCGAAGCGGTGTTCGTCGACGTGAAGCTGACGAACGATCCCGTCAGCGGCACGCCCGCCTGGTCGGCGAAGTCACCCAGCACCGAAAGGTCAGCCGAGCGGCCTGCTTCGAGGTGCGGATTGCGCCCCTCGATGCGAATGCCGAGCAGCGGAGCCCCGCTGATCTCGACGTCGATCGTCGCGGGCAGCGACGCGCCGAACCCGTCGTCGGCGATGAAGGTGAACGAGCCCGTGCCGATCACCCCGCCGGTCGGCTCGAATCGTACTGACTGGCCGTCCGGCGTCAGCCGCGCCGTGCCTTCCGATGCTCCGACGACTCGGTAGAACAGGGGATCGTCCTCGGGGTCGGATGCGAAGTCGGCGAGCGCTACTGACACCACGAGATCGGTATGCGTCATCACGTCGCCGTCGGTCGCCACCGGTGGACGGTTCGCGACGAATCCGAAGTTGCCGCCCGCGATCTGCACGTCGCCGGCGTCGATCAGGCCGCTCCGATCGGCGTCGACGTCGAGGTCGTAGCCCGGCTGGCCCGACGCGGCGCCGAGCGCGGCGTCGATCGCGGCGCCGTCGAGGCCGTCGACGAGCCCGTCTCCGTTGACGTCGCCTGCGGCGAACACGCGGAGCAGGTAATCGCCGGTCGCCGCGGCGTCACGGCCGCTTACTTCGATCACCTCGAGCCCCTGGGCCTCGATGGCCAACAGCGCGAACCCGCCGTTCGCATCGACCACGGAGTGAAGGGCAGTGCGGCCGCGGATCATCGGGACGCCTGCGGACAGCGGCGTCGCACCGCGCGGCTCGACGGCGACGCCGACGAGCACGAGACCGGTGGAGGTGGATGCGATTTCCGACGCCCGCAGGCTGAGCACGAACCGGTCCACGTCGCCCGGAGTCGCGAGCGCGCCCGCAAACGGCGCGTCGGTGATTCGAGCCAGGCTGCCGAGGTCCGCAAGGATCGGAAGCGTCACGGGTGCGCCGGCTCCGTGCTCGTAGACGGCGCTGCCGCCCTCGCTGACGACGGCGACCGTCAGCAGTCGGTCGTCGTAGTCGTACCGGGCACTGCGACCGGTCGCGATGTTCCGCGCCCGGGTCAGGTTGCCCATGTCGTCATAGGTGTAGTGAACGACATCGCCCTGGGGCGCGCCGGCCTGCTCGAGGGCGCCCTGTTCGTTCGTGACCGTGCTCACCACGGACCCCGCCGGCCCGGTGATGCCGCTGTCGTGGTAGAGCAGCTGCTGGCCGCCGGGCAGCGTCTTTGCGGTGACGCCGTCGTCCTCGCGCAGCGCGTACTCGGTGCCGTCGGGCGCCGTCAGCGTGAAGTGCACGGGTCCGAAGGCGTCGCTGGCGGGGTTGTAGGGTCGCGCGGTGTGCAGATCGTAGAGGCGTCCGCCGGCCAGCAGAAGCGTCGACGGCACGGAGGTCAGGCCGTAGCCGTGACCCGGGTCGACGGCGATCCAGCCGGGCGTATAGACGTCGATGCCGTTGACGGTCTGCATCGTCGGCGCGAACGAGAATGCGATGCGTCGCCCGGCGCCGGCAGCGTCGGGCAGCGTGAGGTAAAGCCTCGTCCCGTCGAGGCGGTAGGCATTGAATACGCCGAGCCCCTCCCGGCCGGTCGGCGGCACGTTCGTCTGGATCAGCGTGTCCCGGTGCGCAAGATGCCAGCCATGGCCGACGGAGCCGGCGGTCGATCGGGTCAGCGAGTCATAGCGCCGGACGAGGTCGAACGCGATGCCGTCCAGGCTGATCGCAAGATCGGTTTCGACGCGGAGGAGGCGCGACGGCTTGTTCGTCGTGTCCGCTTCGACCACCACCTGCGCTTCGCGCCGGCGGCCGGCAATGTCCACGGCGCTGAGGCGAAGGACGTAGGCGCCGTTGGTGACGGCGGCGGGATCGAACTCGGCGAGGATGCCGTCGGTCGCGACGTGTCCGGTGGCGAGCGTCTGGAAGGCGTTCGTGCCGAGAAGCGCCCGTTCGAGCGTCCAGACGTCGAGATTACTGTCGTCGACGACGCCTTCGATCGGCGTAGCCGTCGTAAGCACGGCGCCCTGCAGGTTGGTATCGAACGATACCGCCGGCGGGGTGTCGTCAGCCGGGTCGCGGACCTTGAGGACGCCGGTCGTGTCTCCGGTCTGCCCGTCCTCGTCGGTCGCGGCGGCCTCAATCTCGAACCGGCCGGGCGTCGTCGGCGTGAACATCGCGCGTCCGTCCTCGTCGAGCGCGAGCGCCTCGCCGTCGATCTTCAGCGTGCGTCCGGTGATATCCGAGACGCTGAGCGCGAGAACGCGGACCGAGACGTCCTGGCCGGGCAGCACCGGGAAGCCCGGCGTCAGCAGAATCGTGACCGATGGCGGGACGATGTCGACCGCTGCCGTCAGCACGACGGCCTTGCTGGCCATCGCCGCGCCGTCCGATACGCGAATCGTCACGATGAATTCGCCGGCGTGGCCGGGACCGGGCGTCCACTCGAAGAGCCCCGTCACGTCGTTGAGCGACGCGCCCTCGGGCAGCCCGATAGCGCTGTAGGTCAGGGTCGTGTTCAGGTCCGGGTCGGACGCGTCCGGGAAGAGCTGCAGCGTCTCGCCCAGGCGCACCGCACGATTCGAGGCGTCGATGGTCGGAGCGCGATTCACGTTGTCGACGCGGATCGTGACGTCCGATTCGTCGGCCAGTCCCGTCGTGTCCGCGACGCGGATGCGGATGACATGGGTGCCCGACTGCTCGAAGCCGGGCGTCCAGTTGAACTGGCCGGTCTCGGCGTCGAGCCGGACGCCGTCGGGCAGGCCGTCCGGGGCGCCGTAGCTCAGCGCGCCGCCGTCGATGTCGCCGGCCGCGATGGTGAAGGCGAGCGGAGTGCCTTCGCGCCCCGACTGCAGGGGCAACGGCACGATGACGGGCGCCTGGTCCAGGTTCAGGACAGTGAGGGTGAGCGTCTCAACGCTTACGGCCTGTCCGTCCGTCGCGGCGAGAACGATGCCGGCGTACTCACCGGCCTCGAACAGGCCCGGCGTCCAGGTCAGCACGCCCGTCTGCGGATCGAGCGCGGTGCCGGCCGGCAGGTTCGTCGCGCTGTAGGTCAGCACGTCGCCGTCTGCGTCGGTTGCGGAAAGCGTGATAGATAGTGTGTCGAGCTCGGTCACCGTGCGGTTGCCGACGGGTGCCAGCACCGGCGCCGCATTGGTCTCGCGCACCACGATGTCCAGTGTCTGCGCGTCGCTCAGCGCCTCGGCGACGTTGCCGTTTCCGCTGTCGGTTACGCGAATCGTGAGGGTGTACGGCGAACCGGCGAGGTCTGCGGCTCCGGGCGTCCACTCGAATCGGGCCTGGCCGTAGACGGGCGTCGGCGTGAGCGTCGCGCCGGTGGGCAGGTCGACGGCCTCGAACGTCAACGGATCCTCGTCGAGATCGCTGACGAGGATGTCGAACGCGAGCAGCGCGTCGACCAGGGCCACCCGGTCGCCGATGAACGCAAGCTCGGGACGCTCGTTCACACTCGTGACCGATACGACGAAGGTGTGCTCGTCCGACTCGACGTCCGCCGCGGGCCCGCCGTCGCCGTCGTCGGTCGCGACGAGCGTGAGCGTATGGTCGCCGCGGTCGCCGAAGCCCGGCGCAAGCGTGATCGTGCCCGTGCCGTTGCCGTGATCGGTAAACGTGACGAAGTCCGGCAGCGGGAAGCCAGGCACGTTGCTGTCGAGCGTAAGGAAGATGGCATTGCCGTCGGAATCAGTCGCCGTCACCGGGATCTCGACGACCTCGCCGCGCGCCACCTCCTGGTTGCCCACTGGCGTGAGCTGCGGAGAGCGGTTCGTGTTCTCGACGATGATCGTGGCGACGGCGACGGTGGACTGCGGCACGCCGGTGCCGTCGCCGTCGTCAGTGCCGGTAATCGTGATCTCGTACGTGTCCGCGTGGTTGAAGTCCGGCGTCCAGGTGAACAGCGCCGTTTCGGTGTCGAAGTCCGGCGCGCTGTCGCCGGCCCCGGCCGGAAGACCTTCGGCCGTGTAGGTCACGGTCGGGTCGCCTTCGAACACGGGGATCAGCGTCCCGTCACTCAGGCGCTCCGACGCATCGAAGCCGGGGTTGTCCGGGTCGAACGCGAGGAAGCTGAACTGAAGCTGCTGACCTTCCTGGACGACGAACGGTCCGAGCGGGTCGAACGACGGGGCGCCGTTCACGTTGATGACGGTGACCGTCGACGATTTCGTCGTGAACAGCGCGCCGTCGCTGACGGTGATCGGGAACGTGAAGTCGCCTTCGTAGATGAACTGCGGCGTCCACTCGAACAGGCCGGTGATCGGGTGCAGCGTCGCGCCCGGCGGCAGGTTGGTGCTGGAGTAGGTCAGCGGATCGAGATCGGGGTCGGCGCCCGCGATGCGCAGCTGAAGCGTGTCGCCCTGGCGAATCGTGCGGTCGGCGGGCCGGATGAAGCTCGGCGCCTGGTTCGTCGGCGCAATGAGGATCGTGGTGGAGACGGTCGTCGAGCGCCGGCCGTCGCTCGCGGTGAACCGGACGTCCGGGTATGTCCCGGCGTCGTCGCCATCGGGCTGCCAGACCATCACGCCGCGCTCGACGTCCAGCACGGCGCCCGGCGGCAGGTTGTCGGCGAACAGCAGCACCAGGTCGCCGTCGGGATCCGTCGCGACGATGGTCAGCTCGAGGATCTCGAGCTCGGCGCCGAGGATCTCGTCGGGCAGGGCGTCGATCTGCGGCGCGCGGTTGCCGCCTTCGACCTGAATTTCGAAGGTCTGGGTCGCGCTGCCGCCCCGGCCGTCGTACGCGCGAACGACGACCTGCGCCTCGGACGGGTCGGCAGCGGTCGGCGCCCATCGGACGAGGCCCGTGGCGGGATCGATGGTCATGCCTTCGGGGCCGCGCAGCAGCAGGAACGCGATGGCGGCGTCGGCGCCGTCGGGGTCGGTGGCCGTGGCCTGGTACTGGTACTCGGGGCCGTCGGCGAGCGCTTCGGTAACCGGCTCGGACGTGAACTGCGGCGGGGGGTTGGGGAACGGCCGGGCCCAGACCGTGTGCTCGACGGCGACGCGCTGGCCATCGGGATCGGTGAGCGTCACCGTGCGGACCACCGTCGTGTCGCCGGGCTCGAGCAGTCCGTCGGCGAAGCTGCCGGCGAGATCGATCACGAACACCGTGCCGTCGAACCCGTCGGCGAACGTGCTGTCGTCTACGCGTTCGAGCGGCTGCCCGTCGAAACCGTCCGTCGGCACGACCACCAGCAGCGCCGGCAGCAGGAGGTTGAAGTTCGAGGCGTTCGTGATGACGACGTCGTACGAGACCGTGCCGTCGCCGCGATCTGATCGCGGGTTGGCCAGGTCGATATCGAGCAGCGGTGAGAAGAACGAGACCGCGGTGAAGCGCGAGGTGAAGCGGCTGCCCAGGCTCAGGCCCGCGGTGCTGCGGAGGTTCGCCGCCACGCGAAGCTCGAATCGATCGGGCTGCAGGGCGTCGAAGACCACGGTCGCCGTGCGGGTCTCGGCGCTCCAGGTGATCGAGACGATGGACTGCTCGCCGGTGTCGTCGCCGATCAGCAGGAAGTTCGCCGGGTTGAGCACCGAGTTCGGGTCGGCCGGGTCGCCGGCGCGCATGTCCTGGTCGAAGATGATCGACACCGCGCCGCGCGGCAGGACGACGACGCTGCCATCGGGTGGATCGACGCCGGCGACGCGCGGCGCGACGACCGGGTTGAGCACGTCGATCTGGTTGGACTGGCTGAGGAGCACGCGACCGTCGGTGGTGGCACGCACCACGTCGCCGCGGGTGCCGCCGGTGGCGACGTCCACGGTCTGCAGCGTCGCCAGGTCCACCATGACGAGGTTGCCGCCCATCACCGAGCGCGGCGAATGCGCCGTCTCCTCGGTGATCATTACGTTGTTGCTCACGAACAGCAGGCCGTTGAGCGGCGAACCGGCGGGGCCGAACGTGAGCGAGTCGACCGGCGTGTCGAACCGAAGCATCAGCTCGGGGCCACCGCGCTCGTCGAAGCGCACGACGTCGCCGCGGTTCGGCCAGGTCGTCGCCCAGAGCACGGAGGCCGCGCCCTCGAAGGCGGGCGGCCGCAGCGCGAGGCTGCCCGCGCGCAGGTCGCTGAAGTGCGTGAACGTCTCGCTTTGCGGGTCGAAGATCTCGACGCCCCGGCTCGACGAGACGTAGATCAGGCCGGTGCTCGAATCGATCGCGAGCGCCTGCGTGAGGCCCTCGCCGAACGTGTCGAGGATCGCGCCCGTTTCAGGGTCGAGCTTGAGCAGGGGGCCGCCGCCGGTCGTGGCCCATGCGTTACCGTCGGCATCGATTGCAAGATCGAACACGGGGTACGGGAGTGTCGCGATCGGATCCCCGACGGCGCCGCCCTCGATACCGATGCGGTAGAGCGAGCCGCGGTTCACCCCGCCGCTCGCGAGGACCGAGCCGTCCTCGAGCAGTGCGATGGCCATCGGTCCGATGTCGGCGAAGCTCGGCACGATGCCCGTGGCGTAAGCGCGGGCACTGAAGGGCTGCACCGCCCGGACGAACTCGCTGGCGCCACCGGCGGGCGGCACCGACGGAATCTGCGCGAGCGCCTGCAGGAACAGCTCGTTCGTCGCCGGTTCCGCGGCGGGGGCGGGCGGGTCGCCGAGGTCGAACTCGGTCGTCTCGTCGACCTGCGGCAGCGAACCGAGGTTGACGGACGAGCCGTCGTCGGGCGCCGCGACCCCGGAGGGCGGCGCCTCCTGGTTGCCGGCCTGGTCGGTGGCCAGCGCGAGGAATTCGTAGGTCGTGCCGGCCTCGCCCTCGAAGACGAAGGACGTCTCTTCGGTCTGCGCCAGCAGAATGCGGAACGCGCCGCCGTTCTCCGCGACGTAGAGCGTGACGTGCCGTACGCCGCTGCCGCCGGCGTCGTCCTCGGCGTTCCAGCTCAGCTCGAAATCGGCGCCGCCCGCGGTCAGCGCGGTGACCTCGAGGGTCGTCACGGGCGCGGCGGCGTCGATGGTGTGGACGAGCCGCTGCGTGTCTTCGGGCGGGGCGGTGTTGAACAGGACGCGCGCCTCGGTCTCGATCGTGTCGCCGGTGGACGCGGTGTCCAGGCCGCCCCGGGCGCCGCGCGGCTGCACGGTGTAAGTCACGAAGCCGCTGCCGTTGCCGTCCGCATCGTTCGGGGCCAGCAGACCGAGGCCCCGGTCCTGCACGACCTCGCCGGTGTTGGGGTCGATCGCCTGGATCAGCCAGGTCGCGGTGTTCGTGCCGATGTCGAGCCCCGCCGTGATGCGCAGAACGAAACCGAGCGACTCGACGAAATCGAAATCGCCGCTGAACGCACCGCGCGACGGCAGGTTCACCGCGACCGGCCCGACGCGCAGGTCACCGAGGCGGAAGCTGCTCGGCTCCAGCTGATCGTCGAGCGGAAGGACGATCCGGACCTCCCCCACGTCGTCGCTCGCCGCGGCATCGTTCTCGAAGCTGATCGTGTAGGGCAGCGGCTCGCTCAGCGGGACGAACTGCTCGGCGCCGAAGCCGAAGGGGCCGGTGATCGACGCGAGTCGCGCCACGCCCGCCGCGGCGCCCTGCAGGAAGCTGGCGAAGCTGACCGGCTGGATCGGCGCGCTCGGCGGAATGTCGAGCCGGTCCTCGCCGTACGGCACGAACACCTTGAACGCCTCGAAGTGCGTCTGCCGTGAGGTGCCCAGGTCGAAATCCTCGAGCGACGGCACGCCCGCCGATCCGATTCGGTCCTCGTCGTGTCCGTACCACGCGCGCACCTGCTCGAAGAGCTCGATCAGCGACGTCGGCGTCGGCGCGTCGGCGATCAGCGATTCGCCCGCGGGGCCCGCCAGCACGCCGGCGGTCAGGACCGCCATGAGGCTGACGACGAGCGGGTTCTCCCGGATGGGCGGCACGTCGCCTTCGGGCCGGATCAGCCCGGCCTCCTCGAGGGCGGCGAGGTAGAGCGCGGTCCAGGCGTCGGGGTCGGCCGCGACGACGACCAGCGCCTGCGGCGCGTCCGGGTCGGCGAGGATCGCGCTGCGCAGATCGAGCGCCTCCTGCGCCTGCAGGGCGAGGAACTCGTCGCGCGTCAGCGACGTCGCCGCGCCCGCAAGGTGGAACTCGAAGGCGATGTCGCCGTCGTCGATGAACTTGAGCGCCTCCGGATCGGCCTCGAGGATCTCCGCCAGGCCCGGGTAGGTCTGCACGCTGAACGTGCGGCCGACGAATTGCGTGGTCGGCAGATCGAGCACGTATCCGGGCGCGAGGATCTCGCCGGACAGGCGCTCCGTGTTGACGTGCGACACGAGGCTGGCGAACGGCACGTCGTCGAGCCGGCCGTCGTCGGGGCCGGGCGGCGCGCCGCGCAGGTTGGATTCGAACACGACATAGGTCAGGTCGAACAGGACATCGTTCTCGCCCAGCTCGGGAATGCCGAACGTGAAGAACGTGTACGGCGTGTCGAGGTTCGAGATGTTGTGGACCGAGACGCCGTAGAAGCCGTTCTCGCCCGGCGCCAGGACGCGGGGGCCGCCGAGGCCGATCGTCACGTCCGGCTCGATCGCGCGTTCGACGAGGTACCGGTAGGGCAGGACCGCCTGCTCGCCGTCGGGGTTGATCACGGCCACGTCGTAGAGGCCGCGCGGCGCCTCGGTGAGATCGAAGATCGCGACGATCCTCGTTGCATCGACGACCTCGTACCGCGCCGGCTCGAACTCGGCGATACCCGGGCGCACAAGCTTGACGACTGCGTCGGGATGGAACTGCGCGCCGAGAATGGTCGTCGTCACGTACCGGCCGTCACCGCCGACGTCGGGGATGACATCGGTGATCTTGAACGGCAGTAGCTCGGCGAGCAGCGTGGTCGGCGTGTCGGCCGCCGGCTCGGAGTGGCCGCGCAGCAGCACGAAGTAGCTGCCCGGCTCGGTGTCCGGGATCGTCGCCTGCTGGTTCGGGCCGAGCGCGCCTTCGTAGGCCGCGTCGAACACGACGCCGGTCGGCACGTCGTCGAAGCGCAGGAACAGCTCGTTCGCCGCTTCCTGCCTCGGCGAGGTCACCGACACGACCAGCGTCTGTCCGAATGGCACGACGACCTCGAACAGTCGCTGCTGGCCGGTGCTCAACGTGGTGTCGGACGGCACGCCGAGCTGAAGCCGATCCACCGTGAGGTCGATCGTATCGGGCGACGGCGTCCGGTTGTTCGCTTCGTTCTCGTCCTCGAACACCTCGTTGAAGATGTCGGTGCGCACGATCACGCGGTATAGGCCGGGGCGCGCCGGCGGAATGATCGCGTTGATCGACCGGGTGTACTGCTCGCCCGGCGCGAGGCCGTCCGCGTCGCTGGTGAACGTGGCGCGGCCGATGAGCGGGTCGTCGACGTCCCAGATCGCGTCGGCGGACAGGTAGAGCGAATCGGTCCAGCGCCCGCGCGCCGGGTTGTCGTCGAGACCGTGCAGCACGTTCGCCACGGTCCATTCGAACGTCACGAGGTCACCGGAGCTCGCCTCGTTCGGCACCGTGACGTCGATGACCTGCAGGTCGGCCGGCGGCGGCGGCTCGATGATCATCGGGTCGGCGCCGGCGGTGGTGTTGTTCGTCTCGTTCATGCCCTCGAAGATCCGGCCGCGCGGGAGGCCGCTGCGGACGGCGTCGGTCACGACGATGACGAAGAAGCTGGTCGATTCGCCCGGCAGCGCGAGGTTGGTCGGCGCGGTGACGGTCCGTGTCTCGCGGTAGGTGGCCCCCGGCTCCAGCACGCCGCTGTGACGGGCCGAGAGCAGGAACCGGTCGGCGCGGAGATCGAGGAACGCGTCGCGCGACAGGTAGACGAGATCGTCCCACGACGGAGTCTTGTCGGACGTCGGGCCCGTGCCGGTGTTCGTCACCTCCCAGGTGATGTCGAACGGCTGGCCCGTGAAAACGCGCTCGGGGAACTCGAGCAGCGTGACCTGCAGGTCAGGCGGTGCCGCGGGCAGCACGGACATCGCCGCGGGCGTGATGTTGTTGCCCTCGTCCTGGAACTCGGGCACGCGGGCGAACACGGAATCCACGCCGAACTGCAGGCCGATGCCCGGACCGAACGGCGGCGGCTGGCCCTCCTGGTTCGAGTCGGTGAAGACGAGCACGTGGAAGTCGCCCTCGATGCCGTCGGGCAGATCCACCTCGACGGCGCGCGTGTACGACTCACCGACGTCGAGCGGGCCGAGACCTGAGGTCGCGCCGAGGAACTGGTCGCTCGCGTCCAGCGACGGATCGGTGGAGAGGACGATCGTGTCGGCCCACCCGGATTCGCGGGTGGCCCGCGTGCCGATGTTCGTCGTCGTCCACGTGATCGGGATCGTCTCGCCGGCGCGGGGGTCGACCGGCACGACGAGATCGGTTACGAACAGGTCGGGCTCGGCGTAGGTCACCGGAATCGGGGCGCTGCCCTCGTTGTTCCCCTGCACCTCGAACGCGCGGGAGGCGAACAGGGAACGGTTGCCGTCGTTGCTGCCGCCGCCGACGAGGTCGCGGCCCCTGATGTTGGTGAAGACGTAGATGAAGAACGGTCCGCCGACGCCGCGCGGCAGCGTGAACTGGTCGGTGAGCGTGTAGCTGTCGCCGGGACCGAGCACGTCGCCGGTCTGCGTGATGTAATCCTCGTGGCTGAACGTCGTGCGCCCGAGACGCGTCGCGCGGCCGCTGATGAACGTCGGGTCGGGCGAGAACCAGACCTCGTCCTGCCAGTAGCGCGTGCCGGCCCAGACCGGCGCGCCCGTGTTCGTCACCGACCAGGAGATCGTCGCCAGCTCTCCCGAGAAGCTTTCGGCGGGCGTCGTGACGTCGACGACGATGAAGTCGGCCGGCGTGCTCGTGATATCGGTCGGGGCCATGCCGATGTTGTTGTCGGTCAGGCCGCCCTCGAACACGCCCGATCCGGTCTCGACGAACACGTACTGCCCCGCCGCGGCCGGCGCGAGCTCGAACGTCACCTGCCTCGTGTAGGTCTCGTCGATGCCCAGCGCGCCGTCGCGAAGGATGCCGCCGAGATCCTGGCGCGATCCGCCGGGTTCGTCGTCGTGGCTGAGGAACACCCGGTCGGTCCACCGGGTCTCGGCGGTCGCGGCTTGTCCGATGTTCTTCACGGTCCACGACACGGTGAACGGGCCGCCGACGAAACCGACGGGGTCGGCGGTGACCCGGGTCACGGTCAGGTCGGGCTGCAGCGTGAGCAGGATCGTGATCTCTCGGGCCTTGTAGTTGTTGTTGTCGAGTTCGTTCGGGTCGTCGGGGTTGACGTTGACGTCGAACGTGTCCTCCAGCACGACGTCGGTGGCGTCGGACCACGGCGTGATGTGCCACATGCCGGTCAGGTTCTTCGGAATGCGCACGGTTACGGTGCGCTCGTAGAACTCGCCGACCTTCAGAGAGCCGTGGTGGACGAAGCTTCCGAGCGTGATGTCTTCCTGCGACCGGCCGTCCGGCCCGACGGGCGACGGGCG
>NYZC01000304.1 GCA_002686995.1 Phycisphaeraceae bacterium | reverse complement strand
GGTCGAAGGTCGAAGGTCGAAGGTCGAAGGTCGAAGGTCGAAGGTCGAAGGTCGAAGGTCGAAGGTCGGAAGATTGTATTGGTTCAGAACTGCCCTTCCGACTCCTGGCTGTCCGACGGGCCGATGTGAAGAAGCCGCGCCGGAACGTCATGGACCGGAACCGTGAGCAGAACGGCCTTGCCGGGGCCCAGCACGCCGACCTTCGCACCGTCGTCGAGATCGTGTACGACGACCTCGTCCGCGACGTTGAGCCGCAGTCGGACCTCGTCCACCTCGCGATCGTAGTCCTCGACCAGCAGGAGCATCTGCGAATCCAGCTTCATCGCCGAGGCGCGGCCCATCCCTTCGACGGTAACGTCGATCGGCTCGCCGTCGACGACGATGTTCTCGAACGGCGCGATCGTCCGCGTCGCGCGGGCATACCCGGCGAGCAGATCGGCGTCGAGGGTTCGATTCGAATAGAGCAGGAACCCGCGAGCCCCGTTGAGAAAACATTCCAGCAGCGCGTAGTGGAACGTTTCGCCCGTGAACGGCCCGAAGTCGCCCGTCCCGAGCCACGGCTTCAGATCGTTGCGATCGATCCGGCGCCGTTGCGCGCGAAGATGCCGGCCGATCACCCTCAGGTGATGCGGTCCGAACGGAGCGTAGAATCGAGGCTGAAGATTGTGCAGCCGCTCCGGGTACAGCTCGTCGATCGGGAACACCGTGTGGAACACCTCGCCTGTCGTCCATTCGAACACGCCGATATCCGGTGTCGCCAAGGCCGACTCGGCGGCCGCGCTCCCGCACGCCTCGTACAGGGCGCTCCAGATCTCGATGCCCTGCCGTTTCTTCCACTCGTCCCAGCTCGCGATGCGCTGCTCCTGCTTTCGCGCCCGGCAGCGCGTGCACTTCGGCGGATCGGCGCACTGATCGCTCCAGACCTCGATGTCCATCGTGATCGCGTCGGGACGGAACAGGGCGACGGCGCGCCCCAGGCGAGCGGTCTCCTCTCGGAAGAATCTCCCGCGATATGACGGGCACAACCTCGTGCCCGTGCGCCCGCCCTCGAACTGGCAGAGGATCTCGCGGTGCTCGGGGCGCCCCTGCCCTGCGCGGTTGTGCCTCGCGCCCTTGATCCAGAGTCGACGCAGCGGATTGTCGATCATCTCGACGTGGAAGCCGAATTCGCGCGCTTCGGTCAGAAACGCCTGCACCCGCTGCAGCGTCTTCGCGTCGTCGACGATGTACTGCTTCGGAAATCCGCAGACCGTGTTGATGCCCACGTGCCGGAACGCCTTCTTCCAGTCCGGCCAGAGCGGGGTGTCCTGGAAGCGCCACCAGCCGAGTGATGTCCTGAGCCTGCGCGGGCTGATCTTCGGCTCCGGTATTTCGTGCACGACGATCGGCGTTTCGATCACCGGCGACCGGTAGTCGCCCCACATCACCTGGTGACGGAGGGCCTGAGGCGCGCCCTCGTCGGGTTGGCCGATCCAGTAGAGCCGCGCGAACGCCTTATCGGAGCCCGTCTGCGATCCCTTGCGCGGCAGCTTGAGCGTCGTATCGAACCGCCAGGTGTAGGTGATCCCCTGAGCGTCCTCCGTCACGGTCGCCTCGCCGACCGACTGCGCGTAGAGACCACCCTGGAGTATCCGAACGCCCTTCGGCACCGTCAGCGCGACGACCAGGCTCTTCGGCTTCTCCGACCTGACGCCGACGCATCCGATCGGCAGCGGTGTCGCAATGTCCGGGGACACGTGGACCGCAGGCTTGTGAAAGAACATCTGCACTTCGGACACCGAGAAATCGCTCGGCTCGCCCGAAACGTCGCCCGTCCCGCCGCGCAGCACGTAAAGCTCGTCCGTGGCGACGTAGGAGTTGGCGTAGAACCGGATGCCGATGAAGCGCCCGCGTGCGCCGAGACGGGGAAACCGAAAGCCGAAAACCAGCGGCTGTCCGGCCGGGCGCGGCACCCCGTGCCTCTCGTCGTCGCCCGGCGTGAAGCGCGAATAGGTCGCGATCTTCCGGTACGGGCCGCGTCGTTCGTCGGCGACGAAGACCTCGATCCACCCTGGCAGATCGATCCCGGCCGTCAGGTCCCACGGCGTGCCGCCGAGGAACCGGATCCCGACCTCGTCGACGGGATGCGACGCGCCCAGGTCGACGCAGAGATTCACTCGTCCCGGGTAGGACTGGTGCAGCATCGGCCCCTGCATCCAGTCCATGTGCCGCAACGACGTGATGATCCGTCCGTCTGTGATGACCTTCGGATCGCCGCGCAGCGCCGGGATCATGGTGATGGGCCGACCCAGCGCCACGTTCCGCGTCGGATCCCGTTGCGCCGCGTCGCGCACCGGGCCGACTCGGGCGTCCGCCGACGGCGTCCCGATCACCAGCAGCAGCAGTGTCGCCGGCCACGCGCGGCTCATCATCAGGCCTCCTGCTTGGAACCGTTACCATACCCCAACCTCGACGCACGCGTGGCGTCAGGACCGGAGTCGAACATGGGTATGGAACCGACCGACCTCGATCGGCGCATCTGGGAGGAGGAGCTGGCCGAGTTCCTTCCGTCGCGGCTCTTCGACGCGCACGTCCACTGCTTCAGCGAGGCGTTCTGCCTGTCGAAACCCGACGACGACCCGCCGGAGCACAAGATGACCGACGCGTGCCCGATGCCGGTCATCGGCCGCGACGAACTGACGCGAATCTACGACATGGTCTTCCCCGGCCGGACCGTCGATCGCCTGCTCTTCGGGTGGGTGTTTCGCCGCGTCGACTTCGACGGGCACAACGCCTTCACCGCCGCGCAGGTGGCCGGCCAGGCGCCGAGCGCCGGGCTGATGCTCGTCCATCCGCAGTTCACGGTCGATAAGGTCGCCTCCGAGATCGATCACCACGGGTTCATGGGTCTCAAGCCCTACCGCTGGTACGCCGACGACGAAGTGGGCTGCCGGATCACCGACATGCTGCCCGAACCGCTGATCGAGCTGGCGAACGACCGTGGCCTGATCGTGATGATGCACCTGGGCGGCCGGCTGGGCATCGCGGAGGAGCAGAACGTGCGCGATCTGCTCGATCTCGCGACCCGGTACCCGAACGTGCGCTGGGATCTCGCCCACATGGCGCGAAGCTCGATCGCCTGGCCGCTCGAGCGATCCATCGAGCGCATCCGCGACGTCCCCAGCTTCTGGTACGACTTCTCGTCGGTCACCTACTCCGACGTGCTCACGCTGGGCTTTCGCCACCTGCCCCTCGACCGCATCATGTTCGGCACCGACTTCCCCTGCGACCTCGTGCGCGGCACGATGGTCAGCTTCGGCCTCGGCTGGGAGCAGCTCGCCGAGGACGACATCGCCCGCCTCGCTCCGGCCCATTGCGACCCTCGCCCCACCTACACCGTCTACGAAACGCTGCGCGCCGCGCGCCGCGCGATCGGGTTCGAAGGATTCGGAAAGAAGGAGATCGAGGACATCTTCTACGGCAACGCGTACCGGTTCATTCACGGCAGCGGCCCCGATTCAGGCCCATGAGCGGTTCACCCGAACCCGTCGTCCATCGATCGGCCCTCGACGTTTCCGACTTCCGACCTTCGACCTTCGACTTTCGACCTTCGACTTTCGACCTTCCGCCCGCGTCACTCGAACTCCAGCGTTCCGAAGAACCGCGGATCGCGGAGACGCGTGACCGTCGGTGACCAGCTCGTCAACTCGGGGTGCGCGGTGCGCTGGCGGCAAATGTTGGCGCGACGCACGGCGCCCGATCCGGGCGCGCTGCTGATGGCCGACCACGGCACGGCGATCTCCACCGACCAGTAGTTGTCGGCACGATGCACGGCGCTCTGCCACGCCGCGTCCCAGGACACGTCGTCCGAGTCGGCGTCCCACTGCAGCCCGTCGGGATTTACCACGAACGTCACGTGCCGGATCGGATTGACATGTCGGCTGATCGAAAGCTCGACGTAGTCTCCGTCGCCGATGGCGTCGGCGTCGCGACGACGGCCGGAGGCCCGAATCGCCGCCTCAGAAAGCTCATCGCACCTGATCGCCACGTAGAGCGCCGCGTCGTCATACGTCATTCGAACGGTCGTCGCGACCGTGCCCGTCGCTTCGTCCAGCATGGCGACGTGAGCGGGAATGTCCCACGCCGGCAGACCGGCGCGCATCCGCAATCCCGCAAACCCCCATCGCGGCAGGAACGAGCCGTGCGCCACGACGCTGTAGGTGCTTCCTGCGATGCGAACGGGCGCCCCAAGTTCGGTCGCGTCGCGCCACGCGGTGTCGTCGGGTACGCCGTCGATCTTCGGTGCGTCCGCGGCGCAGCGCCGGATGGTCGCCCGCCGCGTCTTCACCTGCCGCTCGATGTGCTCGTCGATCCGCGCCATGCCCTTGATCAGCCCTGGCTCAGGGTCGAACCCAAGCACTTCATCGCCATCGTGCTTGCCACGCGCGCGCCGGATGATCGGATCGAGGATGGTGAGCGGCGGGAAGAGTTGCTCGCCGTACCAGTTCATTCTCTCCGTGTACACCCAGGCGTATTCGTCGACCGTTGCGAGCATGTGGTAGATGTGGCTTTCAGCCCACTGCTCGCGCGTGCGGTTCGTGACATAGTGGCCGAGTCGACTGCCTTTTTCCCCGTACGTGCCGAAGATCGCGTCGACGAACATGGCCGCGCCAACCTGCACGTGAGCCAGGTACCTGCCGTGGTTCTCGGGGGCGATCAGCGCCAGGCCGCCCTGCCGCACGCGGTGGTAGCCGCGCCTGAAACCGTCCCCCGTCGCCGTCCAGTAGGTCCCGCTGAACCCGTCGATGATCTGCACTTCCGGCCCGACGGCGTCGAGCATGCCGTTCTGGAACGCCGGCAGCATCGTCTCGGCGGTTTCGAGCAGTACGCGCCGCCGCGACGCCTCGTCCCTGACCACCGGAAAGTGCCGCGCGAATCCGCTGGCCAGGTGCAGGGTCAACAGCCTGACGCGGGGGTTCGCCTCCTGGACGACGCGCATGAACTGAGCCCCGCGCTGGCGCACCTTCGCCTCGACCTGCTCGAACGTGTAGTCACCGTACTTGCCCGGATACTTCCACGGCTTGTTCTTCGTCCAGGATTCCGGGTCGAAGCAGATGCCGACGGCGCGCGCCGCCTTCGCCGCACGCATGGTCAGCTTCATGTTCGCTTCGATGATCGACCATTGATCGTCGTCGAACCAGTCCATCTTCGCGTCGTCGTTACCGACGTAGACGGTCAGGAAATTGTGCGTGAGATTGCGCCCCCTCACCCGCGCAAGCTGATCGACCTGGGGCTGGACCTCGGCTTCCTCCCAGCGTCGGACGTCGAATACCCGGTTGGTGTCCCGGAGCCGGAACATGATCCCGTCGAAAGGGCGCTTTTCGATGTTGTGCAGCTTCTCGAGAAGCTGGTCCGGGTACGGCACGCCCCAGCCGTACTCGATGAGCTTCTTCCTGGTTCTCTCGGCCGCGCAGGGAAAGGTCAGCGCGAGCAGGACCGCGAAGGCTCCGGTCACGATGAACTGATTCAGGTCCTTACAGAAGAGCATGGTGATGGTCCTTCACCGGCGTCGGGCCGCGCATACCATCTGCGCGCCCACCCCGGTCATTCATACTTCCCCGCTTCCTTTTCAGTCAATGGAACGAAATGCCCCCGGCTTGCCCTTCGCGCGTTCTGTCTTCGAACCTCTCCCCAGCCCGAAAGAAACGGATCGAGTTCGATTTCGGCAATCCCCATGCAGGATCGTCCTCGGGCAAGACGCAGCATGATTTCCCCATCCGGATTCACGATCATGGAGCCCCAGGCGGAATCGCGCCCCCCATAATTCGGAGCGATCACGAACATGCAGTTTTCGGCAGCCCGACTCTGAATATGAATCGGAGCGATATGGCTCAACCCATCTCGATATGGCGGTCTCCCCGGCTGATAGAAGGGATGTACCATGACACGAACGTCTTTCTTCAGATACTCCCTGTAGAGCTCGGGAAAACGGAAGTCGTAGCAGATCAGACTTCCGACTCGCAAGTCGTTGATGTTGAGCACGGTAAAGTGCTCTCCCCGCGAGTAATATCCGAGCTCGACGGGCGTGCCGAAGATCTTGTTGTAGCTGGCGCGTTCTCTTCCGTTTGGATCTACGAATACCGCCGAATTGAACGGCTTCTTCCTGCTGCTCTGATATTTCGCCGTGCCCATGACGCCCCAGAGACCGGATTCCCCAAGCGCGCTTCGAACGCGTTCTTCGGCATCGGCAAGCTCCTGGTAATCGACCTTGCGCCAGTCCTTCCAGTCGACGGGACCGAATCCGCAGAGCGAAAGTTCAGAAAAGACAATCAGGGATGCCCCTCTTTTGCCGGCTTCCCTGATGTATCGCAGATAAAATCGCAGGTTCGCCGAAATGTCTGCCGACAGGGAAAACTGCGCCACGGCAACCGTCATCTTCTTTGCAGGCATCTTTACTCCTTCGTCAATCACCAACCCGAGCGGAGCCGGCCGTTCCGGGCTAATCCATGAACCGCCACGTCCCCAATTCGTCGAAGTTCAGGAAATCGGACGTGATCGGCGACCAGGTGCTCCATTCGATTACCGGCTTGCGCTGCCGCGCGACGTTTGCCCGTCGCGTGGAGCCGGGCGCCGGGCGTCCCCCCGCCTGCGCCCAGGGAAAGGCGAACTCGGCGTACCACGCGTCGTCGCGCACGCGCGTCGCGCTGCGCCAGTCGCCGTTCCAGTCCGACCGGCTGCCCTCCCCGTCCCACCGCCAGTTTCTCGGGTTGACGATCAGGTGGCGGTTCGGCGTCGGACCGGCGCCGTCCGAGATGAAGACCTCCACGCAGTCGCCAGCCCAGACGTCGCCGTCCGCGCGGTTTCGATCGCCGCGAATGTTCAGCTTCGCGATGCTGGGCTCGTCGCACCGAATCGCCACGTACAGGTGTCCGTCATCGTAGGTGACCCACGCGACCGTCGCCGCGTCGGGCTCCGCCTCGGGATCGTTCGCGGCGGAGACCAGCGCTTCCAGCCGCGTCCGCTCCGACCAGGCCGCATCATCGATCCGGCCGTCGATCGCGGGCGGCTTCATTCCCAGCGACAGGCTGCGCACTCTGGCCGTACGCGACTGCATCCGCCGCGCGATCGTCGCGGCCCGCAGTTCGATGCCGCGCTCCACCGCGTCCTCGATCGAAGGATCGGGCGCCTTGCCGCGCTCGTGCAACGTCAGAGCCGACGCGATCGCCTCCGCAGCCCGGACGCGGTGCTCGTGACCGGTCCGCTGGTCCTGCCACCAGTTCATGCGCTCGCTGTAAACCCAGACGTACCGATCAGTCGTCTCCAGCGCGCACCAGGTCGCGTATTCCATGAGACGCTGGCGCTGCTCGTCGTTGATGAAGTACGTCGCATTGCGGGTTTCCGGCGGGTAGATCGCGTAGAGGTAGTCCACGAAGAGCTTCGGACCGAACTCGACGGTCTGCCGATAGCGTTCGTGCAGGGTGGACGGCAGCAGGTTCAGGACGCCGGCCCGGGTACGGTGATACGACCGGTGGAACGAGGACAGCCGGTGATGATTCGAGGTCTCGGACGCCCCGTCGACAATGCGCACGTTCGGGCCCGCCCCCTCGAGGAACCCCTCGGTGAAGGCGAGCAGCAGGCCGTAGCGGTCTTTCGAAAGCATTTCCATCCGGCGGGCCGGATCGGGCTCCCGCATGATCGGTCCGTTGTTGAACAGGCTGAGCTGATAGAACGTGAAAAGGACAAGGTTCGGCATTTCGCGCTGCAGGGCCGAGATGAACTGAGCGCCGCGCCGGCGCACCTGCTTCCACAGATCTTCGTACTTCCGATCCGCATACGAGACCGTGCTGCCTCGGCCCTCCCAGTCGTTCGGCCAGGCCCACGGGTTTCCGTCGTACGGTTCCGGATCGAACGCGACACCCCTGCAGCCCGTCTGCCGCGCAATTTTCGCGACGAGACCGAGGTTGTGCTCGATCGTTTCCCACTGCGCATCGTCGAACCAGTCCATCTTCTGCACGGAGGACCACAGCACCGGAAAGTTGTCCGTGAAGCGGCCCCATCGCACATGGGTCAACTGCTCCGCCTGCGGCGCGAGATCGCGCGCATTCCAGCGGCGCAGGTCGAACGCCATCCGGTGGCCTTCCAGCCGGAAGATCAGGCCGTCAAACGGCTGACGCTGCATCGAGTCAATGTGCTCGACGATGAACGCCGGCGTGGGAACGTCCCATCCGTACTCGATGATCTTCCGTCGGGGCGCGTCCGCGAGCGTTACGGACGAAGTGACCGCAACAATCAGCGCTGCGACGATGATTCTTCGGTTCCCGTGCATGAGCGCGCCCTCAATCCCTGAACTGAAACCCGTAGAGCCGACTTGCCTGCATCGTGAAGCGCAGGCGGACCGGCTGGCCGGCCAGGCGGCTCACGCGGGCGCCGGTCTCCCACGTCACGTCGTGATCCAGCCTGTTGCCGTGCATCGTGCGCGCTTCCGAATCCGTGAAACCCTCGATGGCCGTCCCGTCCGGGCGCTCGATCGCCACTCGAATCCATCCGGATGCCCCGGCGTTCGCGTTGACGGCAAGGCGGCGCCCCGTGAATCGAAGTGGCCCCGTCGTCAGTTCACCCGCTTCCCTGTCGAAAGCTTCGACCGACACGAACCGGTCGCGCTTCCAGATGGCGCGTGCGAGATGATGATTGCCCTTCTCATGATGCGCGCTCATGTGATCTTCGGGCAGGCCGTGAAAGTAGAGCCAGAACTCATCAGCGACGATCACGGGATCCTGAACGGGAAAGACCTGGCCGGCCGATGCCGTCCCCTCCGTGCCCGGCGTAACGAGCGGTCGTCGCCAGGGCCGTCGCCAGGTGATGCCGTCGCGCGAGATGCCCAGCTGGACCTCCAGCATATCCGACGCATCATCGCCGTTGCGCGAATCGTACCACATCGGAATGAACGCGAGATAGAGCTCATCGGCCCGCGCGTACCGAATGATGTTGGACACGTACACCTGCGCGCCGGGCATGTCCTGATCGTCCGCGTCGAGCACGATCGGCCACTGGTCCGTCAGCCCCTGTCGCTGCCCCGGATCGGGTGGCGTGCATCCTTCAGGCAATTCGAGCGGATCGTCGAGGGCGTCCCGGGCGACCTCGACGCGCATGAACGCCCGGCGGGTTGCGCCCCCCGTGTCGACGTGCGCGCGCAGGTAGAGCACCCATTTCGCGAGCCGGTCGTCCCAGATGACCGACTGTGTCGCACCGAGCCAGAACGGCAGCATTGGGCGATCGCTGCGCCGCCAGTGCATGCCGTCGGGTGAGGTGAGCATCCAGGTATCGTGCGTGCCGACGGCCACAAGCTCGTCCCAGAGATCCAGCTTCGACTGCCGGCGGATGATCGCGCGAAAGCGCCGTTCCGGTGGCGCGAACGGATCGACGAAGACGGGACCGCCCTCGGTGCCCCGCATCACTGCATTGTTGTCGCGTATGCCGTCGACCTCGAACAGACCGACGTCGGGCCGTTCGAAGTGAACGCCGTCCTGCGACACCGCGTAGCAGTAGCAGTGCGTGGCGCGGTCGATCCTGCGAATCTTCGGATCCCAGGCATACGCGTCGTACCACAGGTGGAAGCGTCCTTCATGGTGCACCAGCGCGCTCCACGCGCTGGCGCGCCCGGCCTCCCAGGGCGCCGTCGGCGACAGCAGGCTCTCGCGCTGCACCTCCGGATGCGTGAGCGTCAGCGCAGCGTGGCGCAGCGAAGCAACCAGCCGTTCATCGACGAAGAGCTGCAGACGTTCACCAATATCAACCGGACTGGACATCGCGCGGCTCAGCAACCCTGGCCGGTCGAAGCACCGTGGCTTTGCGGCAGGTGCGCCCTTCATTCGACCATCGAAGCCGGCACTATACTCTACCTGATGATCGAGCACCGACTGGAAATCACCGACCTCGACCGACGCATCTGGGAAGAGGAGCTTGCCGACTTCCTGCCGGAACAGCTCTACGACGCGCACGTGCACGTCTACGACCCGACCCATTGCACCTCGACGACCGATGACGAGCCGACGGAGGGCGTCACCTGGTGGGAGCGCCCTGTGCACCTGATGGACCGCACGGCGCTCGACGCGTGCTACGACACGCTCTACCCCGGCCGACGACTCAACTACCTGATGATGGGCTGGGTCTACCGGCGGGGTGACTGGGACGCGGCCAACGAGTTCACCGCAGCGCAGACGGCGGACGATCCCCGATCGGTCGCGTTCATGCTCACGCCCGCGGCGTTCGACGCACGGCACGTCGCCGAAACCGTCGACCGCCTTGGCTTCCGCGGTCTCAAGCCGTATCGCTGGTGGGCGGACGACGAGAACGAGTGCCGCATCACCGACATGCTGCCCGAGCCGCTCATCGAGGTCGCCAATGACCGCGATCTGGTCGTGATGATGCACCTCGGCAAGTCACGCGCGATCGCCGACGAAGAGAACCTCGCGGACCTGGAGCGCCTCACGCGTCAGTATCCGCGCGTGAAGTGGATCCTCGCGCACCTGGCGCGATGCCTCGTGGCCTGGCCCCTCGAGGAGGCGGCGCCTCGGCTGCGCGACATCCCCAACATCTGGTTCGACTTCTCCTCGGTCACCAGCACCGACGTGTTCATGGCCGCGCTGCGGAACTTCCCGCACGATCGAATCATGTACGGCAGCGACTTCCCCGTCGACCTGATGAAGGGCCAGTACATCGGCTGGGGCAAGGCGTGGGCGCATCTGACCGAGGACATGATCAAACAGATGGGCATCACCCACTGTGACCCGAGACCCACTTTCATCGGTTACGAAATGCTCCGCGGCGCGCGGCGCGCCATGCTGAACCTTGATCTCGACCGATCGACGGTCGAAGACATCTTCTATCACAACGCGGTCCGACTCCTGGGCATTAATCATTAGATTCTTCCGCCGTCACTTCTTGTCGCAGTGACGAGAAGTTGAAGAACCACGGATGAACACGGACAGGGCTTCGGGGCTCGCTTCGCTCAACCGCAGCCCGCGCACTGGTCGTCGGCGAACCGCGCGGCGTAAGCCCGCGGGTCAGATGTGAGCCCGTCCTG